>NZ_JBWKOO010000022.1:0-25003 GCF_059416125.1 Stenotrophomonas sp. GW821-FHT09E08
CCCAACCCGCCCGAGGCATGCCTCGGGCCCATGCGGCTCACGCCCCCGCAACCGGACCCACCCCGCCTTCGACAGTTCTCTGCGATCTGCCGGGACGGCGTTCTGCGCGACTGTTGGTGGGTGTCGACCAAGGTCGGCACCTACCGGGTCAGAGCCCCTGCATCAATGCCATCTGCGCAGAATGCGGGGCTTCGTCGTGGGCCGGGGTGCGCTTGTGGTAGATACCGTCGGCGTCAAGGTCCCAGGCGTTGAGATTGTCATCGAGGTAGTTCTGCAGGACCTCGCGGTACACCCGCTTGGCCAGTCCCGGGTCGAGGATCGGGAAGCAGGTCTCGACCCGACGCAGCAGGTTGCGTTCCAGCCAGTCGGCGCTGGCGCAGTAAAGCTCCGGTGCACCGTCGTTGCCGAACCAGTACACGCGACTGTGCTCGAGGAAGCGGCCGACGATCGAGCGCACGCGGATGTTGTCCGACACGCCCGGCACGCCGGGGCGCAGGGTGCAGGCTCCACGGATGATCAGGTCGATCTGCACACCGGCCTGCGAGGCGGCGTACAGCGCGCGCACCACCTGCGGTTCGTTCAGTGCGTTCATCTTGGCGATGATCCGCGCCGGGCGCCCGGCAGCCGCGATGCGCGTTTCGCGTTCGATGCGGCCGAGGATGCCGGTGTGCAGGGTGAAGGGCGACTGCAGCAGGCGCTTGAGTTTCATCTTCGAGGCCAGCCCGGACAGCTGCTGGAACAGCAGGTGCACGTCGTTGCCGATGTCCGCGTCGGCGGTGATCAGGCTGATGTCGGTGTAGGCCCGGGCAGTGCCGCTGTGGTAGTTGCCGGTGCCCAGGTGCACGTAGCGGCGCAGCTTGCGGCCCTCGCGGCGCACGATCAGCAGCATCTTGGCGTGCGTCTTGTAGCCGACCACGCCATACACCACCTGCACGCCGGCTTCCTGCAGGCGATCGGCCAGGCCGAGGTTGGCTTCTTCATCGAAACGGGCGCGCAGCTCGACCACCACGGTCACGTCCTTGCCGTTGCGTGCGGCCTGGATCAGTGCGTCCACGATCAGCGAATCCTTGCCGGTGCGGTACAGGGTCTGCTTGATCGCCAGCACGTTGGGGTCGATCGCCGCCTGCCGGATCAGGTCAAGCACGGCGGTGAAGGCATCGAACGGGTGGTGCAGCAGCAGGTCCTGGCGGGCCGTGGTCTCGAAGATGCCGTCGCTGTCGCGCAACGTGCGCGGGGTCATCGGCGGGTACTTCAGGTCGGGCTGTGCGATCAGGTCGTACAGCTGGATGATGCGGTTGAGGTTGACCGGGCCGTCAATGCGGTACACCGCGTTCTCGGTCAGGCCGAAATTCTGCAGCAGGGTGCGCACGATCTCGCGCGGCATGTCATGGGCGATCTCCAGCCGCACCGCCGGGCGGTAGCCACGGTCGACCAGCTCATCGCGCAGGGCCAGCGCCAGGTTCTCCACTTCTTCCTCGTCCACCACCAGCTCGGAGTTGCGCGTGACGCGGAACTGGTAGGCGCCCTGGACTTCCAGGCCAGGGAACAGCTCGTCGACGAAGGTGGACAGCACCGAGGACAGGAACACGAAGTTCTGCGGCCCGCCGAGCTTCTCCGGCAGCTGGATGATGCGCGGCAGCGAGCGTGGCGCGCGCACGATGGCGAGGTGGCCGGTGCGGCCGAACGCATCGGTACCCTTCAGCACCACCACGATGTTCAGCGACTTGTTGAGGATCTTCGGGAACGGGTGCACCGGGTCCAGGCCCAGCGGTGACAGCACCGGCATGATCTCGTTGCGGAAGTACGCGCGCAGCCAGCGCTTCTGTCGGTGCGTCCAGGAGTGACGGCCGAGCACGCCGATGCCGGCCTCCATCAATGCCGGGCGCAGTGTCTGGTTCCAGCAGCGGTATTGCTGGTCCACCAGTTCCGCGGCGCGGTCGTGGATGGCGTTGAGGATGGCCTGCGGGCTCATTCCATCCGGCGCCGGTGGCAGGCCGAATTCCTGCGCATGGCGCACCGCGGCGGCGCGGATCTCGAAGAACTCGTCGAGGTTGGTGCAGGAGATGCACATGAAGCGCAGGCGCTCCAGCAGCGGCACCTGCGGGTCCATCGCCTGGGCCAGCACGCGGAAGTTGAAATCCAGCTGAGACAGTTCGCGGTTGATGTACAGCGCCGGGTCGCGCAACGGATCGTTGTCCGGGCTCACGGGGAGGGGGAGGGATCCGAGGCTGCTCATGGCGTCATTCTTCGATGGAGGTCAGGGGGGCGGACTTGCGCGGGCGCACGTGGTCGGCATCGAAATGGCAGGAGAACACCGAGCCCTTGCCGACTTCGCTTTCAATCTCCAGCCGTGCGTGATGCAGGCCGAGGATGTGCTTGACGATGGATAGGCCCAGGCCGGTACCGCCGCTTTCGCGCGAACGGCTGCTGGAGACACGGTAGAAGCGTTCGGTCAGGCGCGGCAGGTGGCTGGCCGGGATGCCATAGCCGGAGTCGCGTACCGCCAGCACCGCGCCATCGCCTTCGCGACGGAACTCGACCGCGATGCGGCCCTCGGCCGGGGTGTAGCGCACGGCATTGGTGACCAGGTTGGAGAACGCGCTGTGCAGTTCCTTGGTCGAGCCCTGCAGGTCGACGCCGGCCAGGTCGTCGATGCTGATCTGGTGGCGGCCCTGGCTGTGCGCTTCGGCCTCGCGGCGCAGCGTCGCCAGCATCGGCTGCATCGCCACGGTCTCCTCCTCGCTGTGCTCCTGCGATTCCAGCCTCGACAGGGTCAACAGGTCTTCCACCAGCTGGGCCATGCGCTGGCTCTGCTTGCGCATTTCTTCCAGCATCGGTCCGGTTCCCGGGAAATCTTCCGGGTCCATCATGTCCAGGTAGCCGTGGACCACGGTGAGCGGCGTGCGCAGCTCATGTGAAACGTTGGCCACGAAATCGCGGCGCACCTGTTCCAGGCGCAGCAGCTTGCTGACGTCGCGGGCGATCAGCAGCCAGTAATCCGACGAATAGGGAATCAGGCGCAGGTTGAGGCGGATTGCCGGATCGACCGGCGAGGGAACATCCAGGATCGGCTCGGCATTGCGGCCGCCGGCCAGCCAGTGCGCCAGCGGCATCGGCTGCAGGCGCTCAACCAGCGCCTCACCCAGGTCGCCGGGATGGTGCAGGCCGAGCAGGGCGGTGGCGGCCTCGTTGAACCACTGCACACGCTGGCTGTTGCGATCCAGCACCACCACCGCATCGGGAAGCGCGGCGGCCGCGGCGCGGTAGCTGCGCAGCATGTCCAGCAGGCGGCGCTTGCGCACGCGCATCTCCACCTGGTTGCGGTACAGCAGGCGATCCAGCTCGTTCCAGACGCCGGTGCCTTCCTCGGCGGTGTCCCAGCGCTGGCGCGCGGTCAGCCGGCGCAGCACGGTTCGCAGGCGCCAGTAGTGCCAGGTGAGGGTCGCCAGCGCGCCCAGTGCGATGCACAACCACAGGTGGCCCGTGAACCACCCCACCAGTCCGGAGAACAGCAGTACCGCGGCGACAGTGGCCAGGGTCTTCAACCAGGCAGAGCGGATGTGGCGGGGCATTGCGATCTCGTCGTTGAAGTGCGGCGGTTCACTGGGGTGAACCGAGGGTTATAGCAGAGTTGCCGGCGCCGGCACCCGCGGGTGCGCGGCGCCGCCACGACGAGACTCAGGTGGACGTGGAGAAGCGATAACCAGCGCCGCGCACGGTCTGCACCATGTTCTCGGCGTTGAACGGTTCCAGCGTCTTGCGCAGGCGGCGGATGTGCACGTCGATGGTTCGCTCTTCCACGTACACGCTGCCGCCCCATACATGGTCCAGCAGCTGGGCGCGGGTGTAGACGCGTTCCGGATGGGTCATGAAGAAGTGCAGCAGCCGGTATTCGGTCGGGCCGATCGGCACCGGCTGGTCGTTGGCGAACACGCGGTGGGCGGCGCCGTCGATGCGGATCGGGCCGACCGCAACGCTGCCGTCCTCGTCGTCCTCGCGGGCACGGCGCATGACCGCGCGGATGCGGGCCAGCAGTTCGCGCGCCGAGAATGGTTTGACCACGTAGTCGTCAACGCCGGCTTCGAGGCCACCGACGCGGTCGTTCTCTTCGCCACGGGCAGTCAGCATGATGATCGGCACTTCGCGGGTCAGGGTCTCCTTGCGCCAGCGGCGGGCAAGGTCCAGGCCGCTGGTGCCGGGCAGCATCCAGTCCAGCAGGATCAGGTCCGGAACGCGATCGGCGATCGCGGTCTGGGCCTCGCGGGCGTCGCCGGCGTGGACCGGTTCGTAATCGCCCTTGCGCAGGGCGAAGGCGACCATTTCACGGATCGCGGGCTCGTCGTCGACGATCAGGATGCGTTTCTGCACGAGGACACCGTAGGGCTCGGTTACTGGAGTGGTGCCAGTAGACTACGGTTTGATGACATGTTTGTGACCAACCGGCCGGAACCCGCGCTCAGTGCCATCGGCCGGTCATGCAGCGCTCAGCGGCGGTCCAGATCGGGGTCCTGCACGCCCTGCCGGCGCAGTTCCAGCACGGTGGGGGTGATCGCTTCGATGCGCGCGTCCACCCGGGCCCGCCCCACATAGTCCAGCGCCGGATTGCGCTTGAGCGCCTGCAGCTGCATCAGCGACTGTTCCGGCCGCCCGCTGAGGAACGCTGCCTCGGCATAGGCCTCGCTGGCCCGCACGCTGTCACCGGCCAGTTCGCTGGCGCGGGCGTAACGCTGCTGGAAGACCGGATCGTTACCACTTTGCGACAGCAGAGGCCGCAACATGGCCTGAGCGCGCTGGCCGGCCTCGCGGTTGCCCTGTTCGTTCAGGATTTCGGCATAGGTCAGCGCCACCGGGCGGCTGTTGGGGTGCTCGCGCAGCAGCTGCTCGAAGCGGCTGTTGGCCTGGGCGGTCTGCCCGGCGCGCAGTTCGGCCTCACCCAGCGCCAGTGCCAGCCACAGGTTGTCCTGGCGGGTCTGCAGCAGGCCCGCCAGCGTCTGCCGGGCCTGCGTGGCGCCGCTGCGGCCGCCTCGCATCATGGCCAGGGCCTGGCCATAGCGCTGGGCATCGTTGAGGCCGTCCTTCTGGCGTTTGGCCATGTCCGCATACTCGCGCTCCAGCTCAGCGGTGGAATCCGCGCTGAGCACGCGCAGGCGCTCGCGTGCCCAATCGAAGTCGCCGCTGGCGCCACGGCTGAGCTGGCCCATCGGAATGCGCAGCACGCTGCTGGGCAGCAACGGGTTGTTTCCACGCAGCAGCGGTTCGGCCAGGCTTGGATCGGCCGGGTCCACCCGTTCCTTGCGCTCACCGCTGGGGGTACTGGTGGTCAGCAGCACCGTGTCCTTCTTCATCTGGTCGGCGCGGGCCTTGGCTTCGCTGATGCGGGTGATGTTGACCGGGTGCGTGCGCAGGAACTCGGGGACGCTGTAGCCGCCCTCGTTGCCGCGCATTGCTGCGGACATCCTCTCGAAGAAGCCGGCCATCGCATCCACGTCGTAGCCGCTGCGCGCCAGCGTGCGGATGCCGAGGCGGTCGGCCTCGGACTCGTTGGAGCGGGTGTAGTTGATCTGGCGCTGCTGCATCAGGCCCATGCCCGAGCTGATCGCGGCCATGGTCGCGTTGCCCGAGGACGAACTGTTGCTGGCCTGGGCGGCCACTACGGCCGCCAGCATGCCGAGCAGGATCGGGATCTGGTCGCGCTGGGCGCGCTCGACCCCGCGCAGTACGTGCTGCTGGGTGACGTGGGCGATTTCGTGCGACAGCACCGCCGCCACCTCGTCCTCGCGCTCGGCCGTCAGCACCAGGCCGGCATTGACGCCGATGTAGCCGCCCAGGGTGGCGAAGGCATTGATCTGCCGGTCCTTCATGACGAAGAAGGTGTAGGGCTGGCGTGGCTGGTCACTGTTGGAGCCGAGCCGGGTGCCCATGGTCTGCAGCCAGTCGTTGACCAGCGGATCGTCCAGCAGGTAGCCGTAGTTGCGCAGCTCGCGCAGCATCATCGCGCCGTACTCGGCCTGGCGCGCCGGGGTCAGCAGCTCGCCGGCCGAGGAGCCGATGTCGGGCAGCTTCTCCTGGGCCTGGGCCAACGGCATGGCCAGGGCCAGGGTGACGGCGGTAGTCAGCAGCAGGGCTCGCAAGCAGAAGGTCCTCGGGCGGGGCGCACCAAGCGTGGCAGGGCAGGGGGCAACCATTCGTTAATCCACAGTGTTGCGGCCGTGGCGTGGAAATTCCAGCGCACCGGTACCATATATGGACCGTCGATCCATCGTGGAGTTTCCCGTGACAGCCCAGACCGCCGGCGGTGCCCCCGCCATCACCATCTATTCCACCGCCGTCTGCCCGTACTGCGTGGCCGCCAAGAACTTCCTGAAGAGCAAGGGACAGCAGTGGACCGAGGTCCGCATCGACCTGGACCCGGTCGAGCGCGAGAAGATGATGGCCAGGACCCGCCGTACCAGCGTGCCGCAGATCTTCGTCGGCGACGTCCACGTGGGCGGCTACGACGACATGATGGCCCTGCACCGTGAAGGCAAGCTCGAGCCGCTGCTGGCCGGGCAGGGCCAGGCATGAGCGCGGCCGACGACGGCAGCAAGGACCGCATCGCCGAGTTCACCGACTTCCGCAAGCGCATGAACGAGCGCATCCTGGGCGAACCGAACCAGGTGGTGCGGCGCTTCTTCGCGCTGGACACGCAGACCTACCAGGCCGGCGCGCTGGATGTGAAGACCAAGGAGCTGCTGGGCCTGGTGGCCTCGATGGTGCTGCGCTGCGACGACTGCATCAGCTACCACGTAGCCCAGTGCAAGGATGCCGGGGTGACCCGCGAAGAGTTTTTCGAGACCTTCTCGGTCGGCCTGGTGGTCGGCGGTTCCATCGTCATCCCGCACCTGCGCCGAGCGGTCGACTTCCTCGACCAGCTCGAAGGCGGTGCTGCCGCCCCCGGAGCGCACGAGCACTGAGCCTGGCGGTGGCCGGGAACCGGGCCCTGTGGCCCTCCCGGTAGTGCCGGCCGCTGGCCGGCATCCCGTTAACCCGACATGGCCGAGGTTGCTGGCCAGCGGCCGGCACTACCGCACCCGCGAGGGGCCTTTCCCGCGATCCAACAACCCAGGAGCCCCTTCTTGTTGGAGGGGCGCGCCGAAGGCGGGGGTAGAGGAGGAACGCGTGGGCAATTCTGCCTGAGCCGGGGAGTGGGACCATGGGCTATTTGGGACCTCGGCCCCGGCTCAGGCATAATTGCGGGTGAAACTTCCTTTGCGCCGGCGTTTCCGGGCACGTCCGGACGGCGTTTTTCCCCCTGTTCGGAACATCGATCAATGACGCAGAAAATTACGGTCATCCGCGGCGACGGCATTGGCCCGGAAATCATGGACGCCACCCTGTACGTGCTCGACCAGCTCAAGACTGGCCTGGAGTACGAAGACGCTGACGCCGGCCTGGTGGCCCTGGAAAAGCACGGCGACCTGATGCCGGCGGTGACCCTGGAATCGATCGCGCGCAACAAGGTCGCGCTGAAGAGCCCGCTGACCACCCCGGTCGGTGGTGGCTTCACCTCGATCAACGTCAGCCTGCGCCGCCACTTCGACCTGTACGCCAACGTGCGTCCGGCCCATACCTTCCCGAACACCAAGTCGCGTTTCGACAACGTCGACCTGATCACCGTTCGTGAGAACACCGAAGGCGCCTACCTGGCTGAAGGCCAGGAAGTGTCGGCCGATGGCGAGACCGCCTTCTCCGGCACCCGTATCACCCGCAAGGGCTCTGAGCGCATCGTGCGCTATGCCTTCGAGCTGGCCCGCAGTGTCGGCCGCAAGAAGGTCACCGCGGTGCACAAGGCCAACATCATCAAGTCGACCTCGGGCCTGTTCCTGAACGTCGCCCGTGAAGTCGCCGCCCAGTACCCGGACATCGAATTCCAGGAAATGATCGTCGACAACTGCTGCATGCAGCTGGTGATGCGTCCGGAACAGTTCGACGTGATCGTCACCACCAACCTGTTCGGCGACATCATCTCCGACCTGTGCGCCGGCCTGGTGGGCGGCCTGGGCCTGGCCCCGGGTGCCAACATCGGCAAGGACGCGGCAATCTTCGAGGCCGTGCACGGCACCGCGCCGGATATCGCCGGCCAGGGCAAGGCCAATCCGTGCGCGCTGCTGCTGGCAGCCGCGCAGATGCTGGACCATATCGGCCAGCCGGAAAACGCCGAGCGCCTGCGCAAGGCCATCGTGGCCACCATGGAAGCCAAGGATTCGCTGACCGGCGACCTCGGCGGCACTGGCAACACGATGGGCTTCGCCAAGGCGATCGCCAGCCGCCTGTAAGCGGTCTGGATGTGCACAGCGGGACGCGGCACGCGACTCCCGATGTGCACCGATACCGATGCATGCAATGCGCGACAGGCCCGTTGAAGCGGGCCTGTCTGCGTTTTCGCTCCTCAACTGCTACGGGCGCAGGAGTCCTGCATGTCCTCTACGACCTGGTGGGTCCTCGCCGCCGTTGCGATCTATATGCTCGGTGTGGCTGTGTACTCCGTTTACTTCTGGCCCGCCTCGCGCGCGCAACGCGCATTGTCCCGCCTGAGCCGCGAGGGAGCGCCGCTGCGCCGGCTCACGCCGAGTGAGGCGCGCTGGATGCAGGTGTTCGCTGTTCCTGCCGATTCCCCGGTGTATTCGCTGCACGGGCCGTACGTGTTGCTCACCTGGGGAAGTATGAGCGGGCCGCAGCAACTGCACACCCTGGCCGGCGTGCCGGTGAAGTTCGCGTCCGGCCAGGAGCAGGCCTTGCGTGCTGGCGACAACAACGCCGAGGTCGTAGTCGGCAGTCAGCATGCTTGGGTGCTGCGCCTGAACGGCACTGCGGTGTAGTCACGTGCTTTTGACCAGTAGCGCACCCTCGCTACGCCTTCTGGCTGGCCCGCAGCACCGGCGGAGAAGTGTTCACTAAGGTGCACAAGACCAACAGCATGACGTTCCAGGGGTTTCTTTCTGTGCAAAAAACGCACAGATCATGTGCGCTTTTCTGGCTGGTCCGTGCATGCCGCGTTCCGCATCCTGTGTCCACTTTCCAGCGCACAGGAGCGCGACGATGAACCTCAATACCTTTGGCCTGGCCAGTCTGATCGGCATGGCGACCCTGTCCCCGCTGGCCGCCGCCGAGCCGGCGCATCCCACCATCCGGCATATGGCGGGCGCACCGGTCGCGACCTCGTTGGATGCGGCCAGGACCGCCGTGCTGGTGATCGACTTCCAGAACGAGTACTTCGATGCCAGTGCCGCCTCGGGCTTTGCCGGTGGCCGCATGGTCATCCCCGATGGCGTGGCGGCGCTGCGCCAGGCGAAGCGGGTGGTCGAATTTGCCGATGCCCAAGGCATCCGCGTGATCCACGTGCAGCATGTGCTGCCGGCCGGCGCGCCGCTGTTCGCGCAGGGCAGCGTCAACGCCGCCTTCCATCGTGATCTGCAGCCGCGCCAGGGCGAGACCGTGGTGCAGAAGGACAACGTCAGCGTGTTCGCCGGTGACTCGGCGGCCGTGCTCGACCAGGTGCTGAAGGATGCCGGCATCGACACCCTGATCGTCACTGGCCTGCAGACCCATGCCTGCGTGGCCGGTGCCGCCCGCGATGCCGCAGCCGCACCGCGTGGTTACCGGGTGATCGTGTCATCCGATGCAACCGCCAGTCGCGACCTGGACCTGGCCGGTGGCCAGCGCATCGGTCATCGCGCGCTGCATGACGCCTCGCTGGCGCAGATCGAAGACACCTTCGGCGATGTCATGAGTACCGACGCGATCCTGGCGCTGCCGGTGCGCAAGGCCGGCGACCGCGCTTGATAAGCTGGTGGGGCCCGCATGCCGTGGGCCCCGACACGTGGAGCCGCCCGCCGATGGATCACTTCGCCGCCCTGCGTGCGCTGCGCGCCATCGTCGACGCAGGCAGCTTCACTGCTGCCGCCGAGCGCCTGGGTACCACCCATTCGGCGATGTCGCGGCAACTGCGGCAGCTGGAAGAACACCTGCAGGTGCGCCTGCTCGATCGCAACAGCCGCCGGCTGTCGCTGACCGAAGCCGGGCGCGATTACTACCGGGAAGCGGCAGCGCTGCTGGATCGGCTGCAGGAAGCGGACGAGCATGCGCGTGCCGGCCAGGCACAGCCCAGTGGCACGCTGCGGATCAGCGTGCCGCAGGTGGTTGCCAGCCAGGAGTTGCCGCACTGGCTGCCCTCATTCCTTCAGCGCTACCCGCAGGTGACGCTGGATCTTTCTGCCGATGACCAGCTGGTCGACGTGGTCGGCGGCGGCTTCGACCTGGCGCTGCGCATCGCGGCTTCGTTGCCGGACAGCCAGTTGGTCGCGCGCGAACTGGCCAGTTGTCCACGCATCCTGGTGGCGGCGCCTGCTTACCTGGCCCGGCACGGCCTGCCACGGCAGGCCGCGGACCTGCGGCAGCACACCCTGCTGGGCTTCAGTCCTACGCCTGCGATGTCGCCATGGCAGTTGCAGGGGCCGCGCGGTGCCAGCGCCAGCATCGAGGCCGGCCAGCGTCTGCGGGTGGACGCGACGCCAGCGCTGCATGCCGCCGCACTGGCTGGAATGGGCATCAGCCTGTTCACTGCGCTTACCGTGCAGGAAGACCTGCGCGCCGGTCGACTGATCCGCGTGTTGCCAGCGTGGCATGCAGGCCAGCGCCGCTACTTCGCGCTCTATCCGCATGCCAGGGCACTCGCCCCCAAGGTGCGCGCGCTGGTCGAGCACCTCGCCGCGCACTACGCTGCACAGATCGGCGCAACAGGTTAGCCGCGCGGTCATAGCGAGGGTGGTGATGGAATCGGTGTATCTGCTGGTCGCGCTCGGTGCGATCGTCGCCGGATTCGTGCAGGGGTTGTCCGGTTTCGCTTTCGGCATGGTGGCGATGTCGTTCTGGGCGTGGGGGCTGGAGCCGCGATTGGCGGCCACGCTGTCGGTGTTCGGCGCGCTGGTTGGCCAGCTGGTAGCCGTGTTCACCGTACGCCGCGGCTTCAACCTGCGCCTGCTGCTGCCGTTCGTGCTCGGTGGATTGGCTGGTATTCCGCTGGGCGTGATGGTGCTGCCGCAGCTCGATATGAACTGGTTCAAGGCGCTTCTGGGTGGCTTCCTGGCACTGTGGTGCCCGGTGATGCTGGTGGCGCGCTCGCTGCCGCCGATCACCGCCGGAGGCCGTTTCGGGGACGCGATCGCCGGCATGGCCGGTGGCGTGCTCAGCGGCATCGGTGGCTTTGCCGGCCCGGTACCGACGCTGTGGAGCACGCTGCGCGGCTTCGGCAAGGACGAGCAGCGCGCGGTCATCCAGAACTTCAACCTGGCGATGCTGGCGGTGACCATGGCCACCTACGTCGGCAGTGGTCTGGTGGACCGCCAGATGCTGCCCTATTTCGCCATCGTGGCACCGGCCATGCTGGTGCCGACCCTGCTGGGCGCGCGGGTCTACATCGGCATCAGCGAGGCACGCTTCCGGCAGGTCGTGCTGGGCCTGCTGACCGTGTCAGGCATCGCGTTGCTGGCGTCGTCGCTGCCGGTGCTGCTGGCGCGCTCCGTCACCGGCTGAGGTTCAGGCCGGGCGGAACATGCGGAAGCGCTGTTCGGCGCCGATCCGGAAGTAATCGGCGGGGCCACCGCCGCGCAGAATGGGGGCCGCTGCCGCGGTATCGTAGATGCCATCGACCAGCAGCCTTGCATCGATATGCACCGCAACCACTTCACCCAGCACCAGCCAGCCGTTGGTGTCCTGGCCGGCGGCATCGAGCAGGCGCACGATCTGGGTGCAGCGGCATTCCATGCTCACCGGGCTCTGTGCCACACGGGGTGGCGCGACCTGCGTAGACGCCAACGGGGTCAGTCCGGCCAGGGCGAACTCATCGACGTCCGCGGCGACCGCGCGGCAGCTTTCGTTCATTGCCTCGGCCAGGTCGAAGGTGGCCAGGTTCCAGACGAACTCACCGGTGGCTTCGATGTTGCGCAACGAGTCTTTGCGGCCCTGGCTGGAGAAGCCGATGATCGGAGGGGTGTAGTTGAAGGCGTTGAAGAAACTGTAGGGCGCCAGGTTCAGGGTGCCCTCGCCATCGCAGCTGGAAATCCAGCCGATCGGGCGCGGGCCGATGATGGCGTTGAATGGGTCGTGTGGCAGGCGATGGCCGTCGGCCGGGCGGTAGCTGTGGAAGGTGTCGGGCATAGGTGGCTTCGGTAGAGTCGAGCTTGCTCGACTGGTTTTACATCCGTCTCGGCGCTACGAAAAAGCCGCGACCCTCACGGATCGCGGCTTGTCGTTTACGCCATGGCGTGACTCAGCGCTGCTGGATCTTCGACAGCAGGCGCAGGAACTCCACGTACAGCCACACCAGGGTCACCATCAGGCCGAATGCGCCATACCACTCCATGTACTTCGGCGCGCGCTGGGCGACCCCGGTTTCGATGAAGTCGAAATCCAGCACCAGGTTCAACGCGGCCACGACCACCACGAACAGGCTGAAGGCGATGCCCAGCAAGCTGGAGTCGTGGATCACCGGCACGTTGATGTTGAAGAAGCTCAGTACGAACGAGGCCAGGTAGAGCAGGGCGATGCCGCCGGTTGCCGCGACCACGCCCATCTTGAAGTTTTCGGTGGCCTTGATCAGGCCGCTGCGGTAAGCGAACAGGAGCGCGAACAGGGTGCCGAAGGTCAGCAATACCGCCTGGAACACGATGCCGGGGAACTTGGCGTTGAACAGCGCCGAGATCGCGCCCAGGAACAGGCCTTCGACCAGCGCGTACATCGGTGCGGTGACCGGCGACCATTCCTTCTTGAACACTGTGATCAGCGCCAGCACCAGGCCGCCGATGGCGCCGCCCATGGCATACAGCTTGGCGCCGGCCATGACCTGGCCGTAATCATCGATGGTCTGGTTCCAGGCGAAGGCGGCGGTCAGCACGGTCAACAGCAGCAGGAAGCCGGTCTTGTTGACGGTGCCGTTGAGGGTCATGGCCTGGTCGGGGCTGGTCACCACCGAGCCACTGGCAAGGTCGAGGAAGGTGGACTCGGAAAGAGCCGGGTTGCCGCTGCGCATGCGTGTTCTCCGTGCGAATGAAGGTCAGGACGGCCATCCGGCCGATGGTCGCGAGCATAGCCGATGACTGCTTTCGGCGCTGTGGCAGGCTTCGGGTCTGCACATCCCGCGTTGACAGTTCGCGATGCGCTTGGCGACAATGGCGAGCTCCCCGGGCACGGCCCGAGGGGATTGCAAGATCGGGGTATAGCGCAGTCTGGTAGCGCGCCTGCTTTGGGAGCAGGATGTCGGGGGTTCGAATCCCTCTACCCCGACCAATCCCACGCCATGTCGGATTGGACACCGTTCGGTCTGGGCGCCCGTAGCTCAACTGGATAGAGCACCGGCCTTCTAAGCCGGCGGTTACAGGTTCGATTCCTGTCGGGCGCGCCATATATATCAATAACTTGCGCGCAAGTTTGGCAGTCATTCTGGCTGGCTCCGAAAATGGCTCCGGAAATCCGGCTAGGATCTCGCTCCTTTTTTCACCGCCAGATGATGCGGGTAGGACACGTGCCAGTAGTAGATGCACACCCCAAACCTGTCCTCAAGCGAGAGGTTGAAGTGATCCACATAGCCTGCGCTTTCGGTGGCCTGGACGAATTCCTCCAATAGCCCCTGGTCCTTAGAATCGTCCAGCTTGCGGGCGAGCGAATTGCGCAGTTTGTTCAGCTTTCGTAGCGCGAGCCAGACTTCTGGGCGGTCCTCCGACGCGATCGCATGCGCCAATTTGATCTTCAGATCAAATGTGAGGCGTGCTCCCTCTAGGGCGCCTGGATTGGGGAGGCGAGCAGTAATGAAGTTGTCCAACTGCTCTTCAATCAGAAGATGCCCCTTCAGCGTCGACAGGGTTAGATCGAATGTGTGCCCAGCCAAAGACGCGGCGCAGGTAGCTGAGCCAATGGTTCGCCTTGGTCGGATAGCCGGGAATGGCGGCATCACCAGGCTTCGTTCCGGGCCTGCCTTGGGCAATGATGTCGATCAGCCGGCGGATAGACTCTGGCGACAAGCGGTCCACCACGGCATCACCAAGCTTGCTCCCGTTCTTCAGGGGGAACACCTTGATTGCCTTCGCATAGTCTCGATAGTGCTGCTGCGTGGTCGCGCCGAGTTGGGAGAAAGCAAGGCTCTTGGCGTGCTGATTGATGACGTAGGCGATGTTGCCCCTTTGCGCCTCGCCCCCGGGTTGCGGCGCCGTGCGTGGTTCAAAGCCCGGCAGCAGTCCCCTTTGCCCGAAGGCACAGGGGCAGCCCGGCATTGGAATGGGGCAACGCGATCGACAAAGGAAAAGGCCAGCGCAGTGCGCTGGCCTTCCTTGTGTTGCGGTGGAGTCACTCTGCTCCAGTGCATCCCTGATGGGTCACATCTGTTCCAGGTCGCCCACGCGCACCTTGCCACCGCCGCCACCGCAGTTGCCGTAACAGCCGCCGCCGATCGGGCCGCTGCCACCACCGCCGCCGCCACCGCCACCGCCACCGCCACCTTGTGCAGGCGGTGGCAGGACCGTGGAAATGACGTTGCCACTATCGAATGTCTTGTTCTCGCGCAGGGTGTAGTCAGCGCAGACGATGCCATTGCACACGGTCAACGTGTCTCCGGGTTTCATCCGGTTTGCAACCTGCCACACGGTTCCGCTGCTGGGGCTCAGGCGCGCTCGTTCGTTGGAAAGCACACGGTAAGTGGCTTCATCCGGATTCGGGACGGTTACCGCGCACTCGCTGCACTGGAGAACGCCGCGTTTTGCCGCATACGCTTCCCAGGTGGTCAGAAGCGCCAGCGTTGCGAGCAGGACCGAGAGATGCTTGGCCCTGAACCTAAAAGTGTCCTTGTTTCCCACAGTTTCCATCTATTCCTTTCCCCTATTTCAGGATGCAACAGTTCTGGTAGATTTTTTCAGCAAGCTTTCGTGAGTTGGCCTTCTCCTCCTGAGTCAGGTTGTTTTCGTAGCGCATCAGGTCTTCATTCGTGACCAGGCGCGGATTGATCCTCTGCACCGTGCGTGCGTATGCCCAAGCGCGCGACGCGTCGGGATTGGTGAAACTGCCGGATGCGTACGCCCGTTCAAGATCGCCGAGCGCGGATATGTTTCCTTGGGCAGCCAGCGCGTCGAGGTAGTTGAGCGCTGTTTCCTTCCAGCGTTCGAGCTTCGCTGGATCACGGATGGCGTCATCGAGCGAACCGATCACCTTCTCCGGAGACAGCGAGTAAGCGCGCATAGCCTCCTGCGAGCCCATGGCGGCAGCCTTCGAGAGCCAGTCTGTTTGATAGATGTCCTGGTCCAGTACCAGTGATTCGCACTCCTTGAGGATCCGCTCGGACCTTTCCAGGAACCATCCGCCCGCACCGACACTGGCGGCCGACTCGGCAAGCGTGTCAGCGCGGTCGGAGGTAAAAGTCCGGCACTGCTCGATGGTGAGATAGATTTCGTGGGTTGCCGTGGCATCTCCGGATTCGGAGCGCAGCATCAGTTGCTTGACGTGGGCGAGAGCGTCACCGGGAGGGCGGAACTCATGTCCCCTGACGATTTCGTAGGCCTTCGGTCCCACGGCCTTGTACGAGCCTGGCGGGATCTTGTTGTCCCTCTCAAGCCTCTGTGCGATCGCTGCCCCCGACGTCGGAAGCTGACTTCCCTGGGCCGCCCCGTCCTCCTGGCTGCCACGCTTTCCGGATTCTCCCTGTGTGGCATCGACAGTCGCCTGCTGCCGGTAGCTGGACACTGCAACGGCTGCCACTGCCAGCACTGCTGCCAGCGCGACGAATCCGATTAGCCGCTTGCTCATCAATTGATCTCACCTTCATTGCAGGAACCGGCATGGTTGCAAACGCGCATCTCGCCTTCCATGTCCAGCAGCTAACGTTGTATGAATGGATCCCCCCCATTCCGATTCGGGATTTGTTCGCCATTTGTTCACATTACATTCACGCAATGATGGATTGATCAGGCGTGGTGGAAGGTGCAACGCAGGGCAGGGAAGTGCCTGCGTTCGATAGTGCTTGCGCTCACTGTGTCGTTCGACGTGATCGATGTGCCGGGCATCGACATCGGAGATCCTGATAACACGCAAGGACGACAGGCCATCGCTTTCCCGCCGTGTGTTTCCAGGTGGGATGTGGCACGCAACGCGATGGGTCCGTTGCTCGACGGAGAGGTGCTGCCGTGCCTGCCGTTGCAGACCACGCAGGGGAGAGGTGGCGCTGGCATTCCCGGGCGTGCATGCAGCTACGTTGCACGCGATCCCGGCAGAGCAGCCATGGCCCATGCTCCACTTCGCAGGTGCGGTCGACGTGATCGCGGTGCCGGGTTGAGCGAGCGCGGGGGGAGCGGAAAACCCTGTTCCTCCCCCTGCACATCAATGTGAAGAAGTGCTTGCAATTCCCGAGCGACTCCCGGAAAATGCCGGACTCGCTTCGGGGCACGGACTTCTGGTTCTGCCCAGTCGCAACGCATCAAGTCCAAGTGTCAGTGGTATCGATGCAGGGACGAAAGTTTCAGTGGTGGCTGTAGCTCAGTTGGTTAGAGTACCGGATTGTGATTCCGGTGGTCGGGGGTTCGAATCCCCTCAGCCACCCCACTGATTCAACCGCATCGGCGCAGCCGACACGGTATTGCAATAAACAGAAGGCACGCTACAATGTGCGTCTGAGTTTCACGGGCCGTTAGCTCAGTTGGTAGAGCAGTTGACTCTTAATCAATAGGTCCAAGGTTCGAATCCTTGACGGCCCACCAAGACAGAAGCCACCTGGCATGCCGGGTGGCTTTTTTCTTATAAGTGTGACCCCTTCGATTCGATGGCGGACACGCTGCGGAGTCCCGCCTGGTGCGGGTCTTCTGCGGGAGCGGGATCGTAGTGCTGCTTTCAACGCTGTTGAAAAAAGTGCTTGCGCCCACCGAGCGGATCGGGTCATAATTCGCGCCCCGATTTCGGGCTGTTAGCTCAGTTGGTAGAGCAGTTGACTCTTAATCAATAGGTCCAAGGTTCGAATCCTTGACAGCCCACCAGACAAAAGCCACTTGGTCCGCCAAGTGGCTTTTTTCTTGCCTGCGCTCGGGCGATCAGCTGTAGTCGCACTTCCACGCATGACGTGGATCCACCAGGGATGCTTGAAACCGGGTTACATGCGTCATCAGTGTTTTCAATGCTGTGCTCTGCATCTCACCGGGCGCGCGCTGCATCACTCCCAATGGATGTTCCGCGCAAAGCGCATGTTGGAGAGCACGTCGATGTTGCGAGTGAACCGAAGCACGAAGCTGGTTGGAGCGGGCCTGTTGGTGATGGCATTGTCGGCCTGCGGTAGAAGCGAAACGCCGGGGCAGGATCCCTCCCGCACGGTCGAGCGGCCGGCCGGTACCGATTCGATTCCCACGCAGCAGGCCGGAACTGGCATGCATGCCGGTGAAACGGGTGCGACGCCCGCCGATCCGGCGGCGGCCGATGTGGAGATTCGCCATTCGACCGATGGGCAGGGCGTCGAGGTACACAAAGTGGACAAGGCGGGCGCGGAGCTGGTCGCGCCGGTGAAGTAACCTGCCGGGCCCGGAATGGCTCCGGTCTTCCGGGCCCTCTGGCTGTCGCACGGCCTGCCTTGCGCGCTTGGATTGCGGGACGGGCGCACATTCATCTTTGTCATGCCTTTCGCTTTCCAGCCCCGCCTGCGACAATGAATCCCTGTGCCGGCCACGCGAAAGTGGCGGAATTGGTAGACGCCCTGGATTTAGGTTCCAGTGTCGCAAGGCGTGGGGGTTCGAGTCCCCCCTTTCGCACCAGTGCCGGCCTGTCCCCGCCCTGATTGGGCCATCTGCGCCCCTTGACCGGCACGCGCTGGCAGTGCAGGCCAAATTGGGCGAAACTAAAGGGCTGCGGCAAGCAGGCGCGTCCCAGACGTCGTGTCCTTACAACCGTTTCATCCCAATCATCGAGCCGGGGGCCTGGGCCACCGGTGGCAGGAGTCAACATGCAAGCTTCGATCGAATCCACCGGCAACCTGGAACGCCGCCTGAGCTTCTCGCTGCCGGAAGACCGTCTGCAGAGCCACATCGTCGGCCGCCTGGGCGAAATCGCCCGTACAACCCGCATCAAGGGTTTCCGTCCGGGCAAGGTGCCGGCCAAGGTGATCGAGCATCGCTTCGGCGCGCAGGTCCGTGGCGAGGCGCTGGATGGACTGCTGCGCGAGACCTTCGACGCGGCCGTGCGCGAGCACGACCTGCGCATCGTCGGCAGCCCGCGCATCGACAAGGGTGACGAAGGTGAATTCTCCTTCGTCGCCACCGTGGAAGTGGTGCCGGACTTCGGCGACATCGACGTCAGCAAGCTGACCGTCGTGCGCCACAGCGCCGAGATCACCGATGCCGACATCGACCAGATGATCGAGAACCTGCAGAACCAGCGTCGCACCTGGGCCCCGGTCAGCCGTGGCGCGCAGGACGGTGACCTGGTCGCGGTGGAAACCTGGTCGCAGGCCGGCGAAGAGCGCCTGCCGGCCGAGGGCACCGAGAAGGGTTCGATCGTGCTCGGCCAGGGCATGATGTTCGAAACCATCGAAAAGGGCCTGGTCGGCCTGGCCAAGGGTGAAGAAAAGACGCTGGACGTCGAGTTCCCGGCGGACTGGCGCGTGCCGGTGCTGGCTGGCAAAACCGTGCAGGTCACCGTCAAGGTCGCCGAAGTGTCCGAGCCGGTCGTGCCGGCGGTCGACGAAGCCTTCATCAAGAGCTTCGGCGTGAAGGGCGGCGACGTCGAGCAGTTCCGCAGCGACATCCGCGCCAACCTGGAGCGCGAGCTGAAGGGCGCCCTGATGAACCGCCTGCGCCGTGAAGTGGGCGAGCAGTTGATCGCCGCCTATGCCTCGGTGGAGATGCCGCCGCGCCTGGTCGAGAACGAAGCCCGCGCCATGCTGGCCCAGCAGGTCGAGCAGATCCGCCGCAATGGCCAGAACGTCGGTGAGATCCCGGCCGATGCCCATGAAGGCTTCAAGGATGCTGCCGCCAAGCGCGTGCTGGTCGGTCTGCTGGTCGGTGAAGTGGCCCGCGTCAACGATCTGCGCCTGGAAGCCAAGCGCCTGAACGAAACGATGCGCCTGATCGCTTCGACCTATGAAGAGCCGGAACAGGTCATTGAGATGTACCGCAACGACCCCCAGCTGATGTCTGGCCTGCAGAACCGCGTGATGGAAGAGCAGGTGATCGACTGGATCGCCGAGCGTGCCCAGCACACTGAAGAAAAGCTGTCGTTCCAGGACGCGATCCGCCAGTAAGTCCGGGCGGATCACCGGATGCCCCGCGCCTGTCCCGGCGCGGGGTTGTTTTCCCCCAAGATAGGTACCTCACGTAATGGACAACCGAACCAAAGCCCTGAACCTGGTTCCGATGGTGGTCGAGCAGACCAGCCGCGGCGAGCGTGCCTACGACATCTATTCGCGCCTGTTGAAGGAGCGCCTGATCTTCCTGGTGGGCCCGATCGACGATCACATGGCCAACGTGGTGGTGGCGCAGTTGCTGTTCCTGGAATCGGAAAACCCGGAAAAGGACATCAACATCTACATCAACTCGCCGGGTGGCGTGGTCACCGCCGGTATGGCGATCTACGACACCATGCAGTACATCAAGCCGAATGTGAGCACCACCTGCATCGGCCAGGCCGCCTCGATGGGCGCCCTGCTGCTGGCCGCGGGCGAAGCCGGCAAGCGCTATGCGCTGCCGAACTCGCGCGTGATGATCCACCAGCCGCTGGGTGGCTACCAGGGCCAGGCCACCGACATCGACATCCACGCGCGTGAGATCCTGACCCTGCGTTCGCGCCTGAACGAAGTGCTGGCCAAGCACACCGGCCAGTCGCTGGAGACGATCGCCCGCGACACCGAGCGCGACAACTTCAAGAGCGCGTTCGAGGCACAGGCCTATGGTCTGGTCGACCAGGTTCTGGAGCGTCGTCCGGATGAGTCGATCCAGGCCGGCTGAGCCATCATCACGGGGCCCTGGAGGTCCCGTTCCTGCAGGGTCGGGCGGGACTGGTGTCCCTCCGGCCCTGTGCTATTCTCGAATCGAACCCCCGTTCAGCGGGTGGGGTAACTGGGTAAGCGAAGCATGAGCGAAGACCGCCAAGGTCGTTCCACGGACACCGGCAAGATCCTCTACTGCTCTTTCTGCGGCAAGAGCCAGCATGAAGTGCGCAAGCTGATTGCGGGTCCGAGCGTGTTCATCTGCGATGAATGCGTGGAGCTGTGCAACGACATCATCCGTGAGGAACTTGAGGAAAAGGCGCAGTCGGCGCGCAGCTCGCTGCCCAAACCGCGCGAGATCCTCGAGGTCCTCGACCAGTACGTGATCGGCCAGAACCGTGCCAAGCGTACCCTGGCCGTGGCTGTGTACAACCACTACAAGCGCATCGAAAGCCGGCAGAAGAACGACGAGGTCGAACTGGCCAAGTCGAACATCCTGCTGGTCGGCCCGACCGGTTCGGGCAAGACGCTGCTGGCCGAGACCCTGGCCCGCCTGCTCAACGTGCCGTTCACCATGGCCGACGCCACCACGCTGACCGAAGCCGGTTACGTGGGCGAGGACGTGGAGAACATCATCCAGAAGCTGCTGCAGAAGTGCGACTACGACGTCGAGAAGGCACAGCAGGGCATCGTCTACATCGATGAAATCGACAAGATCTCGCGCAAGAGCGAGAACCCGTCGATCACCCGCGATGTGTCCGGCGAAGGCGTGCAGCAGGCCCTGTTGAAGCTGATCGAAGGCACCGTGGCCAGCGTTCCGCCGCAGGGTGGCCGCAAGCACCCGCAGCAGGAATTCCTGCAGGTGGACACCAAGAACATCCTGTTCATCTGCGGCGGCGCGTTCGCCGGGCTGGACAAGGTGATCCAGGCCCGTTCCACCGACGTCGGCAGCATCGGCTTCGGCGCCAAGGTGAAGAGCGCCGAGCGCAAGCAGGAAGTGGGCAAGGTGCTGGCTGAAGTCGAGCCGGAAGACCTGATCAAGTTCGGCCTGATCCCCGAGTTCGTCGGCCGCCTGCCGGTGGTGGCGACCCTGGAGGAGCTGGACGAGCCGGCCCTGATCAAGATCCTGACCGAGCCGAAGAACGCCATCACCAAGCAGTTCAAGAAGCTGTTCGAGATGGAGAACGTCGAGCTGGAGTTCCGTCCGGACGCGTTGTCGGCCATTGCCAGGAAGGCGCTCAAGCGCAAGACCGGCGCCCGTGGCCTGCGCACCATCGTCGAATCGGTTCTGCTGGACACCATGTACGACCTGCCGTCGCAGGAAAACGTCAGCAAGGTGGTGGTGGACGAGTCGGTGATCGAGCACAAGTCCGAGCCGTACCTGATCTACCAGACCCCGGCGGCCCCCGAACAGAAGGCCGCAGGCGCCGAGTGATCCTTTCAAGTTTTTGATTTGAAAGGATTTTGAACGAACGCCTTGCATCTGAAAGCCGATGGCCCCATAACGGGGCCATCGGCTTTTTTTGTCTCCGGAAGATGCCCTCCCGGAGGCGGTTTTCCCCTTCCCTGGAGCCCCCATGGCCCGTTCCCCAAGTGAAACCCTCGACCTGCCGGTCCTGCCGCTGCGCGACGTAGTGGTGTTCCCGCACATGGTCATCCCGCTGTTCGTCGGCCGTGACAAGTCCATGCACGCGCTCGAACAGGCAATGGAAGCGGACAAGCGCATCCTGCTGCTGGCGCAGAAGTCGGCCGAGACCGATGACCCGCATGCGGCCGACCTCTACCAGGTCGGTACGCTGGCGCAGGTGCTGCAGCTGCTGAAGCTGCCCGACGGCACCATCAAGGTGCTGGTCGAAGGCCTGTCGCGCGTGCAGGTGACCCACGTCGACGAGCGCAACGGCTCGCTGCATGGCCAGGCCGTGGAGATCGACGCCACCGACGAACGCGAAGCGCGCGAGGTCGAGGCGATCGCCCGCTCGCTGATGTCGTTGTTCGAGCAGTACGTGAAG
Source organism: Stenotrophomonas sp. GW821-FHT09E08 (assembly GCF_059416125.1). NCBI lineage: Bacteria > Pseudomonadati > Pseudomonadota > Gammaproteobacteria > Lysobacterales > Lysobacteraceae > Stenotrophomonas > Stenotrophomonas sp. GW821-FHT09E08. The sequence continues at coordinate 21,988 of NZ_JBWKOO010000022.1, forward strand.
ACCAACCGCAAGCTGCCGCCGGAGTTGCTGCAGACCCTGTCCGGCATCGATGAGCCGGCGCGTCTGGCCGACACCATTGCCGCGCACATCAGCGTGCGCCTGTCTGACAAGCAGCGCCTGCTGGAAACGCTGGCGGTGGGCGACCGCCTGGAGATGCTGGTCGGCCTGGTCGACGGCGAGATCGACGTGCAGCAGATGGAAAAGCGCATCCGCGGCCGCGTGAAGTCGCAGATGGAGAAGAGCCAGCGCGAGTACTACCTCAACGAACAGATGAAGGCCATCCAGAAGGAACTGGGTGACCTCGACGACGCACCGGGCGAGCTGGAAGAGCTGGCCCGCAAGATTGCTGAAGCGGGCATGCCCAAGCCGGTGGAAACCAAGGCGCGCAACGAACTGAACAAGCTCAAGCAGATGTCGCCGATGTCGGCTGAAGCGGCGGTGGTGCGCAACTACCTGGAGTGGCTGCTGGGCGTGCCGTGGAAGAAGCGCAGCAAGGTGCGCAAGGACCTGAAGGCCGCGCAGGACACCCTGGACGCCGATCACTACGGCCTGGAGAAGGTCAAGGAACGCATCCTTGAGTACCTGGCAGTGCAGTCGCGGGTGAAGCAGATGAAGGGGCCGATCCTGTGCCTGGTTGGTCCGCCGGGCGTGGGCAAGACCTCGCTGGGCCAGTCCATCGCCAAGGCCACCAACCGCAAGTTCGTGCGCATGTCGCTGGGTGGCGTACGCGACGAGGCCGAGATCCGTGGCCATCGCCGCACCTACGTCGGTTCGATGCCGGGCCGCATCGTGCAGAACCTCAACAAGGTGGGCAGCAAGAACCCGCTGTTCGTGCTGGATGAGATCGACAAGATGTCGATGGACTTCCGTGGCGATCCGTCGTCGGCGCTGCTGGAAGTGCTCGATCCGGAGCAGAACAACGCCTTCAACGACCACTACCTGGAAGTGGACCTGGACCTGTCCGAAGTGATGTTCGTGGCCACCTCGAACTCACTCAACATTCCGGGCCCGCTGCTGGACCGCATGGAAGTGATCCGCATCCCCGGCTACACCGAGGATGAGAAGCTCAACATCGCCACCCGTTACCTGTCGCCCAAGCAGATCAAGGCCAACGGCCTGAAGCCGGAAGAGCTGGAAATCGGCGCCGATGCCATCCAGGACATCGTGCGTTACTACACGCGCGAATCGGGCGTGCGCAACCTGGAGCGCGAGATCGCCAAGATCTGCCGCAAGGTGGTGAAGGAAATCGCGCTGGCCGGCCCGCAGCCGGTGAAGGCGAAGAAGGGCGCGAAGAAGTCCAAGGCGCTGGTCAGCGTGACCGGGAAGAACCTGGACAAGTACCTGGGTGTGCGCCGCTTCGACTTCGGTCGCGCCGAGGAAGAGAACGAGATCGGCTTGGTCACCGGCCTGGCCTGGACCGAGGTGGGCGGCGATCTGCTGCAGATCGAATCGACACTGGTGCCGGGCAAGGGCCAGCTGATCCTGACCGGCCAGCTCGGCAACGTGATGAAGGAATCGGCGTCGGCGGCACTGTCGGTGGTGCGTTCGCGTGCGGTGGGCTTTGGCATCGACAGCGACTTCCTGCAGAAGCACGACGTGCACGTGCACGTGCCCGATGGCGCCACGCCGAAGGACGGCCCCAGCGCCGGTGCAGCGATGGTCACCTCGCTGGTGTCGATGCTGACCAAGGTGCCGGTGCGTGCCGATGTGGCGATGACCGGCGAGATCACCCTGCGTGGTCGCGTCACTGCCATCGGTGGCCTGAAGGAGAAGCTGCTGGCCGCACTGCGTGGCGGTATCCGCACCGTCATCATCCCCGAAGAGAACCGCAAGGACCTGGCCGACATCCCGGCCAGCGTCACCCGCGATCTGCAGATCGTGCCGGTGAAGTACATCGAAGAAGTCCTGGACCTGGCGCTGGAGCGTCCGCTGGCACCGAAGAAGGCGCGCAAGAGTGCGCAACGCGTCACGGTGCGTAGCAAGGCCAAACCGAGTGGAAGCGCGCGCGTCAAGCATTGACGCGCGCTGTCCAATGGCTTGAAACCCGCGTCGTTGCTGGCTTTCCAGCTTGCGTGGGGGTAGGGCCACTGGTATAAAAGCAGCACTCGCGAATGAGTGATCGCTGTCGGCGATGACTGAATCAGCGAACCGTTTCCACATGGCGGCCGCATGCAGAAGGCGTGCGGTTGCTTCCCTGTCGAATCTGCGGAACCCACCGCCAAAGGAGTTGTAAAGAATGAACAAGACCGAATTGATCGATGCCGTTGCTGAAGCTGCCGACCTGACCAAGGCCGAGTCCAGCCGCGCTGTCGATGCCGTCGTTGCTGCCGTCACCAAGGCGCTGAAGGACGGCGATGCGGTCACCCTGGTTGGCTTCGGTACCTTCCAGGTCCGCGACCGTGCTGCCCGCACCGGCCGCAACCCGAAGACCGGCGACACCATCAAGATCGCTGCTTCGAAGAATCCGTCGTTCAAGGCTGGTAAGGCCCTGAAGGATGCTGTAAACTAAGCGGCTCGCTGGGGTGCTTAGCTCAGCGGTAGAGCGTCTCCTTTACACGGAGAGGGTCGGGGGTTCGAAACCCTCAGCACCCACCACAGCACCGCGGTAAAAGTTTGAGTGTGGAGCGGTAGTTCAGCTGGTTAGAATGCTGGCCTGTCACGCCGGAGGTCGCGGGTTCGAGTCCCGTCCGCTCCGCCATTCAACGAGGCCTCCGGCCAAAAGCTGGAGGCTTTGTTTTCTTCCCGGTCCAGATCGGCAGAAAACAAAAAAGGTAACAATGCGGAGCGGTAGTTCAGCTGGTTAGAATGCTGGCCTGTCACGCCGGAGGTCGCGGGTTCGAGTCCCGTCCGCTCCGCCATTCATCGAGGCCCCCGGTCGAAAGCTGGGGGCCTTGTCTTCTTCCCGGTCCAGATCGGCAGAAAACAAAAAAGGTAACAATGCGGAGCGGTAGTTCAGCTGGTTAGAATGCTGGCCTGTCACGCCGGAGGTCGCGGGTTCGAGTCCCGTCCGCTCCGC
>NZ_JBWKOO010000022.1:25103-63868 GCF_059416125.1 Stenotrophomonas sp. GW821-FHT09E08
GGAGCGGTAGTTCAGCTGGTTAGAATGCTGGCCTGTCACGCCGGAGGTCGCGGGTTCGAGTCCCGTCCGCTCCGCCAACTTTAAAAGCCCTCGGCGCAAGCCGGGGGCTTTTTCTTTGTGTTGTTCGCGCGGTCGGACGCGAGGCATGCATCCGCCAGTGGCGGGTTGCTGCGAGGATGCGGCGCAGGCCGCGCCGGGGCTGCTTTTGGTCCCTGCGACGAAGCGGGTTACACTGCCGGGCTCGCCAATCAGGCCTTGTGATTCCTCACCATGCTGCAGAAACTCCGCGACAAGACCTCAGGCTGGATCGTCACTGTGATCCTGGGGCTGCTGATGATTCCGTTCCTGTTCGTGATCGACAACAGCTATCTCGGTGGCGTTGGCGCACAGAACGTGGCCAAGGTTTCCGCGCCTCCGACCTGGTGGCGTTCGGCCCCGTCGTGGTGGCCGGTGCGCATGCTGTGGCAGCACCATGAGATCAGTGCGCAGGATTTCCGCATCCGCTTCGAACAGGAGCGCATGCGTGAGCGCCAGCAGCAGGGCGAGAACTTCGACCCGCGCGCGTTCGAGAGCACTGAAAGCAAGATGGCCGTGCTCGATCAGTTGATCGATGAGCAGGTCGTGCGCCTGGTCGGTGAGCAGGCCGGTGTCGTGATCGGCGATGGCGCGGTGCGTGAGTACATCACCACCATTCCGGCCTTCCTCGATTCGAACGGCAAGTTCAACGAGAACAACTACCGCCTGGCCCTGGCCGGCGGCAATCCGCCGCGTACCCCCACCCAGTTCCAGGAACTGGTGCGTGAGAGCCTGCAGCAGTCGGTGATTCCTTCCGGCCTGCAGAACTCCGGCTTCGTTACCCAGGCCGAAACCGAGCGCCTGCTGAAGCTGCTGGGTGAAACCCGCGACGTCGAGCTGGCTGCGCTGCCGGAAGTGCCGGCCGATACCGCGCCGGTCACGGACGTGCAGATCAAGCAGTGGTACGACAGCCATGGCAAGGATTTCCGCCAGGCCGAGAGCGTGTCGCTGGAGTACGTCGAGATCAACGGTGGCAACCTGCCGGCGCCGACCGCGGCCGACGAAGCCACCCTGCGCAAGCGCTATGAGGACGAGAAGGCGAAGTTCACCTCGCCGGAACAGCGCCAGGCCTCGCACATCCTGCTGACCGGTGATGGCGCAGAAGCCAAGGCGAACAAGATCGCTGCCGAGGCCAAGGCTGCCGGCGCCGACTTCGCCGCGTTGGCCAAGGCCAACTCGGAAGATCCGGGTTCGAAGGACCAGGGCGGTGACCTGGGCTGGGTCGAGCGTGGCGCAATGGTCAAGCCGTTCGAAGACGCCCTGTTCGCCGCCAAGGCGGGTGACGTTATCGGCCCGGTGAAGACCGACTTCGGTTACCACATCATCAAGGTCGCCGCCGTGCGCGGTGGCGAAGGCAAGTCGTTCGAGGAAGTGCGTGACACGCTCGCCGCAGAGCAGCTGAAGGCCGACGGCGAGCGCGGCTTCAACGAGCTGGCCGGTCGCCTGGTCGACGCCATCAACAAGAGCCCGAGCGATCTGGCCGCTGCGGCCAAGGAAGTGAACCTGCCGCTGCAGACCCTGGGCCCGATCACCCGTGCTACCGCCAGCGGTATTGCCACCGATCCGGCCGTGCTGCGTGCCGCGTTCTCCGACGTGCTGGTGCAGGACGGCACCGCCAGCGACCCGATCGCCCTGGGTGGCGCCACCAACCACAGCGTGGTCATCCGCGTGGCTGCGCACACCCCGGAACAAGCGATGCCGCTGGACAAGGCCCGCGAGCAGGTAATCGCCGCGATCCGCGCCGACCGCCAGCGCCAGGCCAGCGACAAGGCGGCCGACGCCGTGCTGGCCAAGCTGAAGGCCGGCGCCACCCTGCAGTCGCTGGCCGCCAGCGAGAAGCTGCAGCTGAGCCCGATGCCGGGCCTGCCGCGCAGCCAGCCGGTGCCGACCCCGGAAATCAATCGCGCGATCTTCAGCGCACCGGTCCCGGCCGAAGGCAAGCCGAGCTACGGCAAGGTTGACGTCAACGGCCACGCGCTGCTGTTCGCAGTGAACAAGGTCAATCCGGGCGACATCAAGGAAGTGACCGCCGAGCAGCAGAAGCAGCTGAAGGACCAGCTGAGCCAGATCGACGGCATGGCCGCAGCCAAGGCCTACATCGAGGCGATGCGCAAGAAGTTCGTGATCCAGACCACCGAAGCGAACCTGTAAGCCTCATCGGTTTGCAGGAGCGAGAAAGGCCCGGCATTGCCGGGCCTTTTTTTGTTGGTGTGGGTGCGTAGAGTCGAGCTTGCTCGACTGCACATGTGGAGGCATTCGAGCAAGCTCGACTCTACGAGAAGCATGTCGAAGCAGCCGCACCGCGCAAGAAAAAGCCGAGCGTGGGCTCGGCTCTACAGGGAGTGCTTGGCTGGCGCGTCAGTCTTCGACGCGCAGTACCGCGCCCGGCTTCAGCACGCTGCTGCCGCTCAGGCCGTTCAGCGACAGCAGGGCCTTCACCGGCATGCCGTAGCGGCGGGCGATGGTCCAGGCAGACTCGCCATTTCGCACGGTGTGGCGACGGCTGCGCGGACGGTCGGCGATGGCCGCGACGGTCTTGGCCACCTGGGGCGTTGGCGCGGCTGCGGCGACCGGAACGGCGCTGGCGACCAGCGCGGTGGCAGCCTCTGCCACTGTCGCATTGGCGGCCGAGACCGGCGCCAGCACGCGAGTGGTGCCGGAGGCGCGGCCACCGCCTGCCAGGGCGGGGTTGAGGCGGGCGATCCTGGCCGGGTCCAGGGCGCGCTGTGCGGCCCATTGCTGGACGCTGGTGCCGGCCGGCAGGGTGTGGTCCTTCAGCACCGGCACGGTGCGGTCCAGCGAGGCCATCACGCGCGGCTGGTCTTCCACGTCTTCCAGCACGCAGGCCAGGGCATGCAGCTTCTCGACGTAGGCATAGGTGACCGGCGACAGGCCGGGCAGCGCCGAGGGCTTGGCGTTCTGCGCATTCATGCCGGCTTTGCGCAGCGACTGCAGCACGCGGTACTCGCCGGCGTTGTAGGCCATGGTGGCCAGGCGCCAGTCGCCACCGAACATGCCGTGCAGGGTCTTCAGGTAGCGCACCGCGGCCTGGGTCGAATCGACCGCAGAGAGGCGGCCGTCATAGCCGTTGGCCATCGGCACGCGATGGTTGCGTGCGGTGGTGGCGATGAACTGCCACAGGCCGGTCGGGCCGCTGCCGTTGCGCGCGTTGGGCCGGTAGCCGCTTTCCACGAAGGGAATCAGGGCGAATTCGGTGGGGAGGTTGGCCTTGCGCAGTTCTTCAACCACGTAACCGAACAGCACCAGTGCGTCGTCATCCTGGTTGGCCAGGCGGGACGGCGCGTGGGCGAACTGCTTCTGCCATCGCGGGCTGGTGGCTTCGGCATCGCAGCTGGGTTCGGCCAGGCCATCGCGGAAGCTGGTGAAGATCTCCTGGCCATTGCGCACCGAGGGCGCAGGCAGCGCGGACGGATCCAGCGGCAGCGCCGCAGCGGCGGTCAGGTTCTGGCTGATGCCGGCGCCCAGCGACTGTGCGCCTGCGGTTCCGGCCAGCCCCAGGACAAGGCCCAGGGCCAGCGGCAGACTTCGGCGCATCATGCGCGGAAGCCGTCTTTCCAATGCCGGAGACCGGCCATCACGTCGACGTCGTCAACGACGTCACGGCCCAGGTGTGCCGACACCGACGCACGGATCGGCGCCGTGTGCACACGCAGGAAGGGATTGCAGTCGAATTCGTTGGCCAGGGTTACCGGCAGGGTGGAACGGTCATCGCGGCGCATGGCCAAAGCCTCCTCTTGGCGCTGCCACAGGGCAGCGTTGGCGGGGTCGACATGCCGCGCGAAGACGGCATTTGACACGGTGTACTCATGAGCGCAACACAGCAGCAGTTGCGCGGGCAGGGCACCCAGCTTCAGCATCGATGCCAGCAGCTGGGACGGCGTACCTTCGAACAGGCGCCCACAGCCCAGGCTGAACAACGAATCTCCGCTGAAAAGGTGTTCAGCAGTGTGAAACGCGATGTGGCTGCGGGTATGCCCGGGCACGGATAGTACGTGGAACATCCGGCCCAGTGCCTGAACGCGTTCACCTTCGCCGACCCGCTCGGTCGCCGTCGGGATGCGCTCCTCGGCCGGTGCGATTACCCGCACACCGGGAAAACGCGCCTGCAGTGCGGGTACGCCGCCAATGTGGTCATCGTGGTGATGGGTGAGCAGGATGCTGTCCACGCGCAGGCCCTGGTCGGCCAGCGCGAGCACCGGCGCAGCATCGCCGGGATCGACGACCACGGCTGCACCATCGTCGTCGATCAACATCCAGATGTAGTTGTCCGCAAATGCGGTCAGGGCAGTCAGTCGCATAGAATTGGACCATGCCCGCGCTGCAGAGCACCCGTCAAGCGAGCCAGGCCCCGTGGTTCGACAGCGAACCGGCGGTGGCATTGCGCGTGCTGGAGCGGCAGTTGCTGCTGCCGCAGCTGTCGGTGCTGCCGACGCAGCCGTGGCTGTGGATCGCACCAAGTGCGGCGTGGCTGGACGATGCACAGCTGGGCGGACGCGGTCTGCGCCTGTTCCGGCAGGGGCAGGGCTATGCCGGCGACACCCGCTGCGCCCTGCCATTGCCGCTGGCCAATGAGAGCGTCAACGCCATCGTTCTGCAGCATGTGGTCGCGGCCGATGCGGACCAGCTGCTGGATGAGTGCGAACGCGTGCTGATGCCGGGCGGCCACCTGTGGCTGAGCAGCCTCAATCCGTTCAGCCCGTACCGCACGCGCTGGCGCCAGCATGGGCTGGTGGTGCGCACGCCGCAGCGGATCCGCCTGCTGCTCGGCCGCCATGGCCTGGAGTGCGACGATATGCGCTACCTCGGTCCGCTCTGGCAGGGCGGCGGCAGCCGTCGTCCCGGCGGCTGGGCACCACTGCGCGCGGCCTGCCTGTTCCATGCCGAAAAACGCACGCTGGCCCTGCCCGGGCCGAAACCGCTGCCGGTGCGCTGGCACGGCACTGTTGCTACCTGATTCTGGAGTTGTATTGAAAACCATCGAAATCCACACCGACGGTTCCTGCCTTGGCAATCCCGGCCCCGGCGGCTGGGCTGCGCTGCTGCGCTACAAGGGCCACGAGCGTGAACTGAGCGGCGGCGAAGCGCACACCACCAACAACCGGATGGAGCTGATGGCGGCCATCTCCGGCCTGGAGTCGCTGACCGAGCCGTGCAACATCGTGCTCTACACTGATTCGCAGTATGTGCGGCAGGGCCTGACCCAGTGGCTGCCCGGCTGGATCCGCAAGAACTGGAAGACCGCTGGCGGCGACCCGGTGAAGAACCGCGAGCTGTGGGAGCGCCTGCAGGCGGCCACGCTGCGGCACCAGATCGACTGGCGCTGGGTGAAGGGCCACTCCGGTGACCCGGACAACGAGCGGGTGGATACCCTGGCCCGCAATGCGGCCATCCAGATCCGCGACTCCAGCCCGGTAAACTGAGCCCATGCGTCAGATCATCCTCGATACCGAAACCACCGGCCTGGAATGGAAGAAGGGCAACCGCATCGTTGAAATCGGCTGTGTGGAGCTGTTCAAGCGCCGACCGACCGGCAACAACTACCACCAGTACATCAAGCCGGACTGCGAGTTCGAACAGGGCGCGCAGGAAGTCACCGGCCTGACCCTGGAGTTCCTTGATGACAAGCCGGATTTCGCGCAGATCGCCGACGAGTTCCTGGCGTTCATCGATGGCGCCGAGCTGATCATCCACAACGCGGCGTTCGACCTGGGCTTCCTCGACAACGAGCTTTCATTGCTGGGGCCGCAGTACGGGAAGATCACCGACCGCTGCACCGTGATCGATACCCTGGTGATGGCGCGCGAGCGCTTCCCGGGCCAGCGCAACTCGCTGGATGCGCTGTGCAGGCGGCTGGGCGTGGACAATTCGCACCGCGCACTGCACGGCGGCCTGCTCGATGCGCAGATCCTGGGCGACGTCTACATCGCCCTGACCTCGGGCCAGGAGGAGATCGGTTTCGGGCTGGGCGATGACGATGCCGGCGCTGCCGGTGCGGCATTGCTGGCCTTCGATACCAGCAAGCTGTTGCCGCGCCCGCGCGTGGTGGCCACGCCGTCGGAACTGGAAGCGCACACCGCACGCCTGGAACGGCTGCGCAAGAAGGCCGGCCACGCGCTGTGGGATGGCCCGAAGGTGGAAGAGCCTGCCAGCGCGTAATGCCTGGGATGGGGTAGTGCCGGCTGCTGGCCGGCAGCGCCGTATCCACGCGTGGCGTGGATCTACCGGTTAGTGGCAGCGCACCAGGATCACGCTGATGTTGTCGCGGCCACCGCCATCGAGCGCGGCCGCGACCAGCGTATCCACGCATTCCTGCGCGCTGGCATCCTCGAAGGCGAGGGTGCGGGCAATGCCGCGGTCGTCCACTTCCTCGGTGAGGCCGTCACTGCACAGGAGCAATTGCATGCCCGGGCGCAGTTCGCCGCTGGTGGTGGCCACGTTCAGATGCGCTGGATCGGTCACGCCCAGTGCCTGGGTGACGACGTTGCGGTGCGGATGCGCACGCGCCTGTTCGGCGGTGAGATTGCCCTGGGTGACCAGTTCCTGCACTACGCTGTGGTCCTGGCTGAGCTGGGCCAGCTGGCCGTCGCGCCACAGGTAGGCACGGCTGTCGCCGACCCACGCCACTTCATAGCGGTTGCCGTGCACGCGTGCGGCAACCACGGTGGTGCCCATCGGCAGGGTGTCGTTGCGGCGGCGCGAGGCGCGGATGATCTCTTCATCGGCAGTACGGATGGCCTGCGCCAGCGGTGCCCCGCGACGGATCTCGCGCACGATGGCCTCGCGTGCCAGCGCGCTGGCGACCTCGCCGCAGGCGTGCCCGCCCATGCCATCAGCCACCAGCCAAAGGCCGAGCTCGCTGTCACCGTAGTAGGTGTCCTCGTTGAGCTCGCGGCGCATGCCGGGATGGGTGAGATGTCCGAATTCGATCATGGTGGGCAACGGGCGCGGTATTGCGGGGGAGACGGGCATCATCGGGTGGTGGCCGGGATCCGGCAAGGCATGCACCCGGGAAATTTTCATCGGGTTGTTCGTAATGACTTGTCGTCGGCCTCACTTCCTCGTATGATGCGCGTCCCCGGTCCGCCGGGGACCACCCGGAGAGGTGGCAGAGTGGTTGAATGTACCTGACTCGAAATCAGGCAGGCGTTTATAGCGCCTCGGGGGTTCGAATCCCCCCCTCTCCGCCAGATAAAGAAAAAAGCCGCCCACTGGGCGGCTTTTTTCTTTATCTGGCGCGGGACGCGACGCGCTCTGCGCGTCGCCCCACATGTTGCTGCGCAACCTGTGGGCCCCTCCCTTTGCCTGCCTTTCCCCGCCCCTGTCGGGGCAGCCCCTCAACAGAGGGGCTTGTTGCTCCAGATGGTTCCGTGCGTGGTGGATGGGGCATTGATGATTTCTGCTCAGAATCTGTAGCCCAGGCCCAGCTGTATGCCGTTCTGGGACTGGCCGTCACGACGCTCGCCCACGTAGTCGACCATGATCGACAGCCGCTCGCTGGCACGACTGGTCACGCCCAGGTTCCAGGCCAGCACCTGTTCGCCCACCACCTGGCTGCTGCTGCCGAACAACAGGTCCGGGGCGGCAGCAAAGGAGGTGCTGTAGCGGGCCTGGGTATCGCCCAGTTCCTTCTGCCAGACCACGCGGGCACGCGGGGTGATGCGCTCGCCGCTGTTGCCTTCGAACGTCTTGAACAACTGCAGGCCGGCACCGACGCGGATGCTCTCCAGGCTGCCACTGCGGCCGACCAGTGCGGCCGCGTCCTGGCCCTCGTTGAAGCGCGTGGCTGAGGTGCGGGTGTAGTCGATCACTGGCAGCAGCGGCTGGATCACCAGACCCTTGCCCGTGGTGAAGGAGAACGCGTGCTCCACGCGTGCGGTGATCGCATCGTTGTTGTATTTCGCGCGCAGGGGGGCCTGCAGGCCGTCGATGCCATCGATGCTGCGGCGGGTGTCGTGGCGAAGATCGGTGTAGCGGACGGCGGCGGACAGGTAGCCGCGCGAGTAGAGCGCATCCACGTAGCCGCCAATATCCAGTGCACGGACATCGCCAGTGAAGCCTGCGCCACCGCTGGATTTTATCGACATGTCGGCCGCGGCAAGGCTTACGCCCAGTGTTACGCGGTCGTCCGCGAGGCGGGTATCGGCACCGAGTGCAATGCCACCGATGGTGTGGCTCAGGCCGGCGACACCGTCGTCACCCTCGATACGGCCATGGCTGGCGAAACCCCGCGCCCAGAGACCACGGTTGCGGCCCGTATCGTCCGCATCGTTGCCTGCGTCCGATGGTGCAACCAGATGCATCGCCAGTTGGTTGAACAGTCGATTGCCGGTCATCGCCGATTGCACCGACGCCGCCTGTGCCGCCTGTGCGGCCAGGCCATCGGCATCGCCACCGCTTCGCGATGCGGCCTGATGCTGCTGCACCACGTTGCCGATGCTGCCGACCAGTGCGTTGTCGGCCAGGCGCAGGCTGGCATGCGCATCGCCGCGCAGCGCTCCGGCCTGGTGCGCGATGACGTCGCGGTCGGCGAACTGCAGAGCGCCCAGCAGGCCACTCATCGATGCCGTGCGCTGTGCCGCTGCCTGTTGCAGAGCAACGCCCAACCCATCACCGGATCGAGCATTGGCGAACAGGCCGGTGTCATCGAAGGAAGGATTGGCCGTCAGCCACAGGCCGCTGCCGGTCTGGTTGACAGTGAAGCTGAGCAGCGAGTTGTGGCGGGGACGGAACACGGCGCCCGGAGCCGTGAGATCAACCGCGCTCCCCGCCTCGCCACTGCGTTCAACGTACTGGAAGCGTCCTTCGATGAAGTCCGATACCGGAGCAGGGCGGGTCAGGGTGGCGGGCGTAGCCGTTCGGCACCACAGGCCTGCGTACTCGCCATTGGATGGGCTGCAGGGGGCGACAGGCAATTGCAGGGCGGCGGAATCCACCTGGGTTCCCACCAGATGATTCTCCTGCCCTGCAGGGAAGAATGCCTGCTTCACGTCCAGCGTCAGCCTGGCAGTGGGCGCAATGCCCAGTACTGCGCGGTTGATGTTTCCGATCAGGTTGTAGCCGCTCGATCGCCTGTCCTCCTCGACCAGGAAGTAACGGGCCTCTTCCAGCGTCAGTGACGGTGCGGTGCGCTGGCTGTCGACCTGGAAGGCCAGGTTCGCCCCGTCATTGAGGTTGATGTAGCGGCCCTTTCCGATCCGGAAGCGTTCGCTGGTGAAGACGTCGTCGCCGCCTGGTGCCAGCGCCTCCAGCGAGTAGGGGCGCATGACGATGCCGGACGGCGCCAGCGTGCCGCCTTCGCTGATGTCGATCGTGGCATTCAGCGAGCCGTGGCCGGTAAGTACACCGCCGCGTTCGACGAGGGTCAGGTTGCGCAGCGCGCCGCCCTGTAGTTCGATCCGGCCACCATTGCGGGCACCGATGGCTTCGGCGTGATGTATCCAGCCATTCTGCTGCAGCCGCAGGGTGCCACCGTCCACGACCACGTACTGGGCAGCGGAAGGAGTATCCAATGACCAGACGCCGCCCTTGCCAATGCGGATGACCCCGAAGGCATCGTCCAGCCGGATGTCCGACGCCGACTGCTGGAAGTAGCGCAGGTTGGCGACCGCGTTGGTGTAGCGACCGCGAACCGCCAGATGCGGATTGAGATCCCCACTCACCTCCTTGTCGACGGAGAGGACATCGCCCGGCATCACGTAGCCGGCCTCGGTCACCACGCGATCGCTGTACATCGTGACACCTGGATATTCAGTGCAGTTGCCTGCAGCGCTCTGGTCACGGGTCGGGCAGAAGCGCGTGGCCACGGCCACGGTGGTGGGGTCGAAATAGCGCAGGAAGCCCGATTGCTGGGTCAGTTCGTAGTGGGCCTGGATGATGCGTGCTTCGATGACTGCGAAATCGGTGGGGCCGAACATGTCCCGGTAATACTTGATGTACTTGTCCTGCCCCGGATAGGGCGTGGGTCCATTGGGACCGGATTCACCATGGATCCCCAGCACGGTCTGGGTGTAGTTGCCATGTGCTGGCAGCAGGCCGAACTGCGTCACCTTCCGGTTCACGCCTGCGACGAAAGCATCCGCGCATGCCGAGTAGCAACCACCGTCCAACACGGTATCCAGCCCGTACTGGCGGATGATGGCGCCCATTCCCACACCACCGGAGGCGGCGCCACCGGGTGAGTTGCGGAACACCACCTGGCGCAGCGGCGTGCCGCGTGCCTGGGCGGCAAGGACATAGGCCTCCAGCGTACCGGGGTCGGTCGCCAGCACATTGCCGGTGTAGTAAAGCGTGTCTCCATTCACATGGAAGGCACTGGCACGGGCTGCGGGCGCGGCCGCCATGCCGAGGAGCGCTGCAAGAAGGGCGCTGCCGAGGATGGCTTTGCGATGGGCGGGCAGGGCGGGAAATGGGTGCATGCGAAGTTCCACGGCAGAGGGGTGAAGTGCGGTCCCGCCGCTACCCCGCTGCATGAACGTGCTGATATCGTGTGATATCAACGCGTTACGGCGTGAGCGCAGGGTGTGCCGCGCTCCAGTCCGTCAGGGTCGGGCCGGGAGAGCCCGGCACGCAGGCCGTCTCTCCCGATCACTAACGGATGGACAGGGCGTTCTCCCCCAGTCCTGCCTGGAGGACCCATGCGACGAAGAGGCGAAGCGTTTGCGCCGCGCGGGTTACCATGTGTGCATCACCTGTTGGAGCGCCCCCATGACCGCTGAAATCCTCGTCCCCGTTTCTTTCGGCGAGTTGCTGGACAAAATCTCGATCCTGCAGATCAAGTCCGAGCGCATCAGCGACGAAGGCAAGCTGGCCAACGTGCGCAAGGAGCTGTCGGCGCTGGAGCAGACCTGGATGGCGCACCCGGCGGCGGTGAAGGACATCGCCAAGCTGCGTGCCGAGCTGAAGGCGGTCAACGAGCAGCTGTGGGATATCGAGGACGACATCCGCCTGAAGGAGAAGGCGCAGGCGTTCGACCAGGGCTTCATCGACCTGGCGCGCAGCGTCTACCTGCGCAACGATGAGCGCGCGCGCATCAAGAAGGCGATCAATCTGGCGCTCGGTTCGGCGTACGTGGAAGAGAAGTCGTACCAGGATTACGCGCAGCGCGCGTAATCCCGGCCAAAGGGGAGATCCACGCCATGCGTGGATGGCGACTGCCGCTCACCCCAGGTGGTCGGCGACGTAGCGTTCGAACGCAGCGATACCGTCTTCGACGCTGATCAGTTCCATCACGTCATCGAACTCGATCTTGGTGCCCCACTTCAGGTCGGCAGCCTGCTTGCCCAGATACTTGCGCGCGGCGTCGTCGTAGCGGTCCACGCAGTAGCGGCGGTCCGAGTAGGGGCCGCTGCGGTGCGGGTTGCTGGCCGCGTGCAGGCCCAGCACCTTGGCACCCATGGCATTGGCGATGTGCATCGGGCCCGAATCCGGGGTCATCACCAGGTTGGCGCGGGCAAGCAGGGCAGGCAGCTGCTTGAGCGTGTCCTTGCCGACCAGGTCCAGCGCCGGTGTATCCAACTGCGCCAGGATGGCGTCGGCCATGCTGCGCTCCAGTTCGCTGCGGCCGCCACACAACACGACCTTCCAGCCACGCTGTGCGGCGTGGCTGGCAACGGCGGCATAGCGGTCGGCGTACCAGTTGCGGCGCACGTGGCTGGAGCACGGCGAGATCATCAGCACCGGACGGCCATCGTCCTTCCACTGCGCGGCGGCCCACTCAGAGGCCGCCGGCGGCACGGCCAGGTCCCAGCTGACCTCGGTCTGGCGCAGGCCCATCGGCTCGCAGAAGCTGCCAATGGCGTCGAGCACGTGGATGCCGGGACGGTCGGGAATGCGTTCGTTGATGAAGAGACCATGCAGGTCCTTGGAGCGGCTGCGGTCATAGCCGATGCGGCGTTCGGCCGGAATGAACGCCGACAGCAGGTTGGCGCGGAACGCGACCTGCATCTGCAGCAGTGCCTCGAAGCGACCCGGCGGCAGCTGCTTGCGCAGCTCCTTGACGCCGGCCATGCCGCTCTTCTTGTCATAGGCATGGAAGGTCACGCCGGGCAGGCCCTCGAGGAGCTTGTGACCGGCCTTGTCGATGATCCAGTGGATCGGCGTGTCCGGCCGCGCAGCCTGCAGCGTGCGCACCAAGGGCACCACGTGGGTGACATCGCCGAGTGCGGACAGGCGCAGGAGGCACAATGAGGAGGACGCTGATGCCATGTGTTGTTAGACTCAAAGAAATGGTCGCATTCGACGCCAATGAAGCGCTGACGCCATGCCGCGAGGGTCGCGGCATCGGGGCCATTCTGTTCGACCGCGAGCGGCTGCGGCAAGCCGAGGCCGACCTGTTCTCGCCCCAGCACTGGGGCAGCAAGGCCCGGCCGGTCGGCGAGGGTGGCCGTGGAAGCGCCTGGTTCATCGATGCGCCGTTCGGTACCAGCGTCCTGCGCCACTACCTGCGCGGCGGCCTGGCGGCGAAAATCAGCCATGACCAGTACCTCTGGCGCGGCGCCGATCGGACCCGCAGCTTCGCCGAATTCCGGCTGATGCGCGCATTGCGCGAGAAGAAGCTGCCGGTACCCCGGCCCCTGGCGGCGTTCTACATGCGCGAGGGCCTGCGCTACCGGGCGGCGATCCTGATGGAGCGGATCGAGGGCGTGCGCTCGCTGGCCGATCGCGCGCTGGTTGCCGGCCGTGGAGCGCCTTGGGAAGAAACCGGGCGATTGATCGCCCGCTTTCACCGGGCCGGGCTGGATCATGCCGACCTCAATGCGCACAACATCCTGTTCGATGGCAATGGTCATGGCTGGTTGATCGACTTCGACCGCGGGGTGATCCGCATCCCGGCCACCGCCTGGCGCGAGCGCAATCTGAAGCGCCTGCTGCGCTCGCTGGTCAAGCTGCGCGGCGAGCGCAGCATGGAAGACGTGCAGAAGGACTACATGCGGCTGCGCCGCGCCTATGACATGGCCTGGAACCGGGGCACCTGATGGACTGGTCGTTGCGTTTCCTCGGCGTCGGCAATGCGTCGGCGGTCGAGCTGGGCTCGCCGATGTCGGTGATCGAGCGCGAGGGGAGGCCGTGGCTGACCATCGATTGTGGTGGTGAGGGCCTGACCGCGTTCAAGGCCCACTACGGGCACATGCCGCAGGCGCTGTTCGTCACCCATGTGCACCTGGATCACGTGGCCGGCTTCGAACGGTTGTTCGTCGACACCTTCTTCAGTGGGCAGCGGCGCGGCAAGGTGCGCCTGTACGTGCCGGCGACGGTGGTGCCGCTCCTGCACAAGCGCATCGGCGATTACCCGAACGTGCTGGCCGAGGGCGGTGCCAACTTCTGGGACGCGTTCCAGCTGATCGTGGTGGGCGATGCGTTCTGGCACGAGGGCGTGCGCCTGGAAGTGTTTCCGGTGCGCCACCACTGGCCGGAGACTGCCTATGGCCTGCGCCTGCAGGGTGCGCTGACCTGGAGCGGCGATACCCGGCCGATTCCGGAAATGCTCGCCCGCTTCGCCGATGACAATGAGCTGATCGCCCATGACTGTGGCCTGCATGGCAACCCGTCGCATACCGGCGTGGATGATCTGGAGCGCGAGTACAGCGCTGAACTGCAGGCGCGGATGATGCTCTATCACTACGCCAGCAAAGCCGACGGCCAGGCGCTGGCCGCGCGTGGACACCGTGTGGCCCAGCCAGGGCAGTGCGTGCCGCTGGCCAATCCGACCGCCCCGCACGTCCTGGCCCAGGACCCGCCGTGAGCGCTGCCGGCCGGCCCGCCGATGCGGCGCTGGCTGCCGCACTGGAGGCGCTGGAGCGCGCCCTGCACGGGCCACAGGTGCGCGGTGACCGCGAGCGCCTGGAGGCGCTGCTGGACGAGGATTTCAGCGAGATCGGCAGTTCCGGCCGCTGTTATGGGCGTGCCGCTGCGCTGCAGGAGATTCCGCAGGAGCGGGCGGAGGTTGAGATTGAATCGGGCGACTATGCCGTGTGGCTGCTGTCCGACGGCCTGGCACAGGTGCGCTACCGCAGCCGCTACCACGTTGATGGCCAGGCCCAGGGCTGGGTGTTGCGCAGTTCGCTGTGGCGACGGCACGCGCAGGGATGGCGGGTGGTGTTCCACCAGGGCACGCCTGAAGCACGTTAGCGCCGGGCCATGCCCGGCGAAGAGCGCCAACCAAGGTTGGCAGCCACCAGAAGTGGGGCGGCGCCCGAAAAGGCGGTGGCCCCGCCGGCTGACCTCGGCGCCCGCGTCGATCGATACCGTTGCTGCCTTCCGGCCCTGGCGGGATTTTCGACCTAGCGTCGCGAGGGGCCGACGGGGCCACCATAGAGACGTTGGCCGCCCAGAAGGCGGCCAGTTCGCGGATCAGGGGAAGCAGCGCGCGTCGCGCCGGAGACCACAGCCGGACTGCGCATCGGCTGGCCGACGGCAGACGCGTATTCTAGCCCAGGCATGCACGCCGGCGCCAGCTTCATGCGCTGAATCAGCTGTAACCCCTGACCGCAGGCAACGGCCCGGGCCAACCGGCGTTGCTAGAATGCCGGCCAGGAGGAACGACCTCCCCCACATCGGGAATCAATGACCAGGACGGCCTGGCCCTACCAAGAGGAGGGCTGTCATGGCCTGGATCTATCTGTTGTTCGCCGGCCTGCTGGAAATCGTCTGGGCCGTGTCCATGAAGCAGTCTGAAGGCTTCACCAGGCTCACCCCTACCGTGGTCACCATCATCGGCATGATCGCCAGCTTCTGGCTGCTTGCGGTGGCCATGCGCAGCCTGCCGCTGGGTACCGCTTATACGATCTGGACGGGCATCGGGGCGGTTGGCGCCTTCGTGGTCGGCATCGTGTTCCTTGGCGAGCAGGTCAGCCCGATGCGGATCGGTGCGGCGCTGCTGATCGTTTCCGGCCTGGTGCTGATGAAGCTCTCGAGCAGCTGAATGCATTTAGTTGGGCGGAGAAAGGAATCTCCGCCTGCTGCAGGTATATGCATTTTCGGCAAAACCATTTTGTCCGCCCGTTTTATTTGACGTGCGTCATGAAAATAACGAGCGTGATTCACATGCCGCTGGCGCCATCGGCCGCACAGTGCCGCCATTCGTCATCCGAAATCGGGGAGTTTTCGCCTTGACGGACACGTTGGCCTGCCTGTTCCAGGTGCGGTCGCGTGAAGATGTGAAGATTTTCAGAAGTTAATGAAGCCGGGCCTTGTTCCCATGTCGGGAACCGGGGTGGGCCGCATTGTCTTCAAAAGAACCTGCCTGCAGTGCCATCCGGTCTTTTCATGGAGATTTACCGATGAACCGCATTTACCGTCTGGTTTTCAATCGTGCCCTCGGCGTAATGCAGGTTGCTTCGGAGGTCGCCCAGAATCCCGGCGGAAGCGCGGTCTGCGCAGGGCGGGTGCCGCGATTGCGGGCGCACCAGTTGGCGGTGGCATTGGCTGCCATGTTGGCCAGTGGTTCGGCGTTCGCGGCTTGCTCGACACCGGGACCGAATATCAACTGCACGGGTACCACCAACAACTTCGCGGATGCCACCAATGGTGTCAATGTAACCGTGGCGGCCGGCGCGAATGTAGGAAGCACTGCCGGCCTGGGCAACTCGATGACGTTGAGCGGTAACGGCATCCAGCTCACCAACAACGGCACGATCGGTACCAGCGTAGGTATTTTTGCCGCCTCCGGCGCGGTGCTGGGCAATGCGAGTGGCCAGACGATCACCGTCGACAACACTTCGACCGGCACCCTGCAGGGCTTCATCGATGTCGCCGCCCTGTTGGGTGCGAGTGGGCGTGCGCTGTCCGTGCAGAATGGCGCAAGTGGCGTCACCACGATCAACAACGCCGGCACCGTCAACATGAATTTCCTGCTGGGCGGAATCGGTACGGCCGATGCGCCGGCCATCGTCAGCTACGGCGGCGCGCGAACGGTTCTGAGCAATACCGGAGGGATTACCGGGCGGGTCGGTCTCGCCGGATCGGCGGCAGGCAATTCGGTGACCAACAGCGGCACGATCACCGGCAGCGTCTACCTCGGCGATTCCACGCTGGGGAATACCTTTACCGCCGTATCCGGGTCCAATGTGGCAACTGGGACCGGGGCGTCGGCGGGCATCGATGTGCTGGGCGGTATCTCGGTCTCGCTGGCAGCGGCCGGTACGGTCAACGCAGGTGTCGGTACTGGTGCAGCCAACAACACGCTGGTGCTGCAGAACAGCCCGACCGGCCCAGGCTCCGGCACCGGCGGGGCGCAGACCACGCTGGGCTGGAACCAGTACCTCAACTTCCAGCGGCTGACCGTCAACAGCGGTACATGGAACCTGCAGGGAGCCTGGACCGGAACCGGGCCCACGACGCTCAATGACGGTCTGGTCAATTTCAACAATGCTGCCTCCTTCGGCACCGGGCTGTTCACGGCCAACGGCGGTGCCATTGCCGCCTCCACGGCGGGCCTGAACCTGACCAACGCCTTCAACCTTGGCGGCAACCTTTCCCTCGGCGGAACCAATGCGTTCGGCCTGGGGGGCGTGCTTTCAGGCGCTGGCGGCCTGGCGGTCAACAACACCGGCATCGTCACCCTCGGCGGCGCGAACCTGTTCTCCGGCGGCGTCAACCTCAATGCCGGTGGCCTGCTGCTGGGCAATGCGGGTGCTCTCGGCTCAGGCACCCTCACCGTGGGTGGTCTGGCGTCGCTGGACACCACCGCCGCGTTCAACCTGAGCAACAACCTGATCGTCAGCGGGGGCGGCACGCTCAACCTGCTCGGCAACAACAGTCTCGGCCTCAACGGTTCGATCTCCGGCGCCGGCAACCTGGTCAAGGCGGGGCCGGGTACGCTCACCTTGAATGGTGCCAACCTGCTCACGGGCTCCTTCTCGGTCACCGGCGGTGCGCTGGCATTGGGCGCCGGTGGCAGCCTGTCGCCGACAAGTGCGATCTCGCTGAGCGCAGGGACCAACCTCGATCTCTCGGTTGCGGCCAGCCAGACCATCGGCTCACTCGCCGGATCCGGTGCGCTCAACCTCGGCGCGCACAGCCTCACCCTTGGTGGCCTGAACACCAGCACCAGCTTCTCCGGCGTCATCGGCGGTGTCGGTGGCGCGCTGGTCAAGGTCGGTACGGGTACCCAGACCCTGTCTGGTGCCAATACCTTCACCGGTGGCGTCGCGCTAAACGGCGGCGGCCTGCTGCTGGGCAATGCTGCTGCGCTGGGCAGCGGTGCACTCAGCGTCGGCGGCAACGTGACGCTCGATGGAACCACGGGAGCGCTTGCACTGGCCAACGCGGTCAACCTGGGTGCGGGCAGCATCCTCAATCTGCCCGGCAACCAGGCGCTGACGTTCAACGGCGTGATCGGGGGCACCGGCAGCCTGGTCAAGAATGGGGCGACCACGCTGACACTCAACGGTGCAAATACCTTTGGTGGTGGGCTGGGGCTCAATGCCGGTGGCCTGGTCCTGGGCAATGCCGGCGCGCTCGGAACCGGCACGTTGAATGTTGGCGGTGTGACAACGCTCGATGCCAGCGCGGCGCTGAGCGTGGGCAATGGCATCAACCTCGGTGCAGGTGGCCTGCTCAATGTACTGGGCAGCAATGCACTGACGCTGGGCGGCTCCATCGGTGGTACCGGCAGCCTGGTCAAGAACGGTGCTGCCACGCTGACGCTGGGCGGCGCGAATACCTTCACCGGCGGTCTGGCGATCAATGCCGGCAAGGTCGCGGTGGGCAGCGGCGGAAGCCTGGCGGCCGGTGGTGCGGTCAACCTGGCCGGCGTTGGCGCGGACCTGGACATCTCGCTCGGCGGCAACCAGACCATCGGCGCGCTGTCCGGTATCGCCGCCAGCACGGTGACGCTGGGCAGCAGCACGCTCACCTTCGGTGATGCCACCAACCAGACGTTCGCGGGCGTGATCGGCGGTACCGGCGGCCTGGTCAAGCAGGGCACGGGCATCCAGACGCTGAGCGGCGCCAACACCTTCAGTGGGGGCGTGAATCTGACGGCGGGCGGCCTGCTGCTGGGCACCAACAGTGCGATCGGCAGCGGTGCGTTGACGGTCAGTGGAAACGGTACGCTCGATGGCTCGGCCGCACTGAACCTCGGCAATGCCATCAACCTGAGTGCGGCGCTGACCCTGCCGGGCAGCCAGAACCTCACGTTGGGAGGCAACATCACCGGCACCGGCAGCCTGACCAAGAACGGTGCCTCGCTGCTGACCTTGAATGGCACCAACACTTTCAGCGGGGGACTGAATCTCAACGCGGGCGGGTTGTTGCTTGGCAATGGCGGCGCGCTTGGCACTGGTGCCTTGAACGTGAGTGGCAGTGCGTCGCTTGACGGCAGCGCGGCGCTGAGCCTGGCCAACAATGTGACCCTGGGCAGTGGGGCTGTGCTGTCGCTGCCGGGTTCGCAGGCGATCACGCTCGGCGGGGTGGTTTCCGGAGCCGGTGGCCTGGTCAAGAACGGCGCCAGCACGCTCACGCTCAACGGCGCCAACAACTTCGCCGGTGGGCTGACGCTCAACGGCGGTGGCCTGATGCTGGGCAACGCTGGCGCACTGGGAACCGGGCTGCTTGCCGTGGGCGCGAACGCGACCCTGGGCAGCACGGTGGCATTGAACCTGGGCAATGCCATCGATCTCGACGCCGGTGCGCAACTGAGCCTGACCAGCAATGAGAATGTTGCTCTGGGCGGACTGATCACCGGCACCGGTGGCCTGATCAAGACCGGCACTGGCGTGCTGTCGTTGAACAACAGCAACACCTTCAGTGGTGGCCTGGCGCTGAACGCGGGCGGCCTGTCGGTTGGCGCCAGCGGTGCACTGGGGACCGGTGCGCTGAACATCGGCGGCAATGTTTCGCTGGATGCGAGTGCGCCGGTTTCGCTGGTCAATGCAGTGAACCTGGGCGCCAACACGCTGA
Source organism: Stenotrophomonas sp. GW821-FHT09E08 (assembly GCF_059416125.1). Lineage (NCBI taxonomy): Bacteria > Pseudomonadati > Pseudomonadota > Gammaproteobacteria > Lysobacterales > Lysobacteraceae > Stenotrophomonas > Stenotrophomonas sp. GW821-FHT09E08. The sequence continues at coordinate 44,100 of NZ_JBWKOO010000022.1, forward strand.
CCCTGCCGGGCAGCAACAATCTCACCCTGAGCGGCGTGGTGGGGGGAACCGGTGGCCTGATCAAGAACGGCGCCTCGACGTTGACCCTGTCCGGTGCCAATACCTTCCTCGGTGGCGCTACGGTCAACGCCGGTACGCTGGCGCTCGGCGCGGGAGGCAGTCTTGCCGCCGCCGGTGCGGTGGACCTCGCCGGTGCCGGCGCGACGCTGGACATCTCCGCGGCGGGTGCAGGGCAGACCATCGGTGCATTGAACGGCATCGCCGGCAGCCATGTGGCGCTGGGCACGCAGACGCTGACCTTCGGCGGCGCCGGCAACGGCAGCTTTGCCGGTCTCATCGATGGCAGTGGTGGATTGATCAAGGCTGGCGCGGGCGTGCAGACGCTGTCCGGAGCCAATACCTTCAGTGGCGGCGTCGCGCTCGATGCCGGCGGCCTGATCCTCGGCAATGCCGGGGCGTTGGGTACGGGGGCGCTGGGCATTGGCGGCAACGTCAGCCTGGACACGACGGCTGCGCTGGATCTGGCCAATGCGGTGAACTTCGGCGCGGGTTCGCAGCTGACGCTGGGAGGCAGCAATGACCTCAGCCTGGCGGGCGTGCTGGCCGGTGGCGGCAGCCTGGTCAAGAACGGTACGGGCCTGCTGACGCTCAACAACACCAATACCTTCGGTGGTGGCCTGACCTTGAACGGTGGTGGCCTGGTGGTCGGTGCGAACGGCGCACTCGGTTCCGGCGCGCTGGCGGTGAATGCCAGTACCACGCTGGATGCAGGCGCCGCGGTGACACTGGGCAATGCAGTCACGCTGGGCTCGGGCGTTGCACTGACATTGCCGGGCAGCAATGCGTTGACGCTGTCGGGTGTGATCGACGGCAATGGCAGTCTGATCAAGAACGGTGCCACCACGTTGACGCTGTCCGGTACCAATACCTACACAGGAGGTACCACCATCAACGCCGGCACACTGGCGCTGGGGGCGGGTGGCAGCCTTGCCGCAGCGGGTGATGTCACGCTGGGCGCAGGCGCTGGCTTCGATATCTCCGGTGCCGGTGGCAGCCAGACCATCGGTGCGCTCAACGGTGCGGGTGGAAGCACGCTGGCGCTGGGCGCAAACTCGCTGACCTTCGGCACAGCGACGAACGCCGCGTTCGATGGCGTGATCAGTGGCGGCGGCGGTCTGGTCAAAGTGGGCGCGGGCGTGCAGACGTTGTCCGGTGCCAACACGTTTGGCGGCGGCGTGACGCTCAACGCAGGCGGGCTGGTGCTCGGCAATGATGCGGCGCTGGGTACCGGTGCATTGACCGTCGGCGGTGCCGCCACGCTGGACACCACCGGCCTGGCAACGCTGGCCAACAACATCGCGCTCAATGCCGGGCTGACCGTGCTCGGCAGCAATGCGCTGACACTCAACGGTGTCCTCTCCGGGGCTGGCAGCCTGACCAAGAATGGCGTCGCGACGCTGACCTTGAACGGCATCAACACCTACACCGGTGGCACCAACATCAATGCCGGCACGCTGGCGCTGGGTGCCGGTGCCAGCCTGGCGGCGAGCGGTACCGTCAACCTCGCCACCGGTGCCACGCTGGATCTGTCTGCCGGAAGCGGCACGCAGGTGTTCGGTACGCTGGTCGGCAACGGTACGGTGAACCTTGGTGCCAACTCGATCGAAGTCGGCGGTGCCACCAATGGCACGTTCAGTGGCTCGATCGCAGGCACGGGTGGCCTGACCAAGGTCGGTTCGGGCATTGAAACGCTGACCGGCACCAATACCTATACCGGCGGCACCTTCATCAACGCCGGCACGCTGGCGATTGGTCCGGGTGGCAGCCTGGCTGCGGACGGGGCGGTGACGCTCACTGCGGCGGGAACCGGCTTCGACATCTCGGCGTCCGGCGCCAGCCAGACGATTGGTTCGCTGGCCGGCGTGAGCGGCTCCACGGTCAGCCTGGGCGCGCAGTCGCTGATCCTCGGCGGCATCGGCAACAGCGTGTTCGACGGTGCGATTTCCGGCACCGGCGGCCTGGTCAAGAATGGCGCGGGCATCCTCACGCTGGGTGGCGCCAATCTGTTCAGTGGTGGCGTTGCACTCAACGGCGGTGGCCTGATGGTCGGCAACAACGCTGCGCTCGGCACTGGTGCGCTGACGGTGGGCGGCAACGCGACGCTGGATGCAACGACAGGCGTCAGCCTGGCCAACAACATCGGGCTTGCAGCGGGCGTCAACCTCGATCTGCTCGGCAGCCAGGCGCTGACACTGGGCGGTGTGATTTCGGGTACCGGTGGCCTGATCAAGAACGGTGCGGCTACCGTGACCCTGACCGGTGCGAATACCTACACCGGAGGCACCACCATCAACAGCGGCACGCTGGCCATCGGTGCTGGTGGCAGCCTGGCGTCGACCGGTGCGGTGAACCTGGCCGGTTCCGGCACCCTCGACATTTCGGCCGGCAACCAGAGCATCGGCTCGCTTGCAGGTGTGGCCGGCAGCACCGTGGCCCTCGGTGGCAGCTCATTGAGCCTGGGCGGCACGGTGGACAGCACCTTCAATGGCGCGATCAGCGGCAACGGTGGTTTGATCAAGAACGGCGCTGGCGTGCAGACGCTCAATGGTGCGAGCACCTTCAGTGGTGGCGTAACGCTCAATGCCGGCGGCCTGGTGGTCGGCAACAATGCTGCACTGGGCACCGGCGCGGTAACGGTGGGGGGTAATGCCACGCTCGATTCGAACACCGCGGTGACGCTGGCCAACAACTTCATCCTCAACAACGGGTTGACTGTACTCGGCAGCAACAACCTCACCCTCAACGGCAGCCTGAGCGGCACTGGTTCGCTGACCAAGGACGGCGCGGCGACGCTGACCTTGAACGGTACCAATACCTATACCGGTGGCACCTTCATCAATGCCGGTACGCTGGCGTTGGGCGCCGGCGCGAGCCTGCATGCCAGTGGCATCGTCAACCTGGCCTCGGGCGCCACCTTCGATCTGTCTGCGGGCAGCGGCACGCAGCAGTTCGGCACCCTGGTCGGCAACGGTACGGTGAACCTGGGCGGCAACACCTTGACCATTGGTGGTCCCGTCAATGGCACGTTCGGTGGTTCGGTGGGGGGGGCCGGTGGGCTGATCAAGGAGGGCAGCGGCACCCAGACCCTGACCGGTGCCAATACCTTCACCGGAGGCACCACCATCAATGCGGGCACGCTGGCGATTGGCGCCGGTGGCAGCCTGGCATCGAATGGCGCGGTGACATTGGCCAATGCCGGTACAGCGTTCGACATTTCTGCCGGTGGTGCGCAGAGCATCGGATCATTGGCCGGTGTTGCCGGCAGTACGGTCGCGCTGGGTGGCAGCACACTGACCCTCAATGGCGTGGGCAACACCACCTTCGCTGGTGACATTACCGGCACCGGCGGATTGGTGAAGAACGGGGCGGGTGTGCAGGCCCTGACCGGCGCGAACACGTTCAGTGGCGGCGTGGCACTCAACGCCGGTGGCCTTGCCTTGGGCGACAACGCTGCACTGGGGACCGGCACGCTGACCGTGGGTGGCGACGCCAGTCTGGACGGCACCAGCGCGCTGACGCTGGCCAATACCTTGCAGCTGGCCAGCGGCACGTTGACTCTGGCCGGCAGCAACGCGCTGACCTTGAACGGCCCGATCAGCGGCGCTGGCGGCCTGCTCAAGGATGGCGCAGCAACGGTCACCCTGGGCGGTGCCAGCACCTATACCGGCACCACCACCATCAACAGCGGCACATTGGCGGTGGCGGCCGGTGGCAGCCTGTCGGGTGCGAGCACGGTCAACCTGACCGGCGCCGGCACGTTGGACATCAGTGCCGGTGGCAATCAGAGCATCGGAGGCCTGGCCGGCGTGACCGGATCCAGCGTGGTGCTGGGCGGTGCGACCCTGACCACCGGCGGCAGCAACGGCAGCACCACCTTCGGCGGTGTGCTCAGTGGCACCGGTGGCCTGGTGCAGAGCGGCACCGGCACGCTGACCCTGAGCGGCGACAATGTGTATACGGGCGGCACCACCATCAATGGTGGCAGCACGCTGCAGATTGGCAACGGTGGCAGCACCGGCTCGGTGCTGGGCGACATCACCAACAACGGCAGCCTGGTCTACAACCTGGGCAGCACCGCAACCGTGGGCGGCGTGGTCAGTGGCAGCGGTGGCCTGACCCAGGCCGGCAGCGGCACGCTGGTGCTGACCGGCAACAACACCTATACCGGCGGCACCACCATCAATGCCGGCGGCACGCTGCAGGTCGGCAACGGCGGTGCGACCGGCGCGATCGTAGGCGACATCACCAACAACGGCGCGCTGGTGTCCAACGTGGCGGGCAACACCACGCTGGGCGGCACCATCAGCGGCAGCGGCGGCCTGACCCAGGCCGGCGCCGGCACGCTGACCCTGACCGGCAACAACACCTATACCGGCGGCACCACCATCAACGCCGGTGGCACGCTGCAGGTCGGCAATGGCGGCGCGGCTGGCGCCATCACCGGCAACGTCGCCAACAACGGCAGCCTGGTCTTCGACGTTGCGGGCAACACCACGGTCGGCGGCGCGATCAGTGGCAGCGGTGGCCTGACCCAGGCGGGTAGCGGTGTGCTGACCCTGGTCGGCAACAACACCTACTCCGGCGGCACCACCATCAATGCCGGCGGCACGCTGCAGGTCGGCAACGGTGGTGCGACCGGCGCCATCGCTGGTGACATCACCAACAATGGTGCGTTGATTTCCAACGTGGCCGGCAACACCGCGCTGGGCGGCACCATCAGCGGCAGTGGCGGCCTGACCCAGGCTGGTAGCGGTACGCTGCTGCTGACCGGCAACAATACCTACACCGGCGGTACCACCATCAATGCCGGCGGCACGCTGCAGCTGGGCAATGGTGGTGCGACCGGTTCGATCGTGGGTGACATCACCAACAACGGCACGCTGCTGTCGAACGTGGCCGGCAACACCACGCTGGGCGGCACCATCAGCGGCAGCGGCGGCCTGACCCAGGCCGGTAGCGGCACGCTGACCGTGACCGGCAACAACACCTATACCGGCCCGACCACCATCAACGCCGGTGGCACCCTGCAGGTCGGCAATGGCGGCGCCACCGGTGCGATAGGCGGCAGTGTGACCAACAACGGCAGCCTGGTGTTCAACGTGGGTGGCAACACCACCGTCGGCGGCGCCATCAGCGGCAGCGGAGGCCTGACCCAGGCCGGGAGCGGCACGCTGATCCTGGGCGGTAACAACACCTATACCGGCGGCACCACCATCAACACCGGCGGCACGCTGCAGGTTGGTAACGGCAGCGCGAGCGGGTCGATTACCGGCAACGTCAGCAACAACGGCAGCCTGGTGTTCAACGTGGGTGGCAATACCACCGTCGGCGGCACCATCAGCGGCAGCGGTGGTCTGACCCAGGCTGGCAACGGCACCCTTACGCTGACCGGCAACAACACCTACACCGGCGGCACCACCATCAATGCCGGTGGCACGGTGCAGGTCGGCAACGGCGGGGCCAGCGGTTCGGTCACCGGCAACATCACCAACAATGGTGGCCTGATCATCAACACCGGTGGCACCACCACGCTGGGCGGCACCATCAGCGGTGGCGGCAGCATCGTGCAGGCCGGTCCGGGTGGCCTGAACCTCGGCGGCAACAGCGGTGGTTTCAGCGGCACCGGTCAGGTCACCGGCGGTGGCCTGAATGTCACCGGCAATATCGGCGGCCAGTGGACCATTGGCAGCGGTACCACGCTATCCGGCACCGGCACCATCGGTGGCACCGGCGGTGGCGTGACGGTATCCAGTGGCGGCGTGCTATCGCCGGGCAATGGCCCGGGCAATGGCAGCGGTGCGGGTAATGGCACCGGCACGATCACGGTGGGTGGCAACCTGACCCTGTCGCCGGGCAGCACGCTGGGCATCGATCTGGGTGCCACAGGCAGCGACACGGTGCAGGTGGGGGGAAGTGCCAGCGTGGGTGGCAGCACCGTGCAGGTGAACACCATTTCACCGAGCACCAGCTACCAGCAGGGCCAGCAGTACACCGTGATCAATGCGGGCGGTGGCGTAAGCGGGCAGTTCGCCTCGGCGACCACGCCGTCGGCCTTCCTGACCATCACCCCGGTCTACACGGCGAACACGGCCAATCTGCAGATCGATGTGGCGCAGACTGCGGCCTTCACCACGGCGGCGAAGACGCGCAACCAGTACAACACCGCTGCAGCGCTGGACAGCCTGCCGCAGAGTGGCTCGGCACTGGGGCTGTACAACACGCTGCTGATGTATGACGCGGGTACCGCGCGCGCGGCGTTCGACCAGCTGTCCGGTGAAGTGCATGCGGCCAGCCGTGCGGTGCTGCTGTATGACAACTACCTGGAAGAAGGCATCCGCCAGCGTCTGGGCAGCGAGCTTCCGACCGTGCGCGGCGAGCGCGCGTCGGCCTGGCTGGCCGGCAGTGGCAAGGTGTTCCGCCAGGACGGTGACGGCAACGGCGATGACATCCGCTCCAACCGCAATGCGCTGATGGCAGGCGTGGACTGGCAGCTGGGCGAGCACGTGGTGCTGGGTGCAGCGGCCGGCAACGAACGGCTGGATACGCGCCTGTACGATCGCAGCTCGCGGGCCCGCCTGCGTGGCAACACCTTCGGCCTGTATGCACAGGGCCAGTGGAGCAACGGCTTCGCGGTCGGTGGCAGCGCGTCGCGCGGTGACTACCGCACGCGCACCACGCGTGAGGTGCCGCTGCTGGGCCAGACCCTGTACAGCCGCCAGGATTCGGACGTGACCATCGCCCAGGTGGAAAGCAGCTGGACCTGGACCCGCGGCAGGACCCAGCTGCAGCCGTATGTGCAGTTCACCAAGCACTGGGTCGACAGTGATCGTGCGGTGGAACAGGGCGGCAGTGCTGCGCTGGTGCTGGAGGGCGGCAAGGACACGCTCAATGTCAGCACCGTGGGCGTGCGTGGGCGCTGGGACGTGGGCAGTGGCGAGCGCTTCCCGGCGCAGCTGACGGTCGGCCTCGGCTGGCAGCATGCATCGGGCGATACCGACGTGGCCAGCCGCAACCGCTTCGCGGTCGGTGGCAACGCGTTCGATGTGTACAGCGCGGTGATGGCACGCAATGCGCTGGTCAGCCAGCTGGGCGTGGCAGTCGGCCTGGGCCGCAACAGCCAGCTGTCGATGTTCGTGCAGGGCCAGCACGGCGATGGTCGCCGCGATGTTGGTGGTCAGATCAACCTGCGCGTCGGATTCTGAGCAGGGGATGCCAGCGGTAGATCCACGCCTGCGTGGATCTGCCGGCTGCGGGAGGCTACAGCACCCGTTCCATTTCCACGGCGTCGATCCCGGCGCCGTGGCCATCGGGCACCACACGTGTCACCTGGAAGCCCAGACCGGCGTAGAAGCCCTGGGTGTGCTGGCTGGTACTGAGTGTGATGCGATTGATGGCTGGATCAGTTTCGGCCTGACGCAGGCGCGCCAGCGCCAGTTCGCGCCCCAGCCCCTGCCGGTGCAGCGCGCGCTTCACCATGCCCCAGCAGAAACCGGCACTGCCATCACCGCGTCGCGACAGGCCGCCACAGGCCACGAGGCTGCCATCGCGCTCGATGACCTGGAATGCACAGTCCATTGCCTGTTCACGCAGGAAGCGTTCAAAGTCGCTGCGCTCTTCGGGCGCGAAGTAGGTGGGTACGTTGCTGTCGAAAATCGACAGGCAGGCGGTTACGTCACTGCGGCAGTAGGGGCGGGGTGTCATGAAGGAACGTCAGGGTGGTGGCGGACACATTGTGCGCGAGGTCCGTGCCATTGATGTCTGAACATGGCGAGCCCGGAAACCGGTTCGGAGGCAGACTGCAGGTCCCCGTCGTCAGGAGGTTCCATGTCCAACGCTCACGCCAGTTTCGTGCAACTCCACCACGGCGCCGATCTTTACGTGCTGCCCAACGTATGGGATGCCGGTGGCGCCCGCCTGGTCCAGCAGCAGGGCGCTCGCGCGGTGGGAACATCGAGTGCTGCGATGGCGTGGTCCTGCGGTTATGCCGATGGCGGTGCGCTGCCTGATACCGCGCTGCTGCAGCGGGTCTCCGAAATCGCTCGTGTGGTCTCGTTGCCGGTCACGGTCGATATCGAGGACGGCTACAGCGATGTTCCCGATGCGGTCGCTGCGCGGGTGCTGCGCCTGGTGGAGGCGGGTGCGGTCGGGATCAACATCGAAGACGGCGCCGGCAGTCCTGCGGCGCTGGTGGACAAGATCACTGCCATCCGCTCGGCGCTTTGCGGGCGATCGCTTTTCATCAATGCGCGCACCGATGTGTATCTGCGCAGCCTGGCCGGAGGTGATGAGGCCGTCAGGATGAGCATCGATCGGCTGCAGGCCTATGCACGTGCCGGTGCCGACGGCGGCTTTGTGCCGGGGCTGCGTGCGCTGGACGAGGCTGATGCGGTTGCCAGCGCCGTGCCGCTGCCCCTCAACCTCATGTGGCTGCCTGGAATTGCGTCGCTTGCTGCGCTGTCGCAGGCCGGCGTGCGGCGGCTGAGTGCAGGGCCCGCGTTGTTCATGCACGCATGGGCGGCGACGGTTGCGGCGACCACGGATTTTCTCGGCGGCACGATGGCGATGCCCGAGGGCGCACCGGGGTATGCGGCCTTGAACCACCTGTTCAGCGAAGGGTGAGGGTGCTGGGGACGGGAGCAGCGGGAGGCTGGGGCATGGGCGGATAGTCGATTCGACCGGGCCGAGGCATCCACGCATGGTGTGGATCTACTGATGCAGCTGGAGGAACAAGCCCCTCTGTTGAGGGGCTGCCCCGACAGGGGCGGGGAGAGGCGGGCGAAGGGAGGGGCCCGAACGTTGCACCGCAACGTTTGGGGCGAAGCGCGCGCAGTGCACTTCGCGTCCCGCGCCAGGGGGATTGTCGGGTGCATCCATGCACCCGATCCCGATACGCGTTGCGCCTCGGGACCCGCCTGCGGCGGTCCGGTTCTGCTCCTGCAGAACCGTCGAACCCCGGCGTGGCTTCTCACCACCCATCCCATCCGCCAGACAAACGCAAAAGGGCCACCCTGTGGGCGGCCCTTTTGCGTTTGTCTGGCGGAGAGAGGGGGATCGGATCGACCCGAACCTAACCTCTTGACCCTGCAGCTGATCGCAAACCGGACATGTGTCCTGTGTTGTGTCCAGAAAGCATACCGGACGGAGGGTGCAACTTGTAGTCCGGACGGCATATGCGACGATGGAAGAGCGGAAGTCGTGGGCGGCTTGCGCCTAGCAGTAGGATCATGTATCATCATTCATGTCAGGTAATTCCTGGGTAATCCGCGATACCTTTGAAGGCGTCGTAAGCGCGATCTAAGCGCGTCGGCCCTGGGGGCTGACAATATTTACAAGGCCCCCGCAAGGGGGCCTTTTTTATGGATCGAGACAGGGCTTGCGCATGGAGCATATGTTTTACGTTGACGAGAGCGGCGACTTGGGGTGGTCGTTCGAGTCGCCGTATGGCTCAGGTGGCTCGAGCCGGTATCTTGTTATCTCAGGGCTATCAATGCCCATTGCTGACGACCATCGCCCGGAGAGGGTGATGAAGAATGTTTACAAGGGCAGCAAATGGGATCATAAGAAAGAGAAGAAGTGGATCCGGGCCCCTGAGAAATCTCGTTCTCACTTCGTTCAAGAAGCTATTCAGCTGTGCACTAAGTTTCCTGCTATTCAGTATCACGCCATTGTGGTGAAAAAGCAGAAAGTTGCTACTCACCTTCGTGATGACGGTAACAAGCTGTATAACTACATGGTCAAGCTAATGCTTGTGGACGAAATGGCCAAGCACGCAAAGGTGAATTTTATCCCTGACCCGCGTTCGATAAAGGTTCAAAGCGGAAATAGCATGCATGATTATTTATCGATATGTCTAGGTTTCGACTTGGGAGTTGCTACGCGTCTGGTGACGCAGACTATTGAAAGTAAGTATTCAAAAAACCTTCAGTTTGCGGATTTTATTTCAGGTGTAGTGCACTCTCATTTCGAATTTGGCCGAAGTGATCACTTTAATTTGTTGTCGCCTAAAATGAAAGTTAAGAAGCTTTTTTTCTGACGTTTTTTGTGCTGAATTTCGGGCCGAAGTTCCATGGTCTTACTTGACCTTATCGATCAAGGTCACTAATGGTGACATCGCAGGCGCCCAGCTTGATACCCTTTGAGCGCGCTTGTCATACTCGTTGCTGTAATGGCTGACTAGCGCCGCTACGAGGATGTTCGCTCGCGCGTTTAGGCAGTCACACTTCCTACGAAAAAGGCTAAGTCAACGCTTGATTACGCACTTTCAGTCGGAATTACCGTTACACCACGCAACGTCTTCTCTTAGCAAGGCTTTGCGGCTGCTGCGGTCGCCAACAGCCTGACTAGCCTGGTTGGAGCGAATTGCCGGTCGAGCTGCCACATCGTCTGGGCCAGATAGAGACGGGCGTATTGGGCGCGCTTGAGGCGATAGACCAAATCCAGATCTTGAGGTTGGACAGCACGACGCTACCCAGCGGCATCGTCCGCGGCCGCCCTGGCGACCTGGAGGATAGTCTCGGCGTGATCAGGCCACTGGGTCACCGGTTTTTCGTCCTTGGGCGTGCCTAGCAGTTTCCGAAGGGCGCACGACGGTAATCGCATGCCCGCAAGATGACGGGGACTACGATGGCTTCGACGATGTCGTGCTTACCTAATGAGGCGTCTTTGCCGTTGATAGACGCGTTCTTATTTCAATGCGATCATTTTTAAGAATTCGCACCATTTGTAAATCGCTGTCGTAGATCGCGATCCAGTTGTCACTGGTCTCAACAATGCGGCCTTCAGTGAGGCGCTCTGAATCCTTCCAGAGTTCTGAGGTCTTTGCCGAGGCTTCCGCAAGAAACAGCTCCTTTGTTTCGTCGGCTTTGCTCTTGCCAAACTTCTCCCCTACAAGGCCCGGCACGATGGCCAGTAGCAGGACAAAGCAACCGACGCTCGCTGCGGCAGAGAGGAACACCGCTGATCCCAGGAGCGCAACGATGGGTTGTCTGACCCAATAGGATCGCCGCTCAAGCCACCCTCGCATCGCCGTGTTCTCCTTGACGGGCGCACGCGCGATGACAATGGAGAGCGTGGACATTCCGATCATGGTGAGCACGATGCCCCAAGGAATGTCGCTGATTAGCCGAATGCCTTGGATGATGACCACGTAGTAGCCATGGATGATTTTTGCATCGGTGGCTTGGGGGAAGAGGGCCGCAGGAACCCCCATCTCTGTCAAGTAGGTCGAATGCGCGACATCACCGGACAAATGGAGGAAGAACCCGATCAGGGTAGCCATGGCCAAGATGCCGCCCGCCATCGTTGTTAGCGCAGAAGCGATGTGCGAGGGCGATTTGGCGCCGGCGTTGCCGGCTTCCTTCTTCGTCTGCTCCCCGTCCGCTCCACTGTCCGCCATTCCCTTGCCTCGCTGATATACGTCCTAGAATCGTTTTGCCAGATTTAATGAGAGGACGCAACGCAAAGGCCCCGCCGAAGCGGGGCCTCTTGAAAGGATGGTCAAGAGGCGCCTACCTCAGCTCCGTTGAGCGGACCAGGCTGTAAACAGCCCCGCCCAACACCGGAGCCACCACGTGCGTCGGCACAAGCGCCAGGACGAGCAGGCTGAAGATCGCCCGGGCTTGCTCAGGATGTGGCAGCAGGTCAGCGAAGCCCATGCCCAGAAAAGAGGCCAGATGGGCAGCCGCCACGATGGCCCAGGTCACGAAGAACCCTTTCCAGAACCCGCCGCGCTGGGGTGCGGAGGGGGCGTACGATTGGCCTTGGGCCTCCTCCTGGCGCCGGTAAGCTCGGGCGTTGATCCAGTAGAGAAAGCCCAAGATGGCCCAGATGGCCAAGCCGCCCGCGATAGCGAGCCAGCCCAGCGGGGCTCGCTGCTTCAGGGCCTCAAGGCCGCCGGCCACGAACAACAGGCCGGCGCCTCCCAGCAGGACCGTCGCGCAACCGACATGAGCGTAAGAACGCGTGGTCATGGTGGCCTCAGAGCTTGTGGGCGGTCCACTCGCCGGATGCTTTCGAAAAGCGAACCGGCTGAACGAACGGCCTGGCTTGGGCTACGCCACCGATGTCCAAGACGACCGAGCCTCCCACGTCGCAAATCACTCCCTCTGCCGTTTCCGATTTCTTGCAGCCGCTCAGGCTGAAGTCCCGATACTCCTTCACCCAGACCTGGCTTCCCAGCACCCGTTCAAACTCGGCAGTGATGGCCTTCTGAGCCTGTTCGTCGGAGGGTTTGCTGCCGCAGGCCGCCAGTGCCAAAACGGTGGTCACCGCGAAAGCGATGGTCCTGATCGTGTTCATGAGGGTCTCTTCCTAGTTGAGTGTTGGGGTCTTACTTGTCGCGGTTGCCGCCCGGATCGAAGCCGGTGATCCACATGCGGGTGTCGCGGAAGGGCGTGAGCATTCCCGAAGGGCCGGGATACAGGTCGTCCGCCCGCAGGAAACCGGAGACCCAAGCGACGCTCAGGGCCACTTTTCGGGCTTGGCACGCCACACCGTCGCGGGTGGTGCGCACGTTGAAGGGCTCGCGGGGTGGGGTAGGGCCAGTGGTCCGGTCGTCGCCCGTGTTCGGCTTTCCGGCCCTCACCCTCAGGCCGACCATCACGTCGGTGGTGGCCTTGGCTCGAGCATTGCTGTTGAGTTCCGCTTCCTCCCCCAGGTCGTCCCGGATGGTCAACGGGGCGTCGGCGCAGGCTCGGAACGTCTCCAAGGTCGACGCGGTGGCGCTGGTCCAGATCCGGGCTTCAACCGTCCAGCAGGGCAGGCTTGCGCCCCATTCCTTGAAGCTGAGCGCCACCCGGGGCCAGTCCAGCTTGCCCATCTGGGCGGCCTGGTGGTTCTCGTTCTTGAACAGCCCGTTGATGCGGCCCGTACCGCTGATCGGGGTGTAGAGGGGGCCAGCGGCCGACGCGGTCCCGGTTGTCGGCTTGGCCCCCAGTGCTTGCTGGCCGGCGTCTTTCAAGCTCTTCCCCAACTGTCGGAAGAAGCCGGGCTTCGTTTCAGCGGGCGCCTGGGCCGAGGCGGTAGCGGCTACAAACAGCGTCGCGGCAAGGCCGGCCGCCACTCCCATGGTGTTCTTCTTCATGAAATCCCCTGCGGTTGAGTTGGAGGGTGCTACATTTCATGAAGAGTCTGCCATGCATTGAGGGACCACGTCATGCTGTCCACCCGAAATTTCAACTGCGGTTCACGTGCCTCATCCGTCCCCACGATCATTGTTTGCCGCGCGGCTCAAGCAGGCGCGGGAGCTCCGTGGCATCGCCAGTCAGCGTGCTTTGGGAGTTCTGATGGGGCTCGATAAGAAGCTGGCGAGCAGCCGGGTCAACCGGTATGAGACGGAAGTCAGTGGGATTGACCTAGATGGACTGGGGCGGCTGGCGGACGTGCTGGGCGTGCCCATGGCCTACTTGGTCGCGAGAGATGACCACATGGCCGACGTTATTCTGGCGTTGGAAGAGCTTTCGCCGGAGGAGCGCGCTGATGCGGCGCTTTGGTTGCTGAAAAAGCTCAAGCGGTGACTGTCGTTGGTTCCCTTTCTAGAAGGAGAGCTGCAAATGGCAACGAGGAAAGTCGGACGCGATGCTGGAACGGGGCAGTTCAAGCCCGTGAAGGAAGCTCAGCGGGATAAAAAGGGGTCGGTGGTTGAGACGATCAAAACGCCGCCGCCGAAGCCCAAGCAGAGATGACCAAGGCGTGCCACAGGGAGGTGGCACTTCAAACAGCCTTCGCAATTTGTCGTCGCGGACGTCTGGAGGCGGGATTAGCAGTGCCCAGGGAAATAGACGGTTTCCCACAACTTATTGATTGTTCTGAGTGTGTTGGCCCAATGTTGACTTGAGTCGCAAAGATGCCTCTAATCGAGGCAAGGCGTCGGGCAAGGAGATCCGACGGAAGGGGCCTCGGGAAATGAGTTCGACCGTCATCGCTGATTTCCTGTCCACGGCTCCATTGGCAGAGGAAGGCGGCGCGATCTCTGCGGATCGTTTCGATTACCAAAAGAACTGGGCTTTGGCTCGGTTACTGACCCTGCACCAAGGATCAGGGAACTACGTGCTCCTTTGCGAGTTGCATGAGGACATCGCTGTCCTGGATTGTCCAGACCAGCCATCATGCGCCGCGTTCTATCAGATCAAGACCAGCGCAAAAAGTGCTTGGACGCTGAAGAAGCTGACGAATCGGAAGAAGGGTAAGAGTGGCGACGCTCTACCTTCCATCCTTGGGCGATTGTGCGCCAAGGCTGCTCAGCTAAAGCAGGAGCAAGTCACTTTCCAGTTCGTGACCAACGTGGGAAGCGGCTATGGCTTCCCTGTCACCGAAAAGGCCTCTGAGCCATCTGGTGAGCGACTCTTCAAGGTGTTAAAGCCTACAGAGTGGGAGGTTATGAGGACCTGCTTGGCGGACGAGCTGGGCGAGGACTTTGAAGAGCCTCTCCGGGAGCAGTTAACGGTTTCCATTGCCCAGATTCATCTGGATACACACAACGAAACCGCTGTCGGCTTGGTGACCAACTTCTTAGATCAGCACGTCAAAGGCGCTCACATTCGGCCCAAGGCCTTCTACAGAACCCTGTTTGACGAGTTGCGTAGACGGACTGTAGCTAAAAGGCCCTCCGGGACCATTTCCGAGGTTTGCAGTGCAAAAGGGATCGACCGGGCTTCCTTTAACCTGATGCTTGACAGCGCACGATCCGTGGCCCCAGCCGCTGGTGCCTGGGCAAATGTCCTCGCAGAGCTACACAAAGACAACGTGCCATTTCCTGTTCGGGTCAAGCTCCGGGAAGCCTATCCGGATTACTTCTCAAGGATGCAGAGCCCGTTGGATGGAGCGTTCCGACGAGATAGGCAAATCCTTGTCGCAGCGGGTGAGAGCGTCATGGCCAATAGTTCAACGCTATTTGACATGGCGAACGCTGCCGTTGCGCTCGCTCGAAGTGACTCCGGATACGGCGCTGCTGCGCTTTCCCCGGAACAGGAACTCATTGTCGTGATGATGACCTTCTATGAAAACCAACCCCAATAACTTCCGGATGCTGGTGCGCAGTCTAAGGACCAGGACTCATGAAAAACTTAGTCTTTCAAAGGCTTCATCTCGTATCCCATCGGGAACGAAAAGCAAGGTCGGTCGAGTTCCACCCCGACGTGACGGTGATCAAGGGCCTAAATGACGTAGGCAAGTCATCGTTAGCCAAGTCCATCTATGGGACGCTGGGCGCAGAAGCGGCAGAGATCCACCCGGATTGGAAAGGTGCGAGCGTCATATCGGCGCTGGAGTTCACTGTCGATGGCGATTCCTACGTCATGTTGAAGGAGGGAAGAACCTTCACATTGATCGAATCAGAGCGCGTCAGAGGTTGCTACACCAGTGTTACTGAAGGGCTCGCGCCGGCTCTCTATGAGTTGCTGGGTGCCAAGCTTCGGCTGAAAAATCGGGCCGAAAAGGTGGTCGTTCCGCCGCCGGCCTACCTGTTTATCCCTTTCTATGTGGACCAGGATGCTGGGTGGAGCAGTCCTTGGACTTCCTTTGCTCGTCTAGAACAGTTCGCTCGCTGGCGAGAAGACGTTGTTAACTTCCACGTGGGCGTGACAGGTGCTGAGTATTTCGATGCCTTAGAGCTCCAGGCGACAGCAATGGCTGCCAGAGTTGAGCCGGCTAAGCAGTTGGATGGATTGCGCTCGCTTCAGAAACGAGCCAAGGACACGGTTGCTGAAGACATCGACGTAGAAATCGATCCGGAAGTCTTTTCCGAGGAGATTGAGCGCGTGGTGGGCATGCTCCAGCAGTTGGTGGAGATCCGTGAGGAAGAGCGAGCAAAGCTCTCAGGCTTGACCCAGCGCCGCCTACAACTGGAGGCTCAGCGGGAGATTCTCG
Organism: Stenotrophomonas sp. GW821-FHT09E08; assembly: GCF_059416125.1. NCBI lineage: Bacteria > Pseudomonadati > Pseudomonadota > Gammaproteobacteria > Lysobacterales > Lysobacteraceae > Stenotrophomonas > Stenotrophomonas sp. GW821-FHT09E08. The sequence continues at coordinate 60,024 of NZ_JBWKOO010000022.1, forward strand.
ACCGCGTTCGCAGGGAGTTGCATGCGGACTACATGTTCGCTGTGAAGCATGAGGGTGAAGACCTAGAGTGCCCGACCTGTGGTCAGCTTCACGAGAACTCGTTTGGTGAACGGTTTGCGTTGGCGCAAGATGAAAGTCGGACAGACGATGTCTTAGTTGAGGTGATGAATGCTCAGGCGATTGTCTCTGGTGAGATCGCTATCAGTCGTCAGCGCCTCAAAGACGCCACCGAGGACGAGCAAAGGTTCAATGATCTTCTCACTCGCAGACGGGGGCAGGTCACGTTCGCACGTCTACTTGAGCGAGCAGGACAGAAGCGATTCTCCTCACAGCTGGACGATCAGGTTGCTGATCTTGTTCAGGAGATCGCCACTCTGGACTATCGGATTAAGCAGGCGGCGGAGCGGCTAAAAAATGCGCGCTCAACGGAGCGAAAGAAGGAGATCCTCGAGACGTATGCTCGGTTGTTGACTGGCTTTGCCAGGAAGCTCAGCGTCATGTTCCAAGAAGACTTCCTTAAGTCGCTGATGCTCAAGATTCAAGAGACCGGAAGTGACCGGCCACGCGCCATCCTCGCTTACGTTTATGCAATCCTTCATCTCATCTGGGATGCAGAGGACGCTGTGAGATGTCCGATTGTGCTGGATTCGCCCAAACAGCAGGACCAGGATGACATCAATCACCTGAATCTTCTTCACTTCATCAGGGACGAACGGCCGATTGGATCTCAGCTCATCCTGTTGCTGGTCGACGATGCAGAGGTTGATTTCGGGTGTGACCCATTGGTGTTGGACACGAAGTATTCGCTGCTCTCCACCGAAGAATATGAGCAGACATCTGAGGTGATTCGTGGTTTCCAAGCCATTCGAGAGATGTCGGCACATTGATCCTCATCGCCGCAACTCGTTGTGGGGCTTATCCTGTCGGAAAGCCCTGGTCATCTGTCGTGGCTAACTCAGTCAGTATGGAAGCGTATGTATAACTTGTTGATGGTGTATCGGGAGGGGACTTGGGATGAGGACGAGTTCATCCTTGAGCTGCCACGTTACCTTGAGCACACCGTCCCGCTGCTAGCAGAACGTTTTGCTACCTTGACTGCGGATACTATTACTGCCCTTAAGGGGCTTCCTACGCTGTTTGCCTATGAAGATCGAGGAAGTGACGTTGGGCCTTCTTCGCAGGTCGGTCGGATCGAGGACATCCAAGTTCGTTACGGGGGGGTGCGAATCACTTGGTCCATTGACGCGAGAGTAGGCCCTATCCCCGCTACTCGCCTAAAGGAGATGTTTGGCCAGCTGGATATCTCGGAGCGAAACTGGGAACACACGCGCACCCACTGGGCGGTGAAGGACGTTGATCTGCTAGATGTCCTGGTTCGAAACGGCATCTTGCAGGATGACCCATCTCCGCCACCCAAGGTCTTCGTTTCCTATTCTTGGGATTCACCTGAGCATCTGGAGTGGGTCCGTAGGCTAGTGATTGATTTGCGGGCGAACGGTGTCGACGCAATCTCGGACCGAACACACCTTCGGTTCGGACAGGACCTGCCCCATTTCATGGAACAGGCAGCTGCCTGTGATCGGGTTATCGTGGTCTGCACCGAAAACTATATGAACCGGGCAAACCAGCGCTTGGGTGGGGTTGGGTATGAGCATCTGGTGACCGCCGCACAGCTTGCCGGCGATCCCTTGTCTATGAGATTCATCCCCGTCATCAAAGATCGGCGAGATGCCGGAAACACCCCTGTAAACCTTAGAGGAAGGATGTTCGTAGATCTCAGTGATGGGCCGGGATACAACACTAACTTCCAAGCGTTAGTCCGGGACCTTCATAACGCCGCCCCTCCCGTCCCGCCCCTCGGCCGACGACCGCAGTTCTAGGCGGTCGATTTTCTCAAGGATAGAACTTGCGAGGGTCCGACAACGCACTCTCGAACTGCCCCGCTTGGTAGACCGGAAGCACCACGTCAGGGCGATACTTCTCCAGAACTGCGATCTGCTTCGTTCGTGCTAACTCGGGCTTCTTGTGGAAATAGGCCTCATGCAGGACCGGAACCCTCTTGCTGATGGAGTGGCCCGTGACCAGGGCGATATCTTCATCAGGCACACCTTTGTGGTGCAGTTCTGTGGCGATGGTGTGGCGGAAGGCATGGAATCCAACTCCTGGCGGAAATCCTAAGCCCTTCATGTATCGGCTGAACTGATTGAGGACGCCTTGGCTGTAACGGGCGTTCGTCTCGCCGGTATCACGTCGCACGCCGGCAGAGAGGTGTGGGAAGAGGCGAGGATGGCCACAAGCGCGCACGTCTTCCACGAATGCCAGGAGACCTGCGTCGAGCAGCGGTTGGGGGATGGGCAGCGTGCGGACAGCCGCTTTGCCTTTTAGGCTTTGCCTGCTCCGGTTGCGATCTTTATGACTAAGGTCGCTGTCGACGGTCTTCTGAATCCGGATGCACCACACGCCGCTCTCTTGGACAATGTCCGCCAGCTTCAGCTGCGCGACCTCATTGATACGTGCGCCGGTGTAGAGGCCAAGCATGGGGACCCACCACCGATGCGGGGCTTTCATGGCCCACGGGATGAAGGTCTGGGGCGCAAAGATGCGCTGAAGGTCGGCCTCATCAAACAACCGTTCGGCCTTGTTGGGGTCAATAGCCAGGTCCTTCTTGACCTCCGCGAAGACTCGCATGGGTGAAGCGGCGATGGCCTTTGCGTGTTCCAAGCGCCCGAAGAATGTAACCAAAAACCTGCGGTGCTTTTCGGCCGTGGCGGGAGCCGGCGGGTCAACGCGCAGCGCCTTGCCTCGGGCGACCGCGCGCTCGAACGTCCAATCGCGATACATGGGGTCAGACAGCAACAGCGGCGGAGCCCAGCGCAGAAGATCCCACAGCCTGTAGATGTGGGCATGGTCGATGCGGGAAACGGGAATGTCCCCACAGGCCATCTGGAGCAGTTTCAATGTCCGAGCCGTGGCCTCGATGGTGTTGCGTGCCAAGCCCATGCGCTCCCGGTCAGCCAGGTAGTCTCGGATCTCGATCGACAGTAGGCGGGCAGGTGCAGCGACGGGGAGCGGCTCTGGGTAGCGTGTGCCGTTCTTCCCAAGGCGAGCGCGGCGGGTCCGCTCGCAGGCGTCATTGATGATTTCCTGGGCGTGGATCGCCGCCTCTCGGCCGGTCACAATCATTTCGCCGATGCGGACGCGACCGATGCGAACGTCTGTCAATTTGAGCGTGCCGGTAGGGTCCGCGAGGTAGGAGTTGAGGTGTTGCGAGGTGGGGGAGGTCACTGCGTTGCTTCCATCTGAAGGATGGAAGTACAGATACTGCGGGCCCAAAAATCGTCAACGAAAAATCGGGGTCTTGTTCACGGCCTTAGGCATTGCCAGAGAGGTGCCGATTTGCGCCTCGGCCCGGCCAATCGTACCGCCTGGAAATCCTATGGCATTTGCATTTAAATCAATGGCTTGTAATCGGAGGGGTGGCCAATATTCGGAGTCATTACCGTACTGTTTAACTAAGAAAAGCTAACAAGCCAATGCCGTAATGATGAACCGATCATAAATTAGTGTATTTCACTGTTAGTTTACTCACAGTTTCCTGGCTATCGAGGGAATGCAAGTGAGGATATCTCCTTCCTTATTTGATCGATCCTGCTTTCCACGACTAGGCCGTTGGGCCGAAGCTTCTTGATTTCGTGAGCCAAAGCGATGGCCGACAAGACGCCATGGTCAAAGAATGGATTAAGACCAATGACGTTTCCAGCCAGTCGGTCGGGTTCACCCCCGTTTTCACGGACACTTACAAGAAGGCCGATTCAGGCCATGAGGAGTGTTCATGTCAAAGCGTA
>NZ_JBWKOO010000023.1:0-58886 GCF_059416125.1 Stenotrophomonas sp. GW821-FHT09E08
ATGCTGGTGATCCTCAACGCCCGCAAAAGGGATGCGGAGGCCCAGATGGCCCCCGCCTGACAAGACAGTTGCTACAGAGTCAACATGCGCCAGCCCGGCACCACCCCTTACGGCTTGATGAAGCGCAGGGTCATGCGGTCGCTTTCGCCGATTGCCTGGTACTTCGCATCATCGGCCTTGTCGTGCTGGTTGGTCGGCGGCAGCGTCCACACGCCGTTCGGGTGGTCCTTGGTATCGCGCGGGTTGGCGTTGACCTCGCTGCGCGCATCCAGCTTGAAGCCGGCGGCCTCGGCCATCGCGATCACCTGCTGCTGGCCGACGTAGCCGGTGTCATCGTCGTCGGCCACATCGGCCTTGGCGCGATGCTCGACCACGCCCAGCACGCCGTCTGGCTTGAGCACGTTGAAGAAGCCCTGGAACATGCCCTGCGCCTGGCCGGCCTTGCGCCAGTTGTGCACGTTGCGGAAGGTCAGCACCACGTCAGCTGAACCGGCCGGGCCGAACACCGGCTTGGCCGGATCGTAGGCGACCACGGCGGTCTTGCCGAACTGTGCCGGTGCACCGGCGTACTTCTTTTCCAGGCTGTCGCGGCTGCGCTGCTGGTAGTCACGGCCGCGGCCTTCAGGCACCGCCATCGGATCGACCACCGCAGCAACGTAGTGGCCCTTGTCGTGCAACAACGGCGCCAGGATCTCCGAGTACCAGCCGTTGCCGGGGGTGATCTCGATGACGGTCTTTTCCGGCGTCACCTTGAAGAACGACAGCGTCTGCGCCGGATGACGGAAGCCATCGCGCTTGACGTTGTTGGCATCACGGGTCGACGCCTTCACCGCCGCATCGATGGCCGGTGACACCTGGATCTTCGCCGGCGCCACCGTGGCCGGTGCGGCGAACGCGGGAACAGCGGCAAGCAGGGCCGAAGCAAGCAGCAGGCGGCAACCACGCAGGGAAGAGGCAGCAATCATCAGGGCGACTCCAGCGGAAGATGCGGCGAGACTAGCAGCCGCGACGTCCCAGGTGTTCACAAAACGTTAGCTGCGTACGCATCGCGGAACACTGTTTTGTGGTCGCCGCCGCAGCGCGGTCACACAACGCGTTCTATTCTGGAGCACTTCCCCCAAGGAGTCCGTGCCCATGACGGCAACCCGCGAACTGGGCCGTTCCGGCCTGCATGTACGTCCGCTCGCCTTCGGTGGCAATGTGTTCGGCTGGAGCGCCGATGAAAAGGCCAGCTTCGCCCTGCTCGATGCCTTCGTCGACGCCGGCTTCAACCTGGTCGACACCGCCGATGTGTATTCGGCCTGGGTCCCGGGCAATGCCGGCGGCGAATCGGAAACGCTGATCGGCAAGTGGTTTGCCCGCAGCGGCAAGCGCGACAAGGTGGTGCTGGCGACCAAGGTGGCCAAGTGGGCCGAGCGCCCCGGCCTGACCCCGGACAACATCAATGCGGCGGTCGAGGATTCGCTGCGCCGCCTGCAGACCGACGTGATCGATCTGTACCAGGCCCACGAGGATGACGAGTCGACGCCGCTGGAAGCGACCTTGGCCGCGTTCGGCCGCCTGATCGAAGCCGGCAAGGTACGCGCGATCGGTGCTTCAAACTACAGCGCCACGCGCCTGGCCGATGCGCTGAAGGTATCCACCGACTACAAGCTGCCGCGTTACGAAACCCTGCAGCCGGAGTACAACCTGTACGACCGCGCCGGCTACGAGAAGGAGCTGGAACCGCTGGTGCAGCGCGAACAGATCGGCGTGATCGGCTACTACGCGCTGGCCAGTGGCTTCCTCAGCGGCAAATACCGCACGCCGGCCGATGCGGCCAAGAGCCCGGCGCGTGGCGAGACCGTGGTGAAGCGCTATCTGAACCCGCGCGGCCTGCGCATCCTGCAGGCGCTGGATGACGTGGCCAGCAAGCACAGCGCCAGCGCTGCACAGATTGCACTGGCGTGGCAGATCGCACGGCCGTCGATCACCGCGCCGATCGTCAGCGCCACCAGCGTCGAACAGCTGCACGATCTGTTGGCCGCAGCCAACGTGTCGCTGAGCGTGCAGGATGTCGCGCAGCTGGATGCCGCCAGCACGGAAGCTTGAGACACGGTAGTGCCGGCCGCTGGCCGACATGACACGCGCACCGAAGAAAATAATTGAACAAAATGGTTGCGCACGACTAAATCGTGGTTTATCGTGCGCACCTCGTTTCAACAACCACTGGAAACTTCCCTTGAACGCGCATTCCGTCGCCATCGCCAAACTGCTGCCATGCCTGCGCATGGACGTGCTGGCGCGCGCGTTCGGCAAGGAAGTCCAGCTGACAACGGCCTGATACCCGCCCTGCGGAGATCGGCCACCCCGATCTCCGAGGCCTGACGACGCCCTCGGAACGCAAGTCCCGGGGGCGTTTTCGTTTGCGTCGGCACAAGGACCCGCGATGCCAGAACTGCACCCCGCGCGGCAACCCGCCGCTCACTGACCCAGGTTTTCCCGCCCCGCCGAAGGATTTACTTCGCGCGAGTGGCGACGCCTGGACATTATCTGCATCGCTCCCAAACATTATCGCTCGCGATAATGTCGGTGGTCTGCACCCTCGATTCTCCAACGGTCCCGTTTCCACCACGGGCTGGTGCGCGCGGCGTTGCCGTGGCGTATGCCGGAGGTCGCGGACATGCCATCGCCTGGATCGCCTGCTGGAGGCAGGCACCGGTTCGCCGGTACGTGGTTCGATTCCGCGCGGTCCCCAACTGGATAGCTCAGTAGGGTAGAGCAACGGATCCTGATTCCGTCTGTCGTGGGTTCGACTCCCACTCCAAACCACATGACCTGTCACGTCATGACTTGAAGCAGCACCCGGGGCGCAAGCCCCAGCGGTCATCGTCGCCGTCCCTGCAGACACCCTCGGGCACCGCAGGAACGGCAACGGACCGCACGCCGGGCCCCGGCCCGCCACCACTGCCAGCCACGTTCCGCACCGGTGCTGCCTGCCGGGAACGGCGATGGCAGCAGTGCCGGTGCACCGAAGGCTCCGCGTGCGGACCGTCCGCCGATGGTCGCCCTCTTCCGCCAGCTGCACAAGGTGTGCAGCCAGCCCTGCCACGACCTGATCGACCCGGGTCATGGCATTCATTCCATCGGGTCGAACCACCAGAGCCATACAAGGAGAGACTCCCATGTTCTGGACCATCAAGGTCGTGATCGGCGACGGCGAGCGCGGCCTGGTGTATCGCAACCGTCGTTTCCAGCAGATCCTGCTGCCGGGCGTGCACCGCCTGTCGCCGTTCGGCGGCCGCCCGCACGTGGACATCCACACTGCATCGAAGGGCGCGGCCTACACCGGCAGCGACCAGGACAGCCTGATCGAGGCGCTGGGCGCACGGCTGGACACGCACTTCGTGCTGGCCAATGTCGGCGCCACCGAGGTCGGTCTGTTACTGCGCAACGGCCGTATCGATGAAGTGCTGCCACCGGGCAGCCGCCGACTGTACTGGCGGGGCTCGGTCGACACCCGGGTGCGCGTCATGGCGCTGGGTGACGAGCCGCGCATCCCGGCGGACGTGCAGCAGCGCCTGGGCCAGCTGGGCGTGCTGCCGCGTGTAGCGGTGATCAGTACCGTGCCGAGCGAATCGGTCGGCCTGCTGTTCATCGATGGCACGCTGCGGCAGATGCTGGACGCCGGCCTGCACGCGTTCTGGAACTTCAACGGCAACGTGTCGGTGGAGCGTGTGGAGCTGCGTGCGCGTTCGCTGGACGTGTCCGGCCAGGAACTGCTGAGCCGCGACAAGGTGACCCTGCGGGTGAACCTGGCCGCGACCGTGCAGGTTATCGACCCGGTGCTGGCACACCGCACGCTCAGCAATGCCGATGAGTTCGTCTACCGACAGCTGCAGTTCGGCCTGCGCCAGGCGATTGCCGCGCGCAGCCTGGACGAGCTGCTGGGCGACAAGGCGGCACTGGACGGCGAGATCGCCGCCCATGTGCAGGCCGCGATCGAGGGCCACGGCGTGCGGTTGCTCGGCGTGGGCATCAAGGACGTGATCCTACCGGGCGAGATGAAGGAGATCCTCAACGGTGTGGTGCTGGCCGAGAAGCAGGCCCAGGCCAGCGTGATCCGCCGTCGCGAGGAGGCCAACGCCACGCGTTCGCAGCTCAACACTGCAAAGCTGATCGAGGACAACCCGGTGCTGATGCGCTTGAAGGAGCTGGAGGCACTGGAGAAGGTCACCGAGAAGATCGACAAGCTCACCGTGTTCGGCGGCCTGGATGGCGTGCTGAAGCAACTGGTGACGATCAGGTAGGGGGTCGCGGCGGCGCAGGGACGCGCCGCCGGCCCATCAAGGACAAACACAAAGACATGGACACTCAACACAACTATCAATGGCTGCACGCCGAGGGCACCACGCCGATCAAGGGCTGGGTCAACGGTGTGCCGCTGGAGGCGCAGGCGCATGAGCAGCTGCGCAACATCGCCGCGATCCCGTTCGTCGGGCCGTGGGTGGCCGTGATGCCGGACGTGCACCTGGGCAAGGGCGCGACCGTGGGCTCGGTGATCCCGACCCGCGGTGCGATCATCCCGGCCGCGGTCGGCGTCGACATCGGCTGCGGCATGGCCGCCGTGCGTACCACGCTGCGTGCCAATGACCTGCCCGATGACCTGCGGCAGCTGCGCAACAGCATCGAGCGCAGCATCCCGGTCGGCAATGGCCGTGGCGGCGAGCATCACCGCATGCCCGACAGCATCCACACCCGGCTGGTGCAGTCCGGGCTGGCCGCCGGCCTGGAGAAGATCAAGGACAAGCACCGGAAGATCCGCACCGACAAGCTGGATCGCCAGCTGGGTACGCTGGGCGGCGGCAACCACTTCATCGAACTGTGCCTGGACGAGACGGACACGGTGTGGGTGATGCTGCACAGCGGCTCTCGCGGCACCGGCAACCTGATCGGCACCTACTTCATCGAGAACGCGCGCGAGGAACTGGCCCGGCGCGTGCTCGGCTTCCACCTGCCGGACAAGGACCTGGCGTTCTTCATGGAGGTCGAGCCGCTGTTCGATGACTACGTCGAGGCGGTGTCGTGGGCGCAGGACTACGCCCGGCAGAACCGCGAGGCAATGATGTCGCGGGTGCTGGGCGAGATGCGCCACCGGCTGCCGAAGTTCCTGCTGGCGGCGATGGCGGTGAACTGCCACCACAACTACGTGCAGAAGGAGACGCACCACGGCCAGGAGCTGCTGGTGACGCGCAAGGGCGCGGTCAGTGCCCGCGAGGGCGAGTTGGGCATCATTCCCGGCAGCATGGGCACGCGCAGCTACATCGTGCGTGGCAAGGGCAACGCGGACAGCTTCCACAGCTGCAGCCACGGTGCCGGCCGGGTAATGAGCCGTGGCGCTGCGCGCCAGCAGATCACGCTGGCCCAGCACCGCGAGGCCACCGCGCATGTGGAATGCCGCAAGGACAGCGGCGTGCTGGATGAGTCGCCGGCCGCGTACAAGTCGATCGACGATGTAATGGCCGCACAGCTGGACCTGGTCGACGTGCTGCACACCCTGCGCCAGGTGCTGTGCGTGAAGGGATGATGGAACGGTGCCGGCCTCGGCCGGCACCTGCTCGACGGGCACGGGCGAATGGATGCCCGGGATCCGTAGCGTCGAGCTTGCTCGACTGCTCTTCCACGCCATGCGTGGATGGAGCGGCGCCGACCAAGGTCGGCGGCTACCGGTGCTGCGATCAGCGCGGCACGCTGTCCTCGGCCACCAGCGCATGATGCACGCCGATCCCCGCCCGCACGCCTTCGGCGGCGGCCAGGGTGATGTTGCCTACCGTGGTCGCATCGCCTGCGGCATACACGTTCGGCACCGAGGTCTGCTTCATCATGTCGACCTCGATCAGCACGCCCAGCGGGCTCTCGACCAATGTGCACCCCAGCTGCTGCACCAGCGGCGTGGCCATCGCCTGGGTGGCCGGCACGAACAGCGCACGCTGTGCGATGCGGCGGCCGTCGGCCAGCTCCACTTCCAGCCAGGTCGGCTGGTCGCCCTGCACACCCAGCACGGGTGACGTCTCGATGTGCACGCCACGCTGCTGCATGGCGGCGCGTTCCTCATCGGTGATCTCCAGACCCATGCTGAAGAACGTGACGTTGCCCCAGTCGGCGAACAGCGGCGCCTTGCTGGCGGACATCGGATGGCCGCCGAGCAGGCCGATGGCACCACCACCGACTTCATAGCCGTGGCAGTAGGGGCAGTGCAGCACAGTGCTGCCCCAGCGCTCGGCCAGTCCGGGCAGTTCCGGCAGCTGGTCGGCGATGCCGCTTGCCAGCAGCAGCTTGCGCGCGGCCAGCACCTGGCCATCGGCGGTACGCACTTCCACGCCTTCGGCGGTGGTGCGGGCGTGCTCTACTTCGGCATGCACCCAACGCACCGTGGGGTAGTCCAGCAATTGCTGACGCGCGGTCTTCAGCAGCTCGGCGCCACTGATGCCATCCAGCCCCATCACCCCGTGCGAATGACTGGCGAAACGATTGCGCGGTGAACCGGCGTCGATGACGGTGACCGGGCGACGGGCACGGGCCAGGATCAGGCCGGCGGCAATGCCGGCATAGCTGCCGCCGACGATGAGCACATCAGGATTCATGGTGACCTTCCAGGGAACGGTGATGGGCGAGATGGCGGGCGAAGTCGGCGCCGAGCTGGTCCAGCGTGGTCGCCTGCAGGCGCTGCTCAAGCAACCGCTGCGCCTCGCGCGCGCCTTCGAGCAGGGCGCTGTTGACCAGCTGCTGGATCGGGCAGCCACCACCGGAATCGCGGGCACCGACCTGCACCAGCGGCGGTGCACCCACGGCCAGGTAGATGTCATGCAGGGTGATCGCTGCGGCGTCGCGGGCCAGCACGCTGCCGCCACCATGGCCGCGCGTGCTGCGCACCAGGCCGGCCCTGTGCAGCTGCGCCAGCAGGCGGCGGATCACTACCGGATGGGTCGGCAGGCACGACGCCAGCTGTTCGGACGTACGCGGTGCGGCATGGCCGACCAGGTGCGCCATCACATGCAGAGCGTCGGAAAGCGGGTTCGCGGATTTCATGTAACGACAATAGTTACATTTAATTCCTCTGTCGAGGGTCTGCTTTCGTTCCATATGGACATATCTGTCCTATGAAATAGTTTCTTCACATCACTAAACGAAACGCGAATGTGACGCGCATCCCACTTCAGGGTGTGCGCATCGGGTCGATACCGCATTGCCCCTTCCCGAGAGTCCTTCCACATGAATGCGTCTGTCCGTGCTCCGCGCCTGCAGTCCAAGCTGCTCGGCGCGGTTTCCGTTGGTCTGGCCGTGGTCCTGCTGTGTGCTCTGGCCGGCCTCGCCTCCGCCTGGTTAAAACTGTCCACCGAGGTTCCGCCCGAAGTCGCCCACAGCCGCGACGCCGAGCGCCTGCAGCGCGAGTTCCGCGGGCAGGTGCAGGAATGGAAGAACGTACTGCTGCGTGGCCACGACGACGCGTTGCGCCAGCGCCACTTGGACGCCTTCGACAGCGAGGGCCGTCTGGTCGAACAGCTGGCCAAGGGCCTGGTCAGCAGCCCGGATGCACGCACGCGTGAACTGGCGCAGGCCTTCATCGGCCTGCATGCGCAGCTGCAGCAGGACTATCACGCGGCGCTGCAGGCGTTCGCCGAGGCCAGCTACGATCCCGCCGCCGGCGACAACCTCGTGCGCGGCAAGGACTGCCCGGTGGCAACCGCGCTGGATGCGTTGAGTACGCACGCCACGCAGGTGGCCGAAGCGGCGGTGGCCGCCCGTTCGCAGCAGGCACGGCAGACGCTGCTGCTGTGCGCGGCGCTGACCGTGCTGGCCGCCGTGCTGCTGCTGATCGGCCTGGGCTGGTGGCTGCGGCGTGCGGTGGTACAGCCGGTACTGGCGGTGGAAGCCGCTGCGCGCGCAGTAGCTGCCGGTGATCTGCAGCATGTTGTGCAGGTGCGCAGCCGCGATGAGATCGGTCGGCTCGCGCAGGCCATGCAGGCCGTGCAGTCCACGCTGCGCGGTGTGCTCGATGCACAGGCCACGATGGCACAGGCGCATGAAGCCGGCAGCATCAGCCACCGCATGGATGCCAGTGCCTTCCCCGGCGCATTCGGCACGATGGTGGCCGACAGCAACGCGCTGGTCGATGCGCACATCCAGGTAAAGCTGCGCGCGATTGCGATCATGGGCCGTTACGCCATCGGTGACCTCAGCCAGGACATGGAGCGGCTGCCGGGCGAGAAGGCCGTGATCACCGACGCGCTGGATACCGCCAAGGTCAATCTCGGCATGATCAATGGCGAGATCCGCCGCCTGGCCGAAGCCGCTGCCGCCGGTGACTTTAGCCAGCGCGGCGACAGCGCAGGCTTCGAGCACGATTTCCGCGCGATGGTCGATGGCCTGAACCGGTTGATGCAGACCACCGAGCAGAACCTCGGCGAGGTCTCCAGCATGCTGCGTGCGATCGCCGATGGTCGCCTCGGCGCGCGCATGCACGGCGATTTCCAGGGCGTGTTCGCACGCATCGCCGGCGATGCCAACACCACTGCCGCGCAGCTGGCCACCATCGTCACCGACATCAAGCACGCCTCGGGCAACATCCACACTGCGGCTGCAGAGATCGCCGCCGGCAACAACGATCTGTCGCGTCGTACCGAGCAGCAGGCGGCCAATCTGGAAGAGACCGCCGCGTCGATGGAGGAACTGACCTCCACCGTGCGCCAGAACGCCGAGCATGCACGCCAGGCCAACCAGCTGGCGATCGGCGCGCATACCGTTGCCTCTCACGGCGGCAGCGTGGTCGGCCAGGTGGTGACGACGATGGGCGCGATCGAAACCTCGTCGCGGCAGATCGCCGAGATCATCAGCGTGATCGATGGCATAGCGTTCCAGACCAACATCCTGGCATTGAACGCTGCGGTGGAAGCGGCGCGTGCCGGCGAACAGGGTCGCGGCTTCGCGGTGGTCGCCAGTGAAGTACGCACGCTGGCGCAGCGCTCGGCCGCTGCCGCGAAGGAGATCAAGGCACTGATCGAGACCTCGGTTGAGCAGGTCGGCCACGGCGCGCAGCGCGTGCGCGAGGCCGGTGACACCATGGCCGAGATCGTGGCGTCGGTGCAGCGTGTGACCGACATCATGGCCGAGATTTCCGCTGCCTCGCAGGAGCAGAGCGCGGGCATTGAACAGGTCAGCCAGACGGTGATCCAGATGGATGGCACCACCCAGCAGAACGCCGCGCTGGTGGAGGAAGCCAGCGCTGCGGCACGCAGCCTGGAACAACAGGCGAACCGGTTGATCGACGCGGTGGATGTGTTCGATCTGTCGACTACGGCGGCAGCGAAGGACGCGTTGGCGCGCGCGGCCTGATTGATCCGGTTGCCGGCCAGCGGCCGGCACTACCCGTGCGCACCACGCAGGTATCATCGTCGTGAACGCCCTGATTTCCGGAGACACCGATGAACCCGCTGCGCCCTTTCCGCGACAAGATGCCCGTCCTCGGCGAGCGCGTGTACATCGATCCGGCCTGCACCCTCATCGGTGACGTGGAACTGGCCGACGACGTGTCGGTGTGGCCGGGCACGGTCATCCGCGGCGACGTCAACCATGTGCGCATCGGTGCACGCACCAACGTGCAGGACGGCACCATCATCCACGTCAGCCACCACAGCCCGTACAACAAGGCCGGCTACCCGACCCTGATCGGCGAAGGCGTGACGGTCGGCCACGGCTGCATCATCCACGCCTGCACGATCGGCGATTACAGCCTGATCGGCATGGGTGCCTGCATCCTCGATGGCGCCCGCGTGGAGCGCCATGGCTTCGTCGGTGCCGGTGCGGTGATCGGCCCGGGCAAGGTGGTGGGTGAAGGTGAGCTGTGGGTGGGCAATCCGGCCCGGCCGGCACGCACGCTGAGCGACAAGGAGATCGAAGCGCTGCATTACTCAGCCGACCACTACGTGCGGCTGAAGGATGAATACCTGGGCTGAGCGGCCAACGCCGCCATGCGGCTCTGTTAAAGTCTGGGCCCGACCAGGACCTGTCGAGAACCCCATGCCTGTGGCTGCCTGCTGGAGAGGACTCCGGCGCCCACAACGAAGGCCATCGCGCTGATGGCCGCACCGATGCTCGATACCTACCGCGAGGTGGTGACGCCGGAGGGTGTGCCGCTGCAGTTGCCGGCGGCCGGCCCGGTGCCTCGGGCGATGGCCTGGCTGGTCGATCTCGGCGTGCGCATCGCGGTGCTGGTGCTGATGTCGTTCCCGCTGGCGCTGCTGGACAAGTTCGGCACCGGGCTCTACCTGGCGCTGATGTTCCTGGTCTACTGGGCCTACCCGATCATCTGCGAAGCGCTGTGGGGCCGTACCCTGGGCAAGCGTGCGCTGGGCCTGCGCGTGCTCGCCCGCGATGGCGCGCCGGTGGGCTGGATGGCCGCGGTCACCCGCAACCTGCTGCGCACCGTGGACATGCTGCCGTTCGGCTATGCACTGGGCCTGATCAGCAGCCTGTTCGATCCGCATGGCCGTCGCCTCGGTGATCTGGTGGCAGGCACCGTGGTGGTGCACGCACCGGCGCTGTACCTGCCGCCACCGCCGACCATCGACAGCGTGCTGGCTCCGCCACAACCTTTGCGGCCGGAAGAGCAGGCGGCACTGATGGCCTTCGCCGAGCGCGCACCTCGACTGTCACCGGCGCGCCAGCAGGAGCTGGCCGGCATCGTCGAACCGCTGACCGGTACCCACGGCCAGATCGGTGTGCTGCGCCTGTACGCGATGGCCAACTGGCTGCTGGGCCGGCGATGAAGCAGGAACAGTTCGTCGCCCGCTACCAGCAGGAATGGCAGGACCTGGAGCAATGGTTGCTGCTGCGCGCTGGCGTGTCGCGCCGCACGCGCCGGAAGGCCAGTGGTCTGTCGCTGCACGACACCGCCTTCCCGCAGCGCTACCGACGCCTGTGCCAGCAGCTGGCGCTGGCCCGTGAGCGCGGCTACAGCCCCCAGCTGGTGCAGCGCCTGCAGCAGTTGATGCAGCAGGGCCACAGCGTGCTGTACCGCACACCGCCGACGCGCTGGCGCGCGGCGCTGGAATTCCTGGTGGCCGACTTCCCGCTGCTGGTGCGCAGCCAGGCACGCAGCATGTGGGTGGCGCTGGCGATGTTCGCGCTGCCAGCGCTGGCCTGCTTCGTGCTGGCGCAGGTCCACCCGGACCTGATCCACATGCTGATGGACAACCGCCAGATCGCCGCGATGGAGCGCATGTACGACCCGGCCGCCGAACGCCTGGGCCGCGACAGCGGCACCGACTGGATGATGTTCGGCCACTACATCATGAACAACATCAGCATCGCCCTGCGCACCTTTGCCAGCGGCCTGCTGGCCGGGCTGGGCACGCTGCTGGTGCTGCTGTTCAACGGCGTGACCATTGGTGCGGTGGCCGGCCACCTGCAGCACATCGGCCATGGTGGCCCGTTCTGGCGCTTCGTGGTCGGCCATGGCGCGTTCGAGCTGACCGCGATCGTGATTGCCGGCGGCGCCGGCCTGCAGCTGGGCATGAAGCTGCTGGCACCGGGCCGGCGCAGCCGCCTGGATGCACTGGTCGACGGCGGCCGCATCGGCGCCCGGCTGTGCCTCGGCGTCGCCTTCATGCTGCTGGTCGCGGCCTTCATTGAAGCGTTCTGGTCATCGATCGCCGAAGTGCCGGCGTGGGGCAAGTTCAGCGTGGCCGGCGTGCTGTGGGCCGGCGTGCTGCTGTGGCTGTGGCGCGGCGGACGCGGAGGCAGCGATGCGCATTGACCACCTGGACGTGGTGCTGCGGGCGCGCAGCGGCTGGGAAGCCATGGAGCTGGGCAACGCCCTCGCCCGCCGGCACGCGCGTGCGGTGTGGGGCAGCTGGCTGCTGGCCAGCGCACCGCTGTTCGTGATCTTCAACGCGCTGGGCTGGTGGCTGGATGCGTTCGGCTGGGCCTGGCTGGCGATGTGGTGGTGCAAGCCGCTGTTCGAACGCGCACCGCTGTACGTGCTGTCGCGCGGCATCTTCGGCGAGCCGGTCGGTGCGCTGTCAGCGCTGCGCGTCCAGCGTCACTGGGGCAACAACGGTTTCTGGGGCTATCTGGGATGGCGCCGCTTCAGCGTGCTGCGCAGCCTGTGCCTGCCGGTGAACCTGCTGGAGGGCAACGCCCCCGACCAGCGTGGTCCACGTCGGCGCGCAGTGGCGGCCGGTGCCGCTGGCGCAGCACTGGTACTGACCGTGGCCTGCATGGCCTTCGAAGCGGCGCTGGTATCGGGTGCGATCGGCGCAGTGTTCATGTTCATGCCGCTGGAGCTGATGTCCGAATCCTGGCGCGCAGCGTGGGACATGATCGGCCGGGATACACCGGCGTGGGCGCGGCTGGGTTTCAACCTGGCGTGCTGGCTGGCCTCGGTGATGATCGGCCCGTTCTTCGTCGGTGGCGGCTTCGGCCTGTATCTGAACCGGCGCACGCAGATGGAAGCCTGGGACGTGGAAATCGCCCTGCGCCGTCTGCGCGATCGTCTGGTGCCGGCCGCATCGACGCTGGCCCTGCTGCTCTGCCTGGCGCTGCCACTGGTCTCCGCATCGGTGCATGCGCAGGACGCAGATGCCGGGCCGGAGCGTGTGCTGGGCAAACCCAGCGACGTCGGCGCCGATACGGACGACGACGAAGCCACGATCGACCCGGCCAACACCCCGGCAACGATCTTCGGCACCTCGCCGGTGGACACCGCCGGTTTCCGCCAGGCGGTGAACCGTGCCTATGAGGATCCGCTGCAGCGCCCGACCCGTCAGGTCACGCACTGGAAGCCGATCGAAAAGGCCGAGGAAAAGAAGAAGGAAGACAAATCGCTGCAGAGCGACAGCAGCAACAAGGGCGAGCGCAAGCCGCGCAAGGACGGCATCGCCTGGCTGGCACGGTTGGCCGAATGGGGCCTGTGGGGCCTGCTCGGCGTCCTGCTGCTGGTGCTGCTGCTGACCGCACGTCTGTGGCTGCCGTGGCTGCGCGGCAGCGGGCGGCGCAAGGCCGAGGCGGCACCGCAGGTGGTGGAGGAACAGGTGACGTTGCCGGTGGTGCTGCCGCCGGACGTCGCCACCCAGGCCGGCCTGTTGTGGGACCAGGGCCGGCCACGCCAGGCGCTGGCGCTGCTGTACCGTGCCAGCGTGCGTACCGTCGGCGAGCGCAGCGGCATCGCGTTGCCACCCGGCGCTACCGAAGCACAATGCCTGCGCGCATCGCGGCGCATGCCCGAAGCAGCCGACCGTGATCTTTTCGCGCGCATCGTGCGCATGTGGCAGTACGCCGCCTATGGTGGACGCCTGCCCAGCCGCAGCGATTTCGACGCGCTGGCCGAGACCCTGCGCCAGCAGTACCGGTGGCAGGCATGAGCCCGCGCCTGTTCTGGTCATTGCTGCTGGGCGTGCTGGTGCTGTTCGGCGTGCCGCTGACCATCCTCTACCTGCGCACGCACGAGCGGGTCACCGAAACGCTTCCGCTGCCGCCGCAGGGCGAAGCCGCCTACAACCCGCTGTACGTGCTGGGCCAGGCGCTGCGCGCCGACGGTATCGACGTGCACGCGCGGCCGCGGCTTGAGCTGCAGCAGATGGCGCTGGCGCCGCACGACACCGTGGTGCTGTTGCAGGACAGCAGCGAGCTGCCGGCACCCACCGTGAAGCAGCTGCTGGACTGGGTCGACCGTGGCGGCCATCTGCTGGTGCGCACGCCGCCGCCGGCCGAAGACGATGCCAGCAGCACGCAGGGGCCGCTGCTGGACCAGCTGGGCGTGGACAGCCTGTTCCAGCGCAGCGACTGCCAGCCGTTCCATATCGACGACGACACCGGTCACAGCGAATTCTGCGGTGGCCGCCGCTTCACGCTTGGCTTTGCCGCCAAGGCGCAGGCCGAGCGACGCTGGGGCGGTGATCGCGATCTGGTGTTCGCGCGCCTGCGCCACGGACAGGGCAGGGTCAGCGTACTGGCCGACATGGAATTCATGCGCGGCGATGTCGACTCGCCTGCAGCGCGCCTGGCGGCTACTGCCGGCAAGGCCAGCGACGGCCTGCATGATCCCGCCCACCGCGACCTGACCCGCTACCTGCTCGATCCGAACTACGGCAAGGGGGCGGTCTGGTTGGTCTATGCCAGTCAACCGCCATCGCTGTGGGCGCGCCTGTTCTACCAGGGCTGGCCGTTGTGGGTGCCTCTGCTGCTGGCTTTGCTGGGCTGGCTGTGGGGCCGCTCGCAGCGCTTCGGCAGCCTGCTGCCGTCGCCGGTGCTGGAACGCCGCTCGCTGCTGGAGCACGTGCGTGCCAGTGGCGAACTGCTGCTGCGCTTCGGTCACGGCACGCGCCTGTACGAGGCCGTGCTCGCGCTGTTCCTGCACCGCCTGCGCCTGCGCGCGCCGGTTGCCGCCGCACTCGACGGCGCGCCGCGCGATCAGGCCATCGCCGAGCTGCTGAAGTGGCCGCAAAGCCGCGTCGCCAGCGCGCTCTCCCCCCCTCCGCCGCACGATTCCTCCGCCCTGCGCGAGCGCATCCGCTTGCTGCTCCAGATGAGATCCCTGCTATGACCGAAGTCCCCGAGCTGCCGGCGGCCGCGAACGCCCGCCTGATCGAACGCGTCGATGCCATCCGCGACGCTATCGGCCACGCCTTCATCGGCCAGGCCGAGGTGCTTGACCAGATCCTGGTGGCCCTGCTCGCCGGCGGTCACGTGTTGATCGAGGGCGTACCCGGGCTGGGTAAGACCCTGCTGGTGCGCGCACTGGCACAGGCCCTGGAACTGGACTATGGCCGCGTGCAGTTCACCCCCGACCTGATGCCCAGCGACGTCAGCGGCCACGCCGTGTACGACCCGAAGAGCGAGAGCTTCAAGATCCGTCGCGGTCCGGTGTTCACCAACCTGCTGCTGGCCGACGAGATCAACCGCGCACCGGCCAAGACCCAGTCGGCGCTGCTGGAAGTGATGCAGGAAGGCCAGGTGACCATCGAAGGCAAGGCCTTCACCCTGGCGCCGCCGTTCATGGCACTGGCCACGCAGAACCCGCTGGAGCAGGAAGGCACCTATCCGCTGCCGGAAGCACAGCTCGACCGCTTCCTGCTGAAGGTCCTGATCGACTACCCGCAGCTGGAGGACGAGAAGCGCATGGTGACCGCGATCACCAGCGGCCGCGCCGCCAGCGATTTCGACCTGAGCCAGGTGCCGCGCGTGCTCGGTGCTGGTGAGCTGCTGGAACTGCAGCGTGCCACCGCCGCGATCACGGTTGACGACGAAGTGATCGACTACGCGGTGCGGATCGTGGCGGCGACGAGGCAGTGGCCGGGTATCGCGGTCGGCGCCGGCCCGCGTGGCAGCATCGCGCTGGTGCGTGCCTCGCGTGCACAGGCGGTGCTGGCCGGTCGTGATTTCGTCACTCCGGATGATGTGCGCGACATCGCGCGCCCTGCGCTGCGCCATCGCATCGCGCTGGCACCGGAACTGCAGATCGAAGGCCAGGACGCCGACGACGTGCTGGGCGCCCTGCTGGCCAAGGTGGAAGCGCCGCGTCGATGAGACCGGCACCGCTGCTGCTGTTGCTGCTGCTGGCCTGGGCCGCGCTGGGCGGCCTGGTGCTCGGCGGCGTGCTGCCGCGCTGGAGCTGGGCGCTGGTGGCGCTGGCGATCGCCGTGCCGGCGTTGATGGATCTGTGGCGGCAGTCGCGGCGACCGTCGCCGCAGGTGCAACGCGAGCTGCCCGAGGCGCTGGCACTGGGCGTGCGTCGCGAAGCCGCGCTGCGCCTGCGGGCCGGACAATCGATGACGGTGCAGGTGTTCGACCTGGTGCCCGGCGGCTGGCCGCTGGAATCACTGCCGCAGCGCGTACGCCTGCAGGGCGGCAGTGCCTCCACCCTGCACTACCACCTGCAGCCGCTGCAGCGTGGGCATTTCCGCTTCGAAGGCGTGCACCTGCGCATGCGCTCGCCGTGGCGCCTGTGGTGGCAGCAACGCACGCTGCCGCCGGCGCTGGAGGTGCGGGTCTATCCGAACTTCGTGCCACTCACCCGCTTCGCCCTGTTCAGTGCCGACCAGGCCTCGCGGCTGGTCGGTGCGCACGTGAAGCGCCGCCGGGGTGAAGGCACCGACTTCCACCAGATGCGGGAGTACCGCATCGGCGACAGCCTGCGCCAGCTCGACTGGAAGGCCACCGCACGTGCGCGCAAGCTGATCTCGCGCGAGTACCAGGACGAGAAGAACCAGCAGCTGTTGCTGATGCTCGACAGTGGCCGGCGCATGCTGGCCAGCGAAGGCGGGCTCTCGCACTTCGACCACGCGTTGAACGCCTCGCTGGTGGTGGCCTACCTGGCGCTGCGCCAGGGCGATGCCGCCGGCCTGTTCGCTGCCGGTGGCGAACGCCGCTGGGTGGCGCCGCAGCGTGGCATGGGCACGGTCGAGCACCTGCTGCGCGCCAGCTACGACCTGCAGCCGCGCGCAGTCGCCACCGACTACCTGGCCGCCGCCACCGAGGTGTCGCTGCGCCAGCGCCGGCGGGCGCTGGTGATGCTGGTCAGCAACGTGCGCGACGAGGATATCGAGGACCTGCTGGCGGCGGTGCGCCTGCTGCAGCGCCGCCATCTGGTGTGCGTGGCCAGCCTGCGCGAACGCGAACTGGACGCTGCGCTGGAAGGTGACGTGCAGACCCTGGAGGACGCGACCCAGGCCGGTGCCGCTGCACTGTACCTGCAGCAGCGCGCGAAGGCGCATGAGGCACTGCGCAGCGAGAAGGTGATGGTGCTGGACGTGACTGCCGATGCCCTGCCTGCCGCACTGGTCGAGCGCTACCTGGCAGTGAAGCGCGAAGGGCTGCTCTGATCGATGGCGCCGGGCATGGCCCGGCGCTACCGACGCATTGCGCTGGTTCGCGGCCGCTCTGGTAGGTGCCAACCTTGGTTGGCACGAAATCCAAACCGCCGACCAAGGTCGGCCTCTACCAACATCGGTTGCCGGCCAGCGGCCGGCTCTACCCCTGCAGCAACCGACGCACCGCTCTGGTAGGTGCCAACCTTGGTTGGCACAAAATCCGCAGCGCCGACCAAGGTCGGACTCTACCAACGGCGGTTGCCGGCCAGCGGCCGGCACTACCCCTGCAGCAACCGACGCATCGCTCTGGTGGGTGCCAACCTTGGTTGGCACAGAACCCACAGCGCCGACCAAGGTCGGACTCTACCAACTGCGGTTGCCGGCCAGCGGCCGGCGCTATCCCTGCAGCAACCGACGCATCGCTCTGGTGGATGCCAACCTTGGTTGGCACGGAATCAACAGCGCCGACCAAGGTCGGCCACTACCTACAGCGGTTGTTCTACGACCGGCGTCGGTTGCCCACGCCGGCCCGGGGGCGCCGCACCGCCATCAGACGTAGATCCGCGTTGGCGCCTCATCGATGATCGCGTGCGGCACGAAGCGCGCACTGTCGCGGGTGATCGCGCTGTCGTCCTCGCGGATGCCGATGCCGCAGGCGTGGTCGCCGATCACCCAGCTGCCGATCAGCGGGTAACCGCCTTCGAAGCGAGTCAGCGGATGCGCACGCTGGATGATCGCCGGGCCGTCGTAGGGACCGTCACTGCGCTGGGTGCTGCCATCGGCCAGGTGCATCTCGATGTTGGCACCTTCGCGCGAGAACAGCGGCTTGCGTACCCAGCCCGAGGCCAGCGTGCTGCCGTCATCGAAATGCGCTTCCAGCAGGTTCGGATGGCCCACGTTGCGCTGCCACAGCAACGGCAGGATGCCCTTGTTGCTCAGCACCCCTTTCCACGCCGGCTCCAGCAGCTGCACGCCCGAGCCGGGCAGCGCACGACCGAATTCCTCGGCCATCAGGTCTTCCAGTGGATACAGCTTGAACAGCGTGCCGATCACCGAATCGTCCAGCGCGGTGAAGCGACCGTCCTCGGACAGACCGATATCCTCGACAGCGATCGTCTGGCCATGCAGGCCGGCCTGCGACGCACAGTCGCGCAGATAATCGACGGTGCCGCGGTCTTCTTCCGAACTGCCCACGGCGCTGAAATACAGCGGCGGCGGCAGCTGCGTGGCCAGTTCGCCGAAGCGTTCGACCAGCGCCTCATGGATCGCATTGAACTGGTCAGCATGCTGCGGCAGGCGACCGGCGTTGCGCTGGTCCTCCAGCCACTGCCACTGGAAGAAGCTGGCCTCGAACAGCGAGGTCGGCGTGTCGTAGTTCAGTTCGTACAGCTTGGCCGGGCCAGTGCCGTCGTAGGCCAGGTCCAGGCGTCCATAGAGGTGCGGCTGGCGCTGGCGCCAGCTGTCGGCGATCCAGTCGCGGTAGTGCGACGGAATCGCCAGCTGGTCCATCAACCGTTCGCTGCCGATGACATCACCGACCAGGTCCAGCGCCATCTGGTGCAGCTCGGCGCTGGGGTCTTCGATGTCCTGTTCGATCTGGCGCAGGGTGAAGGCGTAGTACGCGCTCTCATCCCAGTACGGCTGACCATCGATGGTGTGGAAGCGGAAACCCGCCTCTTCCGCGCGTGCCCGCCACTGGGCACGCTCGGCAATCCGGATACGCTGCATGGGTCGATCAGCCGCCGTAGCTGCCGCTGGTGCTGCGGCGCGCGCTGGTGTTGCCGAAGCCACCACGGCTGGCAGTGACCGCACGGTTCGGCTCGCTGGTGACCGGGGCGAGGCCAGCCTTGCCCGCGCCGATGCCGCTGGCGGTGTTCAGGCCACCGCTGCCGCCCGGTGCCGGACGCGCCCAGCCGGCGCTCTTGTCCTGGTAGGCCGGCGACGCCGCCGGCGCCTGCGGAGCGAGGCCACCGCGGTTGCTCAGCATCTGCGACATGAAGAAGCCCATCATCATCGGGCCGATGAACGAGGTGCCGGCCGAGGTGTGCTGCTGCACGCACTGTTCCGGCTTGTAGTCCTTCTCGCAGGCTTCCTTGCTGGCGTACTTCGGCGCGGCATCGGCGGCCTGCTTCTGCGCTTCCGCGAAGGCATTGCGGCACGACGACGGATCGCCGGTGGCCTCGGTGCAGGCCTCGACCGAGGTGTACAGGCCTTCCTGCACCTTCACCTCCGGCTCCTTCTGGCAGGCGGTGAACAGCAGCGGCGCAGCGCTCATCAGCAGCAGCGCGGTGGTGCGGGAACGTTTCATGGCCTCATGCCCTGTCGACGGATCAATGCCCCAATGATGCCAAATCCGGACCAGCAACCGGAATCGGCAAAGTCCGAAAGATGAACGGACTTTCATTTTCGTCGTTCCAATCAGGAATCGGGGTCGGATCCCCTCAGATCGCGGCCAACTGTCAAAGGCGGGGTGGGTCCGGTGGCAGGGGCGTGAGCGCCATGGGCGCGAGGCATGCCTCGGGCGGGTTGGGCAGGACGCTCAACCCCGGTCTTGCCGCGTGCGCAGGGAAGCGCACACGAGCAAGGCGCGACCGAGGCTACATGGACGTACTTGCGCCGTCCCCTGCCACCGGACCCACCCCGCCATCCCACGGATAGCCCAGCTGTTGCTGTTGAGGTTGCCGGCCAGCGGCCGGCACTACTGCGGGTGCCGGGCGCAGCCCGGCCCGACCACATCCGGTGGTTGCAGCAGCAACCGAAAAAATTGGCCATGATCGGGCGACCCCCACGTCGTACGGCCCGCCCGTTCCGCCAGCCATGCCCGAATACCGTTCCCGTACCTCCACCGCCGGCCGCAACATGGCCGGCGCCCGCGCCCTGTGGCGCGCCACCGGCATGAAGGACGGCGACTTCCACAAGCCGATCATCGCCATCGCCAACTCCTTCACCCAGTTCGTGCCCGGCCACGTACACCTGAAGGACCTCGGCCAGCTGGTCGCGCGCGAGATCGAAAAAGTCGGCGGCGTCGCCAAGGAATTCAACACGATCGCCGTGGACGATGGCATCGCCATGGGTCACGACGGCATGCTGTATTCGCTGCCCAGCCGCGAAATCATCGCCGACTCGGTGGAGTACATGGCCAACGCGCACTGCGCCGATGCGCTGGTGTGCATTTCCAACTGCGACAAGATCACCCCCGGCATGCTGATGGCCGCACTGCGCCTCAACATCCCGGTGGTGTTCGTCTCCGGCGGACCAATGGAAGCGGGCAAGACCAAACTGTCCGAGCACAAGCTGGACCTGGTCGATGCGATGGTGATCGCCGCGGACGAAACCGCCAGCGACGAAAAAGTGGCCGAGTTCGAGCGCAGTGCCTGCCCGACCTGCGGGTCGTGCTCGGGCATGTTCACCGCCAACTCGATGAACTGCCTGACCGAAGCGCTGGGCCTGTCGCTGCCCGGCAACGGCTCCACGCTGGCCACCCACGCCGACCGCGAACAACTGTTCCTGCGCGCCGGCCGCCTGATCGTCGAGCTGTGCCACCGCTGGTATGGCGGCGAAGACCCGACTGCGCTGCCGCGTGGCATCGCCACCCAGGCCGCGTTCGCCAATGCGATGACCCTGGACATCGCCATGGGCGGGTCCACCAATACCATCCTGCACCTGCTGGCCGCCGCGCAGGAAGCGGAAGTGGACTTTGACCTGACCCACATCGATGCACTGTCGCGGCGCGTGCCGCAGCTGTGCAAGGTGGCGCCGAACACGCCCAGGTACCACATGGAAGACGTGCACCGCGCCGGGGGCGTGTACGGCATCCTTGGTGAACTGGCGCGCGGTGGACTGCTGGATACCAGCGTACCGACCGTACATAGCCGCAGCCTGGCCGACGCCATCGCACGCTGGGACGTGGCGGTCAGCAGCGACTCGAACGTGCAGGACTTCTTCCGTGCCGGCCCGGCCGGCATCCCCACCCAGGTGGCCTTCAGCCAGGCCACACGCTGGCCGACGCTGGACGTGGACCGTGCCGAGGGCTGCATCCGCAGCGTCGAGCACGCCTATTCGGCCGAAGGCGGCCTGGCCGTGCTGCGTGGCAATCTGGCGGTGGACGGCTGCGTGGTGAAGACCGCCGGCGTGGACGAATCGATCCACGTGTTCGAAGGCAACGCGCGCGTCTACGAAAGCCAGGACGCGGCCGTGGCCGGCATCCTCGCCGACGAGGTGAAGGCCGGCGACGTGGTGGTCATCCGCTACGAAGGCCCGAAGGGTGGCCCCGGCATGCAGGAAATGCTGTACCCGACCAGCTACCTGAAATCGAAGGGACTGGGCAAGCAGTGCGCACTGCTCACCGATGGGCGTTTCTCCGGCGGTACCTCGGGCCTGTCGATCGGCCACGTGTCGCCGGAAGCCGCCAGCGGCGGCACGATCGGCCTGGTGGAAGATGGCGACCGCATCCGCATCGACATCCCCGCCCGCCGCATCGATCTGCTGCTGGACGAAGCCACGCTGGCCCAGCGCCGCGCCGACGCCGATGCACGCAGCTGGAAACCGCGTGCGCCGCGCCCGCGCAAGGTCACCAGCGCACTGAAGGCCTACGCCCTGCTCGCGACCAGCGCCGACAAGGGCGCCGTACGCAACACCGCCCTGCTCGGCGACTGATCTGTGTGCGGTAGTGCCGGCCGCTGGCCGGCATCTGCACAATGCGTCTGCGCATCAATGAGGTTGCCGGCCAGCGGCCGGCACTACCCATCCTGATCCGTTATGGTGTTCCAGGAAGTCACCAACACGGAGGTTGAGATGATGTTGCTTTCCTTTGCGCTGGCCGCTGCCATGGGCACGTCCGCCGAACCGCTCAAGGCGCCGGACTGCAGCTACGACCGCGATGCGATGCTGGCGATGGAACCGGATGCGTTCGATCAGGACATGGAAGGCGGCTGGCGCACGCTGGCCGACCGTGGCTGCCACCGCGAAGCCGCTGACCTTCTCGCCGCCTATGCTGCGTTGCCGAAGGCTGCAGGCAACTCCATGATTCTGTGGCATGAAGGCCAGATGCGTGCGGAGGCGGGCCAGTACCCGCAGGCGGTGGCGCTGATGCAGCGCACCTACAAGCCCACCGACACCGATCCCGGTTACTGGAACGCCTACGTGGACGGCACGATCGCGTTCCTGCAGCGCGATCGTGCGGCGCTGGAGAAAGCGCGTGCAAGGTTGATCGCGATTCCTGCCCCGGAGCAGATTGCCAGGGCGCTGAAGGATGGGCGCTATCACTTCACGACCGCCGGCGGGCAGAAGGTGGATGCGCCGTGGCCGCCGAACCTGGACGTGCTCGATGGCTTCCTGCGCTGCTTTGATCGCGATTACCACAATGCGATGGGCAACCAGTCCTGCCGGAATCCGGAGGGCGGTTGAGCGACAGAGTGCGTGGTGGGGTCAGAGCCCTTCCTGCGGAAGGGATCCGACCCTGTGTCAGCCGATCACGCGCTTGAACGGCGGCAGCGCGTCGATGATGCGCTTGCCGTAGCGGCGGGTCAGCAGCCGCGAATCGAGGATCACCACGCGGCCGGTGTCGGTGGAGGTGCGGATCAGGCGACCAGCGAACTGGGTCAGCGTGCGCAGCGCATGCGGAATGGCGATCAGGTTGAAGGCATTGAGCCCACGCCCCTCGAACCACTCGCTGAGCGTGGCGGTCTGCGGGTCGGTCGGCACCGCGAACGGCACCTGGGTGATCACCACCGTGGTGCAGGCTTCACCGGGAAGGTCGAGGCCTTCGCCGAACGAGTTCAGTCCGAACAGCACCGAGCCCTCGCCCGCCGCCACGCGACGCAGATGCTCGTCGATCAGCCGGGTCTTGGACATCTCGCCCTGCACCAGCACCTGCTTGCGGCGCGCGGCCGACATCAGCCCGGCCACCTTCTCCATCTTCCAGCGCGAGGTGAACAGCACCATCGAGCCCTTGGCCCAGTCGAGCTCGGTGTCGAGGTAGCGCGCCACTTCGCGCGGATGGCCTTCGCGGTCGTCCGGCGTGACCGGGAACTTCGGCACGATCAGCTCGGCCTGGTTGGGCAGGTCGAACGGCGACGACAGCGAGACCATCTCCGCCTCTTCGGGAATGCCGTTGTCGATCGCCAGCGACTGGAAGTCGCCACCGCCGGTCAACGTCGCCGAGGTCATCACCACCGAGTCCACTTCATCCCACAGCAGTTTGCGCAGCACGTGCGCGGCCGACACCGGCGAGCCGTGCAGCACCAGGTCGCCATCGCGGGTGGCAGTCACCCAGCGCGCCATCGGCGGCGCGCCATCCTTGTCCTCGCGGCGCCACGCCTGCCACAGGTTGTACTGCTGCTCGATCATTTCCAGCGCCATGCCCAGGTTGCGCTGCAGGCGCTCGCGCGCGGCATCGTCCTGCTTGCCCTTGGCCACCTGCGCGGTGGCGGCATGCGCCCAGTTGTAGAGACTGCGGGTGTCGTCGGCCAGCGCTTCGATCGGCTCGCGCCAGGCCTCGGGCAGGCGCCCGTTGGCGGCGCGCCACATCGGTTCCTCGTCGGCCGGTGCCGGCATCCATACCCGTTCGATGTGGTCGCGGAACGCACGCAGCTGCTTGGCCACGTTGCTGGCCACGTCGATCGCTTCGTTCGGCAGCAGGTTGCCCAGGCGATCCTTGTCGACCGCGCGGTATGCGCCAGCGATCAGTATCTGCAGGCGGCCGGTGCGCTTGGCCATCTCATCCAGCGCCAGGCTGGCCGCACCCTGGTCGATCGCCACGTTGCCGATGTGATGACCTTCGTCCAGCACCAGCAGCATGTCCGACGGCGGCGCGATCAACGGCTGGCCGTTGTCGCTGTCGCCGATCGACAGCGCTGACAGCAGCAGCGCGTGGTTGGTGACCACGATCTGCGCATCGCGCACCGTGTTGCGCGAACGCAGCACCGCGCACTGCGCCGAATAGGCACAGCGGCGCCCGGCGCAACCCGAAGCCGGCGTGGTGATACGGCTGCGCAGGCCGGGGCTGATGGTCTCCGGCGCGTTGTCGATGTCGCCATCCCAGCTGCCACCGGTGAAGGCATCGGTCAGGCGCTTGGCGATATCCATCTCGATCGGCGCCAGTGGCCGGTCGAACAAGGGTGCGTCATCCTCGAACATGCCGCCCTGCGAGCCCTCGCCCTGCGCTTCGGCGGCATTGCGCGTGCACAGGTAGCGGGTACGGCCCTTGGCCAGCGCGACGGTTGCTTCCAGGCCGGTGGCCTTCAGGAAATTCGGGATATCGCGCTCGACCAGCTGCGACTGCAGCGCCACGGTGCCGGTACTGATCACCAGCTTCTTCTTGCTGGCCAGCGCAATGGGTACGCCTGCGGTGAGATAGCCCAGGCTCTTGCCAACGCCGGTGGGCGCCTCGACCACGCCGACGCCACCGCTTTTCGACAGCGCGCGCGACACCACGCCGATCATCTGGCTCTGCGAGCGGCGGGTGGAGAAGCCGGGCGTATTGGCCTGCAGCGTCGTGTACGCCTTGCGGATCGCGTCCTTCAAGGGGTCATCGAGCGTGCGCGGAGCGGCGACGGTTTCGGTCACGCCGGGAAGTACCGTGGCTGGATCAGGCCGGTCATTGTCGCATGGCCGGCCGCGTTCACCGTCGCTGGCAGCCTGAACGGGCCAGCGACGACGCCAGGCGGCGGTCACGGTCCGATGGGCGGACCGCTCAAGGGCCAGATACGCCGGGCATGGCCCGGCGCTACCGGTCAGGATGCCGGGATCGAACGGGTACGCAGCAGGCGCACCAGCGCCCACACCAGCAGCACCACGCCGATGGCCTCGACCATCGCCAGCGCGAAGTGCAGCACGCCAAGGATGGCACTCATGCCCGAGATGGCTTCGAAGTTGCCGCTCTTGATCAACCACATCGGCAGGATGCCGGCGGCCATGCCGCCGAGGCTGGACAGCAGCAACAGCACCAGACCGACCAGGGCACCTGTGCGGGTGGCATCGCGTGGTGCGCCGACCACCCAGACCAGGCCCACGCACAGTGCGATCAGCACCGGCAGGCGCACGCCCACGATGCTCAGCACCGTCACCATCAGGGTCGTGTTGTCCATCGATCAGTCCTCGCCGGCAAGCACGGCGGCACCCTGCCGCAACGTCTGGTAGACCTCGTCGGTCTGCGGGCGCACACCGTGCCACTGCAGGAAGCTCTCGGCGGCCTGCTCGACCAGCATGCCCAGGCCGTCCACGGTATTGCGGCAGTTCGCTGCGCGCGCCCAGGCCAGGAAGGCGATGGCGGCCTCGCCGTAGTTCAGGTCGACGGCGGTGGTCATCGAGTTGACCAGCGACAGTGGCAGCTTGAACTCAACGTCGCGGTCGCGGCCGGCCGAGGTGGCGTTGACGATCAGCTCGAAGTCGCCCAGCTCGCGCAGGTCTTCCCAGTAGCGGCTGATCGCGCGGCCCGGCTCGCCCATGGCGTCGATCAGTTCATCGGCGCGTTCCGGCGTACGGTTGACCACCACCAGTTCGGTGATTCCAGCATCGAGGAAGGCCGGAGCGACGCTGCGCGCGGAGCCACCGGCACCGATCAGCAGCATGCGGCGGCCACGCAGGTCCAGGCCGTGGCGGTCGGTCAGGTCGCGCACCAGGCCGATGCCATCGGTGGTGTCACCATGCCAGCGGTCGCCCTTGCGCAGCAGCGTGTTGACCGAGCCGGCGCGGCGCGCGCGTGCGGTCAGCGTGGTGCATACCGAGAACGCGGCTTCCTTGTGCGGCGAGGTGACGTTGGCGCCGACACCACCGTCGGCGGCGAAGGCTTCCAGGCCGGCCAGAAACGCATCCGGGGCCAGGTCGATCGCGCGGTAATCCACCGCGATGCCTTCCTGGCGACCGAACGTGGCATGGATCTGCGGCGACTTCGAGTGGGCAACGGGGTGTCCGAAGACGGCGTAACGGTCGGTCATGGAATCCTCAAGCTGGCTAGACTGGTGCTCTTTCGTGCACGGACCCGGATGATGCGCATCACCCCGCCCCTGCTGGTGCTTGCCGCCAGTCTACTCTCTGCCCCCGTGGCGATGGCGTTGAACGAGTACGGCATCGAAGGCATGGGCGTGGTCTCGACCCGCGCCGACGAGGGCCGCGCCACGATCAGCGCCGATGGCCAGCGCATCGTCTTCGCCCGCCGTGGCGAGGCCGGTTGGGGCCTGTGGGAGGCGCGCGTGGTCGACGGCCGCTGGCAGCAGGCGCAGGCCTTGCCGGTAGGCGTGGCCGGTGAGGCCCGTGATCCCTACTTCAGCCGTGACGGCCGCTGGCTGCTGTTCGCGGCCGGCCGCGAGGGCAAGCTGGCGCTGTACCGGGCCGCGCTGGCTGCCGATGGCCGGCTGGGCAGCGCGCAGGCCCTGGCAGGTGATGGCGGGCGCCGGGAAGAACGCGGGCCGGCCCTGAGCGCGGATGGCCAGCGGCTGCTGTTTGCTCGGCAGCAGGGCGGTAGCGCGGGCTGGGACCTGTTCGTGACCACGTTGGATGCCCAGGGCAGGCGTGGCCCTGCAACGGCGTTGACCGCGTTGAACAGCGGCGATGACGAGACCGATGGCGACTGGCTGGGCCATGACGGCGCAGTGGTGTTCAGCCGCGGCAGCGGCAGCACCGCGCAGGTGTGGAGCAGCGGCTGTGCGTGGACCGGTGCGGCGCTGCAGCCATTGGGGCTGTCGTTCAACCAGGCCGGCGGCTGGACCGGCGCGCCGGTGATCGACAACGCCAAGCCCGGCGAGATGATGGTCGCCAGCAGTGCGGCGAAGGCACCGCGTGCCGGCGGCGTGGACGTATACCGGTTGGCCGTGCCGAAGGTGGCGGCGGTGGCCGGGTGCATGCCGTAGATCCACGCCACGGATGGATGATAGTTTGGTAGATGCCAACCTTGGTTGGCATGCGGGAAAGCGCCAACCAAGGTTGGCGGCTACCAGAACGTGAGGGTCAGCGCGACAGCACCTTGGCGCGCTGCCGCTCGTATTCCAGCTCGCTCAGCTGGCCGTTGTCCTTGCGCTGGTTCAGCGCGGCCAGCTCGGCCTGCACGCTGTCCGGCAGGGCCTGCTCACGGGCCACGTGACGGGCGGCGGAGAGCTGCTCCGGCGGGCGCTTGCCGGCCCGCCAGGCGGCGATGAAGACACCGACGATGATGGCGCCGAACACCAGCGTACCGATGCCCCAGATCAGCCATTGCATCCATCCCAGTTCGGGTCCCATCGCGTAGTCCTCTGTCTATCGTGGCGCTATTGTCAGCGCTCGCGCAGCCATCGCGCCACCTGCGGCGCGAAATAGGTCAGCACGCCGTCGGCACCGGCCCGCTTGAAGCCCAGCAGCGACTCCAGCACGCAGGCGCGCTCGTCCAACCAGCCATTGGCGAAGGCGGCCTTCATCATCGCGTACTCGCCACTCACCTGGTAGGCGAAGGTCGGTACGCCGAACGTCTCCTTCACCCGGCGCACCAGGTCCAGGTACGGCATGCCCGGCTTGACCATCACCATGTCGGCGCCCTCTTCCAGGTCCAGCGCAATCTCGCGCAGCGCCTCGTCGCCGTTGGCCGGGTCCATCTGGTAGGTCTTCTTGTCGGCCTTGCCGAGGCTGGCCGCGCTGCCCACCGCATCGCGGAACGGACCGTAGAACGCCGAGGCGTACTTGGCCGAGTAGGCCATGATGCGCACGTTGATGTGGTTGTCGGCATCCAGCGCACGACGGATCGCGCCGATGCGGCCGTCCATCATGTCCGACGGCGAGACGATGTCGACACCGGCTTCGGCGTGCGATACCGACTGCTTGACCAGCGCCTCGACGGTGATGTCGTTCAGCACATAGCCCTTGTCGTCGATGATGCCGTCCTGGCCGTGCGTGGTGTACGGGTCCAGCGCCACGTCGGTCATCACCCCCAGCTCCGGGAAGCGTGACTTCAGCGCGCGGATCGCGCGCTGCGCCAGGCCGTCCTCGGCCCACGCCGCCGACGCGTCCAGCGACTTCAGCGACGGGTCGATCACCGGGAACAGGTCGATCACCGGGATGCCCAGCTCCAGCGCCTCTTCGGCCACCTTCAGCAGCTCTTCGATCGACAGCCGCTCCACGCCCGGCATCGACGGTACTGCGGTGCGGCCGGCCAGTTCGTGCACGAACACCGGGTAGATCAGGTCGTCGGTGGTCAGCGTGTTCTCGCGCATCAGGCGGCGCGAGAACTCGTCGTGGCGCATGCGGCGCGGGCGGTAAAGCGGGTGGGACATGGCAGGCTCCGAGGAGTGGCTATTGCAACAGGTAACCCTGCGGCAGCAGGGGTTCAGGCAAGGGGCGTTCGCCGAGCGCGTCGAGCTGGTCGATCTCGATCGTGCGCACCAGCGCGTCCAGCGGCAGGTCGTTCGGCTCCAGGCCGAACGGGTCTTCCATTTCTTCGCCCAGCTGGTCCAGGCCGAAGAAGGCATAGGCCAGCACCGCCGACAGCACCGGCGTGCCCCAGCCCAGCGAACTTGCCAGGCCGAACGGCAGCAGCACGCAGAACATCCATGCACAGCGGTGCAGCAGCAGGGTGTAGGCAAACGGCAGCGGTGTGGTGAGAATGCGCTCGCAGCCGGCCTGGATCGACGACATCGCGTGCAGGCGTTCTTCCAGCTGGGTGTAGAGGATCGGGTCCAGCTCACCGCTGCGCAGTGCCTGCGCCAGTTCGGCGGCGATCATCGACAACAGCGCGTCGGGCACGTTCTCGCGCTGGCCCAGCTGTTCGCGCTGGCGCTTGTCCAGCCATGGCAGGGCCACCAGGGCGACGATACGCCCGCGCAAGCGACCGGCCAGGGCATGGGCGAAGGCGGTGGTGAGGTAGGCGATGCGGCGACGACGGCCGGTGTCATCGGCCAGCAGCAGGTTTACCTGGCGGGCCAGCGATCGCGATTCGTAGACAAGCTGGCCCCACAGCTTGCGGCCTTCCCACCAGCGCTCGTAGCAGGCGCTGTTGCGGAAGCTGAGGAAGATCGACAGCACCAGGCCGAGCAGGGTGAACGGCGTGACCGAGACGCGCTCGATGCCGGTCGGCGGTGCCAGTTCCACCACTGCGGCCACGGCGATGGACAGGATCAGGATGGCCAGCACCTTCGGCGCGATCGCTTTTACGATCGAGCCGCGCAGGATGTACAGCAGTTGCCAGCCGTGGGGACGGGGTCGGATGATCATGGGGCAGCCGCGCCGGGCGCGGATTCACAGGCACGCGGGGGGCTCGCGCAGCCATTCATTGTACGCCCCTGCCCGGCCACGGGCCGTGCGCCTGCGACGCCCTGTCGCACCCCGGCCCGGGATCAGATCACGCCGCCGCCCAGGCCCAGGCGCAGGATGCCAACCACCACCACGATGCCGTTCAGCACCAGCCCGGCCCAGGCCCGCCCACGCTTGGTCGGATGGGTGAACAGGATGCCCAGCGCGGCGATCACCGCACCGACGGCGGCGAACGGGATCAGGAACCAGTTGCCCCAGCCCAGCAGCGGAATCAGCGCCAGGATCATCCACAACAGCGCCAGTACGCCCCACAACAGACTGATCACACCCATTCCGCTCTCCCGCAGTTGGTTCCTGCCCCAACCATAGACGTTCCCGCTGCCGCCGCCTACTGCCATTGGCGGGGCTGTCACCACCACCGTGCTAGCGTGCTGCCGTGCGTGCCCTGGCCCGGGTGTTGGCGCCGATTCAGAGTGGCCCGCCGATGATCGCAACCAGTCCTACAGGGGTCGTGCCATGAACATCCGTTGGGCCGCGCTGGCGGCCATCCTGCTGGTCGCCGCTGGCTGTGCCAGCACTTCCAAGGTGATGCTGGGCCGCGCCCGCGCACCGATCGATCCGGCGCTGGTGCAGATCTATTCAACGCCGCCGGCCGGCTCACAGGAAATCGCCCAGCTGGAATCAGCGTCTGCGGTGGGCTTCGGCACCCAGGGCCAGACCGATGCCGCCGTGGCCCGCCTGAAGCGCGAGGCCGCGGCGCTGGGCGCCAATGGCGTGGTGCTGGTGGGCGTGGGCAGCAGTGGCTCGCCGGTGGGCATGTCCGTCGGCGCCGGTTCGTTTGGCTCGCATGTCGGTGGCGGGGTAGGCATTGGTATTCCGACCACGCAGAAGCGCGCCGCCGGCGTCGCGATCTGGGTGCCGAATCCGGCACCGCCCGCGCGGTTGCCGACGCAGGTGATCACACCGCAACCGCAGCGGTGACCCTCTCGGGTCACCGCCGGTAGTGCCGGCCGCTGGCCGGCAACCTCAGCACCCTGTCCAACGCCCAGCGGATGCCGGCCAGCGGCCGGCACTACCGGGCAACGCTCAGCGCTTGTACTTCGGCACGAACACCTTGTTCACCGCATCGGCCAGCTGGTCCGGCGGCAGCAGGCCCTGGTCGAGCAGGAAGTTGTTGAACGCCAGGCGGTCGAACTTCGCGCCCAGTGCCAGCTCGGTCTGCATGCGCAGTTCCAGGATGCGGGTGTAGCCGTAGAAGTAGCTTCCGGCCTGGCCCGGCATGCGCACCATGTAGCGGTCCAGCTCCTGGGTGGCCATCGCCTTGGACAGGCCAACCTGCTCCATCAGCACGCGCTCGCCATTGGCACGATCGGTCAGGCCAAGGTTGAGCATCGGGTCGAGCATCGCGCGCGCAGCACGCAGCAGGCGGAACTGCAGGGCGATCATCTGTCCGTCCAGCGGCTCGTACGGCACCATCTCGGCTTCGGCGTACAACGCCCAGCCTTCCACGTTCACCGAATTGAACGCGAACATGGTGCGCGCCAGCGAAATGCCGCGCTCGACCATCGCGGTGAACTGCAGTTCGTGGCCGGGACGCCCTTCATGCGCGCTCAGCGTCCACGCAGCCGCGCCGAAGTTGAAGTCGTCGTACTGCGCACCCGGACCGGCGGCCGGATTGCCCAGCGGCAGCACGAAGGTGCCCTGCTGCCCGGTGTTGTTGACCAGCGGCGCCGGCAGGAAGTGCGGCGCCGGGCTGGCGGCGCTCTCGGCGGCCGAACCCAGGCGCATCTGCATGGCACGCTTGGGCACGTCGACGATGGCGTGCTCGCGGATCAGCGGATCGATCGCGTCGATCACCTTGCGGTAGTGGCCTTCCAGATGATCGTCGGCGATCTTGTCAGCCTTCAGCGCACGGATCACCGCCACCGGGTCGCTCGGGTCGGCTACCTTCAGGCCCTTGTCCTTCACCACCAGCGGCGCCAGCTGCTGCATCGCCGAGCGGGTTTCCATGAATTCCAACTGCGCGCGCTGCATCAGCAGCTTCGGGTCGATGTCGATGCCGACCTGCTTGAGCTGGTACGCGTACAACGGTGCCGGCAGGCGTGCATCGGTGCGCGCCTTCGGCAGCACGGTCGAGCGCGTCCAGCTGGCGTAGTCCTTCATCTGCCCGGCCAGGGCCTTCATCGCTTCATCGGCACCGGCGATCTGGTACTTCTTCAGCAGCGACTCGATGCCGGTGATGTAGGTCTCGACGTTGTCCAGCGACTGCTGCACTTCGATCTTCGTCGGCTGCAGCAGGCTGCTGTCCTTCAATCGCTCTTCATAGCGCTGGCGCGCCAGCGTGGTGAACGCGGTGCCACCCGGCTGCAGGCCGGCATAGGCCTTGAGGCGGTCGATCGCCTTGGCCCGGCGCTCGGCCGGCACCTGATCGGACAGCAGCAGGTTGAGGCCGCTGAACACCGTCTGCGGCGCATCGCTCCACGGCAGCAGGTACTTCTCGTTGAGCTCGCTGCCTTCGATGTTCTGGTTGGCGGCGTGGATCATGATCTCCAGGTCCTGGCGGACATTGGGATCCTTCTCGGTGGCCAGCTTCGCCTTCAGTTCGTCGCGTGCCTTGGCCATGGCGGCGCGGTAGCGCGCATCATTGTCCGGGCCTAGGTCGGCCACCTTGTCGTCATAACCGGGAACGCCGAAGAAGCCGGTTTCCTCTGGCTGGAACGGGCCCTGCGCATCGAGCAGGATCTGCGCCAGCGCATTGCTGCGGGCGACCCAGGCCGGGCTGGCCGGAGTGGCGGCCTTGGCGGCGGGTGCCGCCAGCGCCGGTGGCGCGGACAGCAGCGGGGCGGCAGTCAGGGCCAGGGCAACGGCCAGCGCAATCGGCTTCATGGGACACTCCAGCAAAGGGTTGCCCGCAAGTTACGCGCTCAGGGCGGCGGCGACAATCGGCTGGAGGTCACGGCGCGGCTGATGGGTAGAGTCGACTGTCAGTCGACTATCGCGCGCAGCGCGGGGTTTTCAGGCGTCTTGTGGAGAGCAGTCGACTCTACATGGTCGCCCTTCCCCGGTCGCGTGACCGAAGGTCACAACGCGGCAGTGAGTGGGCATTCGCCGCGTTCGCGGCAGGCCTGCAGCTCGCACTCCTGCGCGGCTTCGACATCATCCAGCGCGGTCAGGTCGAAGGTCTGCTTGTCTTCGGCCAGTACATACATCACCGGGTAATCCCAGACTTCATCGCGGCGGCTGCCCTGCACGAACAACCGGCCGTGCGCGTGCGGTCCTTCCAGGGCCACGGTCAGGCCGACATCGCGCTGGCCGTTGATCGCGGTCTGCATACTGCCCAGTGGCATCGATTCGGTGCGCAGCGGCTCGCCGAAGGCTTCCACCAGTTCGATGCTGCAACCGGCGCGGCGCAGTGCTTCGCGCATCGGTGGGCTCTCGCGTGCCGCCTCGCTCCAGCGCAGCACGCTCCAGGCCACCACACCGCCTACGCCGCCCAGCACCAGCACGACCATCAACGGCATCGCCCAGCGCCAGTGACGGCACCACCAACCGGTGGAGGCCTGTCCAGGGGTGGGAATCGGTGGTGGCAGGGTCATGGCGGGCTCCTTCCCGGCTGATGATCAGGGTTTCAGGCAACGTCCCAGGAAGGCTTCGGCGACGCGGTAGCGATGCAACGCATCGGCACCGGACAGGCCGTGCTTGGCACCCGGATAGGTCATCAGTTCGAACGGCTGTGCACGCTTCTGCAGCGCACTCATCAGGCTGGTCGAGTTGGTGAACAGCACGTTGTCATCGGCCATGCCGTGGATCAGCAGCAGCGGCGAGCGCAGGCCGTCGATATGGGTCAGCACGCGCGCTTCGCGGTAACCCGCTTCGTTGCGCGCCGGCAGGTCCATGTAGCGTTCGGTGTAGTGGCTGTCGTACAGGCCCCAGTCGGTCACCGGCGCACCGGCCACGCCACAGGCGTACTGGTTCGAGGCCTTGGCCAGCAGCATCAGGGTCATGTAGCCACCGTTGGACCAGCCCTGCACGCCGATGCGCGCCGGGTCCACCCATGGCTGGTGCTTCAGCCAGGCCACGCCACGCAGCTGGTCGGTCACTTCCACCGTAGCCTGCTTGCCGTACAGCGCGCCACCGAAGTCGCGGCCACGGCGCGGGGTGCCGCGGTTGTCCAGCGAGAACACCACGTAGCCCTGCTGGGCCAGGTACTGGTTGAACAGGTGGTCACCACGGCCGGGCCAGCTGTCGGTGACGGTCTGGCTGGCCGGGCCGCCATACACGTACACCGCCACCGGGTAGCGCTTGGACGGATCGAAGCCGGCCGGCTTGATCAGGCTGTAGTTGAGCGGGGTCTTGCCGTCGGCCGCGGTCAGCGTACCGAACTCGATCGGACGCTGTGCATCGCGGTAACGCGCATATGGATGCTTCGGGTCCGCCAGATCGTTCTCGAGCAGGGTGGCAATCTTCTCGCCGTTGGCGCGGAACAGCTCGATCTGCGGCGGCGTGGTGCTGTTGGACCAGCTGTCGACATAGACGCTGGCGTTGCGGGCAAAGCTGGCGCTGTGCATGCCCGGTGCCCTGGACAGGCGCTGCGGCTCGCCGCCCTGCAGCGACACCGCGTAGATCTGGCTTTCGCGCGAGGTCTCGATGCCGGCACGGAAGTAGGCCTTGCCGGCCTTCTCATCAACCGCCAGCAGTTCGTCTACCGGCCAGTTGCCGTGGGTCAGCGCGGTGGCCTTGCCCTTGCTGTCGATGCGGTACAGGTGCTGGAAACCGGTGCGCTCGGACGACCACAGCACGCTCCCGTCGTCGAGGAAACGCAGGCTGTTGTGCAGCGGCACCCAGGTCGGGCTGGTTTCGTGGGCGAGCACGCGCTGGTGGTTGGACTCGAGTGCCACTTCCACCAGGTCCAGCTGCCTCTGGTCGCGCGACTGGCGTTGGAAGCTCAGGTGCTGCGAATCGCGCCAATCGACGCGGGCCAGGTAGATGTCCTGTTCCTTGCCCAGGTCGACCCAGCGCGGCTGCGCATCGGCGGCCGGCGCGATCACGCCCAGCTGCACGCGCACGTTGGCGTCGCCGGCGGCCGGGTAGCGCTGCTCGATCACATCGGTGCGGTCGGCATAGACCTCGTAGCGCTTCTGCACCGGCACCGGCGATTCATCGATGCGGGCAAAGGCAATCGCCGAATCATCCGGCGCCCACCAGTAACCGGTATGGCGGTCCATCTCCTCGTCGGCGACGAACTCGGCCACGCCGTTGCCGATGGTGGTACTGCCGTCGCGGGTCAGCTGCAGCTGCTTGCCGCTGGCCAGATCGATCACCCACAGGTTGCGGCCACGAATGAAGCTGACGAAACCGCCCTTGGGCGACAGCTTGGCGTCGGTGGCGAAACCTTCACCATGGGTCAGCTGACGCACCGCCGCCTGGCCCTGCTGCTTGAGGTCATACAGGTACAGCTCGCCGCCGAGCGGGAACAGCAGGCGCTGCGCGTCGGGCGACCACTGGTAATCGACGATGCCGGTCATCGCGGCGATGCGCTGGCGTTCGCGGCGGGCCTTCTCCTCATCGCTGAGGGTCTCGGTGCCGGGCAGCACCACCTTCGAATCCACCAGCAGGCGGGTCTGGCCGCTGCCGATGTCGTAGGTCCACAGGTCCAGCTGGTTGCGGTCGCTGTCCTTGCCGCGCAGGAAGCTGACCTGCGAACCGTCGGGAGCGACCTTCGGCTTCATCAGGGTCGGGCCGGACAACGGCAGCGGGCCGGTGATGGCTTCCAGGGTCAGCTTTTCAGCGTGGGCGGCGGTACTTGTGGCGAGCATGAGGGCGAGCGAAGCGAACAGGTGGCGCATGAAGGGTCCCGGCAAACGGCAGGTCCGCCCCCCGTGGGTGCGGGGCGGTCGTCCCCCATCCTAACCAAGCCCGTGCGGGAAGGCAGCATGACCTTCTGCCCATGCCGCGGTGCTGGGGTCAGAGCCCTTTGCGCTGCAAAGGGATCCGCCCCCGCGGCGGGTCAGCGCTGGCCGAACAGGTGCTTGCGCTCTTCGTCGCTCAGCGGCTTGCCCGCGTTCGGGTTCACCTGCTCACGCAGGGCATAGGCGCGCTGGGTCGCCGGGCGTGCGGCAATCGCTTCATGCCAGCGCTTCAGGTTCGGGAACGCAGCGAAATCCACCGGCAGCTTGTCGTAGGCACCGATCCACGGGTAGCTGGCCATGTCGGCAATGGTGTAGTCATCGCCGGCCAGGAAGGCGTGCTGGGCCAGGCGCTTGTCCATCACCCCGTGCAGGCGGCGTACTTCATTGTCGTAGCGCTCGATCGCGTAGGGGATCTTTTCCGGCGCGTACACATTGAAGTGGCCCATCTGGCCGCTCATCGGGCCCAGGCCGGCCATCTGCCAGAACAGCCACTCCAGGGTGGTGACGCGGCCGCGCGGGTCGCTGGGCAGGAACTGACCGGTCTTCTCGGCCAGATACAGCAGGATCGCGCCGGACTCGAACACGCTCTGCGGGGCGCCGCCGTCGGCCGGGGCATGGTCGACGATGGCCGGCATCTTGTTGTTGGGCGAGATGGCCAGGAACTCCGGCTTGAACTGGTCGCCCGAGCCGATGTTGACCGGGTGGATGCGGTACTCCAGGCCGGCTTCTTCCAGCAGCAGGGTCACTTTGTGGCCGTTCGGGGTGGGCCAGTAATACAGGTCGATCATGGCGGCGGCTCGGGGTGCGGAAAGGAACCTGAAGTCTAGTGCGTGAGTTGGGTTGGCACCGTCACGGCAGGTCGGTAACCTCGCCACTCCCCCGCAACGCAGCATCCTCCGCATGAGTGCAAACCGCCCGCCGCTCTCCCCGCTGTCCACGCTGATCTTCGCCTCGCGCTGGCTGCAGCTGCCGCTGTACCTGGGCCTGATCGTGGCGCAGTGCGTCTATGTGTTCCTGTTCGGCAAGGAACTGTGGCACCTGATCTCGCATTCGGCCTCGATGGGTGAACAGCAGATCATGCTGATCGTGCTGGGCCTGATCGACGTGGTGATGATCTCCAACCTGCTGGTGATGGTGATCGTCGGCGGCTACGAGACCTTCGTCTCGCGCCTGCGCCTGGAAGGCCACCCGGACCAGCCGGAATGGCTGAGCCACGTCAACGCCAGCGTGCTGAAGGTGAAGCTGGCGATGGCGATCATCGGCATCTCCTCGATCCACCTGTTGAAGACCTTCATCGCCAGTGGTGCGCTGGGTGGCATTCCGCTGTGCACCCCGGAGCAGATGAGCGTGGCCGCGGCCAACATCGGTGTCGCCCGCTGCTCGATGCTGACCCAGGAAGGCGTGCTGTGGCAGACCATCATCCACTGCGTGTTCATCCTGTCGGCCATTGGCATCGCCTGGACCGACAAGCTGATGTCCAACAGCCACAGCAAGGCGCACGACAAGGCGCACGACCACTGATGTAACGGCCACCAGCGACGGATTGCCGCTGCCCTGTTCCGGCCATCGCCCTTGTACGCGGCGGTGGCCGGGATGCTAGATTGCTCCCTCGCCGTTGCCGGCGGTGGCGTCGGGAAACGTCACCCTGCCGCGCCCGGACCGCTGGTCCCGGCCATGCATATCAATGATTTACGTCACGTCGTCTTCTAGAGGGGAGCAGGATGTCGCACGTCTCAACGATCACCGCCGCGCGCCGGTGGCTGCCGGTTGCCCTGGCACTGGCGCTGGCCGCCTGCTCGGGCAAGGAAGAAACCCCGGCACCCGCACCCGCCACTACGCCCGCCGCGGCTGCATCGACAGCACCGGTGGTCGCCGCCAAGGTGCAGTCGATGGGCACCGAACAGCTGCGCGAATCGGCCAGCCAGGCGCTGCGTGAGAACCGCATGTATGCGCCGGCCGGCGACAACGCCATCGAGTACTACCTGGCGCTGCGCGACAAGACGCCGGACGACGCTTCGGTGAAGAGCGCGCTGACCGATCTGCTGCCCTACACCCTGATCGCCGCCGAGCAGCACCTGGGCCGTGAGGACTACCCCGAGGCGCAGCGCCTGGTAGCGCTGATCGAAAAGGTGGACGCCTCCGCCCCCGCCCTGCCGCGCCTGAAGGAAGGCCTGGCCAAGGGCGTGGAGAACGCGGCCCAGCGCACCGAGACCGAAGCTGAAAAGGCAAAGAAGGACGCCGAAGACCGGACCAAGCAGCAGGCCGAACAGCAGCGCCTGACCGAGCAGCGCGCCAGGGAAGCCGATGCGGCCAAGCAGATCGCCGCGCAACAGGACGCCGCGCGCCGCGACAGCGAGCGTCAGGAAGCCGAGCGCCAGGCCACCGCCCGCCGCGAGGCCGAACAGAAGCAGCAGCAGGCGGCCGCCCAGCAGGCCAGTGCCGCACGCCAGGCCACAGCAGCGGCGGCACCGAGCCTGCGCCCGGTCAGTACGCCGGCACCGCGCTATCCGGCCGAGGCACTGCGCGCCGGTACCTCCGGCGAAGTGCTGGTGGAAATCACCGTCGGCACCGACGGATCAGTGATCAATGCCCGCGTGCTGCGCGCAACGCCGTCGCGCGTCTTCGACCGGGAAGCGATGAACGCAGTGAAGCGTTGGCGTTTCGAACCGGTCAGCGCACCGGTCACCACCCGCCGCACGCTGGTGTTCGCACCGGGCGGCTGAGCGGGTAACGCCGGGCCACGCCCGGCGGCAGTTGTTGCCCACAGGGCCCGGAGCGTTCCGGGCCTTGTCCGTTTCAGCAGACGCTGTCGATCAGGCGTTGCAGCGCCGGATCACGCGCAGCCAGCACCTGGAACAGGCCCAGTGCGTGCAGGCCCGGCAACAGTGCGCGCAGGTCGGCCTCGGCAGTGGTGCGGAGGGTGGGATCACTGGCCGGGTCCTGCCAGTCGCGGACGCTGGCAAGAAAGGCGCCAACACTGCCCTTGCGCACAGTGAGCCCGTTCACCTGCACGTCGTTCTGGTGATCGGGGAGGATGTCCTGTGGCTGCATGGTGTGGGTGCTCCATTGAGGGGAGCCCAGTGTCAGGCTTGCCGTTCGACTGTTCTGCCGTATAACTGCCACACGATATGGCAGAACAGACATCCTCCGCATTGATTGACCCGGCGCTGGCCGATGCCGCCGACGGCCCGGTGTTGCTGGCGGCGCAGCTGCGCCTTCCGGGTCCGCGCCGCACGGCACGCCACCAGCACGCCCGCGGGCAGCTGCTGGGTGCACATCAGGGCCTGCTGCGGATCGAGGTCGGCGACCTGCACTGGCTGCTGCCGGCGGGCCATGTCGCCTGGATACCACCTTCGCTGCCCCACGCACTGGCCAGCACCAGTGCGTTCGACGGCTGGAGCCTGTACTTCAGCGCGCAGGCCTGCGCCGACCTGCCTGCAGCTCCTCGCATCTTCCAGCCAGTGCCGCTGCTGCAGACCGCAGTGATCCGGGCGCTGCAGTGGCCGCATGTTCCGCTGGATGCCACACAGGCGCGACTGGCCGGGGTGATCGCCGATGAGATCGCCGCCAGCTCGCCATTGCCGCTGGCCCTGCCGCAACCACGCGACCGTCGCCTGCGCCGGATCGCTGCCGCACTTGCACGTTCACCGGACGACCTTAACAGCGTCGAGGACTGGGCGGCCGCGATTGGACTGTCCAGCCGCAGCCTGGCGCGCCATTGGCTGGCCGAGACCCACATGACGCTGAGCCAATGGCGGCAACGCCTGCGGGTGCTGCTGGCACTGCCACGCCTGCTGGCGGGAGAGCCGGTGATCAGCGTCGCGCTGTCGATGGGCTACGACACACCCAGCGCCTTCATCGCCGTGTTCAAGCGCGAGATGGGGGTGACGCCTGCACGCTACGGAAAAGGGGACGGAGGGGATTAAGTCGCTTCTACCCTCCCCCACACAATCTCGCGGCATCGCCTGATGCCCTCCGCAGCCACGGTCGCCGCACGCTGGTCACTCCTCGGACCCGTGAGCTCCCATGCCTCGACAAGCACGCCTGATGTTGGCCGGCCAGCCCTACCACCTAACCCAGCGCGGTGTGAACAAGGGAGCGATCTTCGTTGACGATATAGACCGCCAGTTGTTTCTGCATCTGTTGCACGGCGCCTTCCTGAAACACCATGTCGCGCTGCACGCATACGTACTGATGGGCAATCACGTCCATCTATTGGCCACACCCTCCACTCAGGTCGGCTTGGCCAACGCGATGCGGATGCAGGGCAACAACTATGTCCAGGCATTCAATCAGCGGCATGAGCGCAGCGGACCTCTCTGGCAGGGCCGATTCCATTCTTCGATGGTGGACAGCGACGCCTATCTGCTCAGCGTTTATCGCTACATCGAACTCAATCCCGTTCGCGCAGGCATGGCAGCCCATGCGGAAGATCACCCATGGTCGAGCGTGCACGGAAACCTGCAGCGCCGCGAT
This sequence comes from Stenotrophomonas sp. GW821-FHT09E08, assembly GCF_059416125.1. Taxonomy (NCBI): domain Bacteria; kingdom Pseudomonadati; phylum Pseudomonadota; class Gammaproteobacteria; order Lysobacterales; family Lysobacteraceae; genus Stenotrophomonas; species Stenotrophomonas sp. GW821-FHT09E08. The sequence goes on from NZ_JBWKOO010000023.1 coordinate 39,446, forward strand.
GATCCGATGCTGACGGAACATCCCGCCTTTCAGGCACTGGCCCCGACCAAGCGACAGCGGACGACGCTCTATGCGCAGTTCCTGCGGGATCTGAATGCGTCCGCTGACCTGCCTGCAATCCGTGCTCACAGTACTGCGCAACATCCATTGGGAAATGCGACGTACCTGCGAATGGTGGAAGAAGCACTCGGGCGACCGGTGGTGCTGCGCAAGCGGGGACGCCCCCGAAAGGAGGGGACGGGAGAGGCAGAAACGACTTAATCCCCTCCGTCCCTTTTTCCGGTCAGCCCGAGATGGCCAGACGCTCGTTGTGGTAGCGACGCACGGCAGCGAACCACAGCACCGCGGCCAGGCCAAGGCTGGCGCCCAGGTAGATCGCCCACACCGCCGGCGTGATCGTCTCGTGGCGGATCACCTTCAGCAGCATCTGGTTCTGCGACAGGAACGGCACGGCGTACTGCCACAGCTCGCTCTTCAGCGGGTACGCCACCAGTGCGTAACCGGGCATCATCGGCAGCAGCATCAGCCAGGTCATGTGGCTCTGCGCTTCCTTCATGCTCTTGGCCGCCGCCGACAGGAAGGTCAGCAGCGAGGTACCGATCATCAGCATCGGCAGCATCACCAGCAGCATCTGCAGCATCGAAGCGACGTTCATGTTGAACTGGCGGCCGATGTTGCCGGGCGCGATCTGTGCGCTCACCTTGAATGCCACCAGGGTCAGCAGCAGTGACACAAAGCCGACCACGCAGGCAGCCGCGATCTTGCCGCTGACGATCGCGCTGCGCGAGCCAGGCGTGGCCAGCAACGGTTCCAGTGACTGCCGCTCGCGCTCGCCGGCGGTGGCATCCATCACCAGATAGGCGCCGCCGATGAACGAGGTCAGCGTGAGCAGCACCGGCAGCAGCATCGAGAGGATCATGCCGCGCTTGGCCTCGGCACTGGCCAGGTCCTGGCGTGCCACATCCAGCGGCCGCGCCACCTGCGCGTCAACGCCACGCGCCATCAATCGCAGCGCACCGACCTGGCCGTTGTAGGTGGCCAGCGCCGCTTCCAGCCGCGCGCTGGGCACTTCGGCGGCACGGCGGGTACTGTCCTTGATCACTTCCACCAGCGCCGGCTTGCCGTCGGCCCAGTCCTTGCCGAAGTCATCGCTGATGCGCAGCGCCACGTCGATGTCCTGGCTGCGGATGGCCTCGGCCAGGTCCTTCGGCGCCGGTGCGGTATTGAGCCCCTGTGCGGCGAGGAAGCGCACCAGGTTCGGTGCATTCTCCGCACCGATGGTTGGAATCTGCAGCGGCTGTTCGATCTGGGTGCGTACCCGGCTCTCGGCCAGCTTGCCCATGCCCAGCAGCAGCACCGGGTACAGCAGCGGCCCGAACAGCAGGGTCAGCAGCAGCGTGCGGCGATCACGGGAAAGATCGCGCAGTTCCTTGCGCATTACCGTCATCAGGGTCGACATCATGCTCATGCGTGCAGGCCCTCTTCGCTGCCGATCAGTTTCACGAACGCGTCTTCCAGGTTGGGTTCGCCGGCCTGCGCGCGCAGTTCATCGGCGCTGCCGTCTGCCATCACCGTGCCCTTGGCGATGATCACGATGTGGTCACACAGTGCGCCCACCTCCTGCATGATGTGGCTGGACAGGATCACGCAACGGCCCTCTTCGCGCAGGCCCAGCAGGAAACGGCGCAGCGCGCGCGTGGTCATCACGTCCAGGCCGTTGGTGGGTTCATCAAGAATGACGTTGCGCGGGTCGTGCACCAGCGCGCGGGCGATCGCGGTCTTGGTGCGCTGGCCCTGCGAGAAGCCATCGGTCTGGCGATCGAGGATGTCACCCATGTCCAAGGCATGCGACAGCACTTCGATGCGTTCGCGGATGCGCTCGGCCGACAGGCCATGCAGCTCGCCGAAGTAGGCGATGTTCTCGCGCGCGGTCAGGCGCTTGTAGACACCGCGCGCATCGGGCAGGACGCCTAGGTGGCGGCGTACTTCCACCGGATTGCGCGCCGCGTCGATGCCATCGACGCTGATGCTGCCCTGATCCGGAGTCATCAGTGTGTACAGCATGCGCATGGTGGTGGTCTTGCCGGCACCATTGGGGCCGAGCAGGCCGGTGATGCGGCCATCCTCGGCACGGAAGCCGACGTTGGCGACTGCCTGGATGCGCCCGGTACGGGTGTCGAAAGCCTTGTGCAGGTTGTCGGCGACGATCATGGTTCCCATCCGTTGAACGAGGTGAACGCCGGCACGTAGCTCAGCGTGTCCAGGCAGCCGGCATCCAGCGCCTTGGCATCGGTCCTGTCGATGAACTGGCCGAGCAGGCGCGGCATGCAGCCGGCACTCAGCGTGCCGTGGCCCTGGCCACGGGCGACCAGTGCACGGCCATTCGGCAGGCCCTTGAGTACCTGCTCGGCGTAGCGCGGGGGTGTCACCGGATCCAGTTCACCGGACAGCAGCAGCGCGGGTACCTCGCTGCGCAGCGGCACGGCATTGGCGGCTGGCGCCGGCTGGTGCGGCCATACCGGGCACGCGGCGAAGAACGCGCTGGCCACCTCGTTGCCGAACAGTCCCTCCGGGTCCTCGGCAGGCGCCCTGTAGCGCGGCGCATCCTCGCCGCAGATCACCGACCACTGCATGCCGCGGTTGATCTGGAAATCCATGCTGCGGTTCGCACCACGCGCGAGCGAGGCCAGGGGCGCGTAGCGTCCCTGCGCGGCCTCATCGAGCACCAGCGGCAACAGCGAGGCGTACTGCGGAACGTAGGAGAAAGCGAAGGCCAGACCCACCACGCTGTCCGGATTCAGCACATCCTTGCGGGTCTGATAGGTGCCAGGATCGCGGTACTCGACCGAAACCGGGGCACGGCGCAGTGTCTCGACCACGCTGCGCAGCTGCGCGCGGGTGTCGGTCGGGAAGCGCTTGCTGCAGGCGGCATCCTTGCGGCACTGCGCCGACTGCAGGGCGATCGCATCCTCGAACGTTGTGGCGAAGTCGCCACCCACCACCAGTTCATTGGGCACTACGCCATCGATGACGATGCTGCGGGTGTGCTGCGGGTAAGCGCCGGCATAGCGCTGGGCCACGCGGGTCCCGTAGGAGCCGCCAACCAGGTTGATCCGGTCCACGCCCAAGGCCTGGCGCACGGCGTCCAGGTCGGCGATGGCCTCGGTGGTGGTGTAGAAGCGTGCATCGGCACGCCCCTGCAGCGAGGCCGCGCAGCGCTGTGCGTAGTCGCGCAGCGACGCCTCTGTGGGGGCGGCGTCCTCGTCCATCTGCAGTTCCTTGCCGTCCGTGCCGTGGCAGCTGAGCGGATTGGAGCCGCCGGTGCCGCGCTGGTCGATCAGGAACACGTCACGCTGTTTGCGCACCTGGCGCAGCGCGGTATCGACGATGACGGCCACTTCGCTGGCCGCCTGGCCGGGGCCACCGGCCAGGAAGAACACCGGGTCGGGCTGGCTGGAGCCGCTGCTGCCCGATTCCAGCCAGGCGATGCGCAGGCCGATGCGTCGACCATCGGGCTGTGCACGGTTCTCCGGCACCTGCAGGGTGGCGCACTGCGCCTCGACGTTGGCGCTGGCACCTTCGGTGGACAGCGTACAGGGCTGGAAATCGATCGTGCCGAAGCGGCGGCTTGGTGCATCGCTGGCGCCTTCGGCGCCGGGTGACGGTAACTGGCTGCAACCGGCAAGCATCAGGCTGGCCAACGCTGCGGCCAACGCGAGGTGGTGTCTTTGCATCGTGCTCGTTTCCCCTGGAGGACGTTCCTGGCAACCACGACGGGCTGCCGCGGAAGATGTGACTCAACTTACACGGGCACGGCGTCGTCGGCGATGGGCAAGGCCGAAATCGTCGCCGGAACGGCGCAGACCAGGCGATCGCGGCCCTCGGCTTTGGCCCGGTACAACGCGGCGTCAGCCGCTGCCAGCAGCGTCGACAGATCACCTTGGCCCTCGTCCATGGCCAGGCCGATGCTGGCGGTGACCGTCACCGGCCCACCGGCCAGCAATGCAGGGTACTGCTGCAGGCGGGTGCGGATCAGCGCTGCCAACGCCACTGCGTCGCTCGACGTACCGTCGGCCAGGACCAGCACGAATTCCTCGCCCCCATAGCGGCCCAACAGGTGTGTCCGCCCCTGCGTGCTGTGCTGCAGCACCGAAGCAAAGTGACGTAGTACCTGGTCACCGGCCAGGTGGCCCCAGCGATCATTGATCCGTTTGAAGTGGTCGACGTCGACCAGCAGCAGGGCCAGCGGCCGTTGCTGCCGGCGCATCAGCTGCAGCTGTGCCTGGCCGTCGGCCAGCAGCGCGCTACGATTGAGCAGGCCGGTCAGGCCATCAGTGCGTGCCGCATGCCGCAGATCGACCAGCATGCGCTCGACCAGCAGCAGCACCATCGCGAAACAGCGCGCCAGTTCCAGCATCACGCCGGCGATGTAGGTAACGAACATCGGCGAGCCGGTACGCATGATGTCCTCGCCGGCATCGGGTGCCACCGGCAGGAACAAGCGCACGGCGTACAGCGCAGCCTCGGCCAGGAACACCGCCGCCGCGAGCCGGCAGCTGGTGCGCTGCTGCGCCGGTGCATGTCGCAGCAGCAGCCATGCGATCCAGCCATCGACGATCAGCGCGAACACACTGAACACCTGCAGGCGCAGGTGCAGGTTCGGCCAGAGCACCAGGAAGGCGAAGATGCCTGCCATGAACGCGGCCGCGATCAGCAGCGGCCGCCACAACGGCAACGGCTGCTCCAGGTGCAGTGCCACGCCGCGCAGCATCATCAGGCCACAACCGGCCATCGCCGCATTGCCGGCCAGCACGGCCGGGGCCAGCGGCAGGTACGGCCGCAAGGCCAGCAGGGTCACGCCCACGGTCAGCAGCCACAGGCTGATGGTCCACTGGCGCAGCACCGGTTGCCCGCGCAGCACGACCAGCAGCAACGAGAACCCCACCGCAATGCCGATGCAGAGCAGGAAGCCAAGCACGGTGATGGTGGGGAAATCCAGGGACATGCGGCGCTCGTCGACCGGGGCGGCGCGCGCATCTTAGCGCCTTGTGGTGCAGTCCCCATGGCGTTGTCCGGTCCGAGGGTGATGCGGGGTCGGAAAACGGCGAGCAGGACCGGCGACGCATGGGCAGACTCCGCAGGAAATCCAAGGAGACGTCCGTGCACACCTGGTACCTCGGTGGCCTCGACCACCGCCCCTTCCAGCACCTGTTCGAGAAAAGTGAGCGCGAACTCGCCGCGCTGGGCATCCAGCGTCGCTGGGCCGGCGAGAGCGGCGGCCATCCCTGCCGGATCAGCCTGAGCGATCCACCCAGTGGCAGCGAACTGCTGCTGTTGTCGCATGTCCATCTGCCCCTGCACTCTCCCTATCACGCCTCCGGCCCGATCTTCGTGCAGCGCGGGGTGACCCGTTGCGTGCTGCCAGCGGGCGAGGTGCCTCCCTATGTGCAACGGCGGATGATCTCGCTGCGCGCCTATGACCACGCTGCGCTGATGCTGGCTGCGCAGGTCTGCGCCGGCACCGACGTCCCCACGCTACTAGACAGCCTGTTCGCCGACCCAGCGGTGGCCTTCGTCCAGTTGCACAACGCGGCACATGGCTGCTTTTCGTGCCAGGCCGATCGGATCGACCGCGAGATTGGCCAGCACGATCTCCACGACGTGATCGATGCCACGCCTGTCGCGTGACCGCCAACGCATCCGTTCAGCCCCACGTGAAGCTGGCGGGAAGGGCTTCACACCCACAGTCACGGATCGGCGCTTCCGTGGTTCCTCAGCCCGCATCGCGACTCGATACTCGCCGTGGTGCCGCCGAAAGTCCGCCGTGCAGCGCAGCTCCTGCGGTCACCGCTCTCTTTCGACGACCACAAGGAAGCGCCATGTCATTCCGATCCACACCGCTGTTGCTGGCCACTTCATTGGCCGCCGCTGGCCTGCTGGTAGCCAGCGATGCATTTGCCCATGGCACGATGACCACGCCGATCAGCCGCGTCTATGCCTGTTTCCAGGGCAATCCGGAGAACCCGACCAACCCGGCCTGTGCCGCCGCCAAGGCCGTCGGTGGTTCGCAGGCGTTCTACGACTGGAACGGCATCAATCAGGCCAACGCCAACGGCAACCACCAGGCCGTAGTGCCCGACGGCAAGCTGTGCAGCGGCAACAACCCGACCTTCCGCGGGCTGGATGTGAACCGCAGCGACTGGCAGACCACTCCGATCCAGGCAGACGCCAACGGCAAGTTCACCTTCGTGTTCAAGGCAACCGCACCACATGCCACGCGCGACTGGCGCTTCTTCGTCACCCGCGACGGCTGGCAGCCGGGCAGCCCGCTGCGCTGGGCCGACCTGCAGGAGTTCTGCACGCTGGGCAACACGCCGCTGTCGGCCGATGGCACCTACAAGCTGCAGTGCACGCTGCCGCAGCGCAGCGGCCAGCATGTGATCTACAACACCTGGCAGCGCTCGGATTCGACCGAAGCGTTCTACACCTGCATGGACGTGCGCTTTGAAGGAAGCGGCGGCAGCGCCGCGCCGGCAGCGCAGTGGCAGGACGCCGGCCCGGTCACCGCGCGCGGCGAGCTGCCGGTCGGCACCATCCTGGCGCTGCGCGTGTTCAATGCCAACGGCAATGATGTCGAACGCGTGGAAGCGATCCTGGCCAGCGGCCAGACCGCGGCCGCGCAATGGCCGTTTGCGCTGGCCCGCAAGGTCAACGCGAGTGCCCAGCATGCGCGCGTGGGCGTGCTGAACAACGGCGTGATCACGCCCTCCGCCTCGGCCACCGACAACCGCGTGTACCTGAAGAACGGCAACCGCTTCCAGCTCGACACCAAGGTGCCGGACCCGGGGACGCCGTCACCGGGCGGCGATTTCGACCACGTATACCCCGCCGGCATCGGCAGTTACGTGCCGGGCCAGACCGTGGTGAAGGGCAGCGATGGCAAGCTGTATGCCTGCCGCCCGTTCCCGGAAGGTGCATGGTGCAACGTCAACGCCGAAGCCTATCGGCCGGGTGCAGGCGCGGCCTGGCGTGATGCGTGGGTGCCCTACTGAGATGTCATTCGGGGAACGGCGGAAGAACGCCGTTCCCCGAACAATGTGAGCTTCATCTCAGCAAAGTAAACGCACCTTCCCCTTTCAAACTATTCCTATAGCGACCAGGGGAACGCGTGTCGAAACTCCGCGGGGTTCCATCACCCACAGGAGAATCTCCATGCATTTGTCCCAGCGGGCCGTCCTCGCGCTATCCGTTGTCGCGGGTGTAGCCATATCTGGCGGCGCTTTCGCACACGGCACTCTGTCCAAGCCATCCAGCCGCGTCTATTCCTGTTACCAGGGCAACCCCGAGAACCCGACCAACCCGGCCTGTGCCGCCGCCAAGGCCATCGGTGGCGCACAGCCGTTCTATGACTGGGCCGGCGTCAACCAGGCCAACGCCAACGGCAACCATCAAGCGGTTGTTCCAGATGGTGAGCTGTGCAGCGGCGGCAACAGCAAGTACCGCGGCCTCGATCTGAACCGCAGTGACTGGCCGACCTCGCCGATCCGCGCCGATTCGCGCGGGCGTTACACCTTCGAGTTCAAGGCACCGGCGCCGCATGCCACACGCGAGTGGAAGTTCTACGTCACCCGCGACGGCTGGCAGCCGGGCAGCCCGCTGCGCTGGGCGGACCTGCAGGAGTTCTGCACGCTGGGCAACGTGCCGCTTTCCGGCGACGTCTACAAGCTGGACTGCCCGCTGCCCGAGCGCAGCGGCCAGCACATCATCTACAACACCTGGCAGCGCTCGGATTCGGGCGAAGCGTTCTACACCTGCGCGGACGTGCGCTTCGAGGGGGGCGGTGGCGTGACCCCGCCGCCGCAGTGGCAGGATGCTGGTCCGGTGACCGCCCGCGGTGCGCTGGACGTTGGCACCACCGTGACCCTGCGCGTGTTCAATGCCCAGGGCAACGACCTGGAACGCCCGGAGATCACCCTGGCAGCCGGACAGACCGCTGCGAACCAGTGGCCGCTGGCGCTGGCCCGCAAGGTCAATGGCAGCGCCCAACAGGCACGCGTGGGCGTGATGAAGGATGGCGTGATCACGCCCGTCGCCTCGGCCACCGAGAACCGTGTCTATCTGAGGCCGGGCAACCTGTTCCAGCTCGATACCCGCTTGCCGGGTCCGGTCGATCCGCCGCCGGGTGACGACTACGACTTCGTGTATCCGGCCGGTATCGGCAGCTACAAGCCGGGCGAGACCGTGGTCAAGGGCACCGACGGCAAGCTGTACGCCTGCCGCCCGTTCCCGGAAGGCGCCTGGTGCAACATCAACGCCGATGCCTACCGCCCGGGCACCGGCTATGCCTGGCGTGACGCCTGGATCGCGTACTGAGGCACGGCACCGGGGGCGGCGTGACGCCGCCTTCGGTTCGTGGGACTGCCGGCCAGCGGCCGGCACTACCCGGGATTACTTACTGCTGACGTACTTCTCGCGGCGGATCTGCGGATTGCCCAGGCCGGCGGCCTTGAGGAGTTCGGCACAGGCATCGACCATGTCCGGGTTGCCGCACAGGTAGGCGATGTCGGTGGCCGGGTCCGGGGTGAAGCCGGACAGCGCCTGCTGGACGTAGCCGTGCTGTACGTCCGGATGAGGATCGGCGGGCAATTCGCGCGACAGGCACGGTACATAGCGGAAGTTCGGATGCTTTTCGGCGAAGCTGTAGAAGTCTTCGCTGTACAGCAGTTCACCCGGGCTGCGCGCGCCCTGCAGCAGCACGATCTGCACACCGCGTTCGGCCATGGCCTTTTCCAGCAGCGGCAGCATGGAGCGGTACGGGGTAACGCCGGTACCGGTGGCGATCAGCAGGTAACGGGCGTTGTGGTCACCCGGATTCAGGCAGAACCGGCCATAGGGGCCGGACGCACTGATCTGGCTGCCCTGCTGCAGCGCCTCGAACAGCGCCGTAGCGGCGCCACCGGGTACGAAACTGACCGCGATATCCACCGCCTCGCCCGGGCCCAGCGCGTGGTCGTGGATGGTCGCCAGCGAATAGCTGCGCTTGGTTTCGGTACCGTCGGCGTAGCTGAAATGGACCTGGATGAACTGGCCGGGCTGGAAATCCAGTGGCTGTCCATCGTCACGCACGAACTGGTAGTGGCCGACGGTCGGGGCCAGCATGCGGCAGCCGACCAGCTTGAGGGGGAATTGAACAGGCACGACTTTTCGGGACAGTGTGTAGCCGGGGCAAGCCCTCGGGGTCTTCTATAATAGCCCCTCCCCGCCCCTCTCCAGCGCCAGCCCATGGGCGCGAAGGCTTCGAGCTTGGCTTCCCTGAACGATACGGCGCCCGCCCTGCGCGTGCGCGACCTGCGCAAGACCTACGACAACGGCACCCAGGCCCTGAAGGGCGTTTCCCTGGAAGTGGCCCCGGGCGACTTCTTCGCCCTGCTCGGCCCCAACGGTGCCGGCAAGTCGACCCTGATCGGCATCATCAGCTCCCTGGTCAACCTCAGCGAGGGCCAGGTGGAAGTGTTCGGCAGCGACCTGGTGCGCAACCGCAGCGCCACCATGCGCCTGATCGGGCTGGTGCCGCAGGAAATCAACTTCAACCTGTTCGAAAAGCCCTTCGACATCCTGGTGAACTACGCCGGCTTCTACGGCGTGCCGCGCGCCGAAGCCGAGCAGATGGCCGAAGTCGAGCTCAAGCGCGCCCACCTGTGGGAGAAGGCGCAGGTGATGAGCCGCACCCTGTCCGGTGGCATGAAGCGCCGGCTGATGATCGCCCGCGCGATGATGACCCGGCCGCGCCTGCTGATCCTGGACGAACCGACCGCTGGCGTGGACATCGAGATCCGCCGCGACATGTGGCGGGTGCTGAAGGAGATCAACGCCGCCGGCACCACGATCATCCTCACCACCCACTACCTGGAAGAGGCCGAGCACCTGTGCCGCAACCTGGCCATCATCGACCACGGCCAGATCGTCACCCAGGGCCCGATGCGCGAACTGCTGGCCAAGCTTGACGTGGAAGGCTTCCTGCTGGACATCGACGGCACCCTGCCCGCCCAGTTGCCGGTGATCGAGGGGGCAACCCTGACCGCCACCGACGGCCATACGCTGGACATCGACATGCCACGTGCGATGGATCTGAACCGCGTGTTCGAGGCACTGAACGCGGCGGGCATCCGCGTGCGCTCGATGCGTACCAAGAGCAACCGCCTGGAGGAACTGTTCGTGCGCCTCACCGGCAACCAGGAGACGTCCGCATGAGCAGCACCCCGACCCCGGTCCTGACCGACGGCCAGCGCAACCGCATCGCACTGATGACAATCGTGCGCCGCGAAGTCGCACGCATCATGCGCATCTGGGGCCAGACCCTGGTACCGCCTGCGATCACCATGACCCTGTACTTCCTGATCTTCGGCGGCCTGATCGGTTCGCGCGTGGGCGACATGGGCGGCTACACCTACATGCAGTTCATCGTGCCTGGCCTGGTGATGATGAGCGTGATCCAGAACAGCTACGGCAACATCAGCTCCTCGTTCTTCGGAGCCAAGTTCGGCCGCCACGTGGAAGAGCTGCTGGTCAGCCCGATGCCGAACTGGGTGATCCTGTGGGGCTATGTGGCCGGTGCGGTGCTGCGCGGCCTGATGGTGGGCGTGATCGTGCTGATCATCGCGATGTTCTTCACCCCGGTGCGCATCCCGCATCCGCTGGTGACGCTGACCACGGTGATCCTGGGTGCGACGATCTTCTCGCTGGCCGGCTTCATCAATGCGGTGTACGCGAAGAAGTTCGATGACGTGGCGATCGTGCCGACCTTCATCCTCACCCCGCTGACCTATCTGGGTGGCGTGTTCTATTCGGTGAAGCTGCTGCCGGGCTGGGCCGAGGCGGCGACGCATGCGAATCCGATCTTCTACATGGTCAATGCGTTCCGCTATGGCCTGCTGGGCAGCAGCGATGTGCCGGTGCTGGTGGCGTATGCGCTGATGATCGGCTTCGTGGTAGTGCTGACGGCACTGGCGCTGTGGTTGCTGCGCCGTGGCGTGGGCATGCGTAGCTGAGGGTTGCCTGCAGGGCCTGCGGCCCTGCACCCGCAGTGGTAGTGCCGGCCGCTGGCCGGCAACAGCAACAGCAACAGCAACAGCCAAGGCGGAAGCATCACGAGTTGGGCGGGGCGGTGCGGGGGTGCAGGACACGCCGTAAACCCGTCCGTGGGGGCTCGATGGCGCCATCCATGGCGCCAACGGTCCTGCACCCCCACACCGCCCCACCCCTGACAGTTTCCGGTCGCTGCTGGTAGGTGTCGACCTTGGTCGACACGGTAGATCCACGCCATGCGTGGATGGAGCGTTCCCGGTAAGGCCGATGCTCGGCTCTTTTCGTCTCGGATTACGGATAGGCTGTGGTCATGAAGATCACTTCCATTCCTTTGGACAAGGCCGTGTCGGATGGTCCGATCGATGCGTTCAGCCGTGCGTTGCTGAGCGGTTCGCCCACGCTGGATGAGGTGTTGGGTTGCCTGGCCTCACTGCAGACGGCTGATCCCCTTCATCGTTACCTGTGCACGCTCGATGATGTCGGCCAGTGCCGTTACACCAGCATGCATGCATCCGACGACGAGCGTATCGCGTTGTACGAGGACGAGGAGCCGGCAACACCCGGAGATGCCTGGGCCGCGCGCAGGCGGTTGCTGGCGCATGTGGTCGCGCAGCTCGAGCACTCCATGCATCGGCTGGAGTGGAGCGCGCTGGCGGGTACCTTGATGTGCAGCGATGAGGATATCGAGGCACTGGTCGCTGCCAATGCGACACCGGATCTCATCATCGATGACGTGGTCTGCGTGCAGCAGGTGCCCGTGACCCGTGATGACCTGCTGATCGCCGCCCTGCCCAACGGCTACTTCAGCGCGGACTGGGATATCTTCCAGAACCACGCCCTCATACGGCATCTGCAGGAGCACTACGACTACCGCCTGTTCGGACTCGGCGCATCGTGGCTCGGCTTCCAGCGCGACAGCGCACCGTCGCCTGCAGAGGCGAGCGCGTTGGTCGCGGACCTGCGGCGCGTCTACGCGGCCGGAACGCACGACACGTGGTCACAACTGGCTGCAACGCTGGCCAACCGCACCACACTGCTATTGGGCTACACCGAAGACTTCAGCGAACAACTGCCCTGAGCACCGCTCCACACGAGCGAGCGCAGCGAGCGACCCGCTTTCGCTCCTGATCTGTCTTCCGTGGTGGCCGCACCCGGACCGCCCGACCAGGCACGGCTTGTGCTTCTTCCACCACGAGGGGCTCCGCCGTTGGCCGCAATCTCCGGCACAATCGCACTCCTGATTCCCCAGAAGACGGTGAACGTGCAATGCGCATCCTGATCCTTGGCGCCGGCGGTACCGGCGGTTACTTCGGTGGTCGCCTGGCCCAGGCCGGCGTGGACGTGACCTTCCTCGTGCGCCCCGCACGCGCCGCCCAGCTGGACCGTGACGGCCTGGTCATCCGTAGCCCGCTCGGCGATGCCAGCTTCCCGGTACAGCACGTCACCGCCGACGCCCTGCCCGCGCTTGCCGCACAGAAGCCGTTCGACCTGGTCATCCTCAGCTGCAAGGCCTACGACCTGGACAGCTCGATCGATGCCATCGCGCCGGCAGTCGGTGCGAACACCACCGTACTGCCGATCCTCAACGGCCTGCATCACTACAACGCGCTCGATGCGCGCTTCGGCCGCGAAGCGGTGCTCGGTGGCCTGTGCTTCATCAGCGCCACCAAGGCACCCGACGGCGCCGTGCTGCATCTGGGCAAGCCGGCCAAGCTCACCTTCGGCGAGCGCGACGGCGGTGTGATCTCCACGCGCGTGCGCGCCTTCGCCGCCGCCTGTGCGCAGGCCAACCTGGACCACCTGGCCAGCGAACACATTGGGCAGGAGCAGTGGATCAAGTACACCTTCCTGACTGCGCTGGCCGCCGCTACCTGCCTGCTGCGTGCGGATATCGGAACCATCGTCGCCACCGATGATGGCGAAGCGATCGTGCGCGGCCTGTACGACGAATGCCTGGCCGTGGCCGAAGCTGCCGGTGAGCCGATTCCCGATGCCGCGCAGGACACCGCGCGCGGGACCCTGACCCAGGCCGGTTCAGCGTTGAAGGCCTCGATGCTGCGCGATCTGGAGGCCGGCCAGCAGGTGGAGGCCGCGCAGATTGTCGGCGACATGCTGGCGCGTGCGCGCAAGGCCGACCAGGAAGGCCTGCTGCTGCAGGTCGCCTACAGCAGCCTGCAGGCCTACCAGGCACTGCGCGGCGCGTGAGCGATACGACGCAGGCCAACGCCCTGCCCGCGCGGGTGTTGATCCTCGGCATGGGCTGGAGCGGGTGCGTGCTGGCCACGCATCTGCGGGTGCTGGGCGTACACGTGGTCGGCACGGTGCGCGACCCGGCGTCGGGACCGCACGATGGCCTGCTGCGCCATCAGCTACGCGCCGACGCCACGCCATCGACGGCCCTGCTCGATGAGATCGCGCAGGCCGAGGCCGTGCTGTGCAGCGTGCCGCCCGATGCCGAGGGTGACCCGGCACTGCGTCTGTTGCTGCCCGCGCTGCAGGCCAGCCCGGCATTGCGCTGGGTGGGCTATCTGTCGTCCACGTCGGTATATGCCGATCGGGCCGGCGGCTGGATCGACGAGCGCAGTGCAGCCGATGCCACTGAAGCAGCCGGCGTGAAGCGCCTGCGGGCCGAAGCGCAATGGCGTGCGCTTGCTGAAGAACGCGGCATCGCATCGGCAGTGTTCCGCCTGCCCGGCCTGTACGGGCCGGGGCGCAATGCGCTGCTGCAGCTGGCACAGGGACGTGCGCGCCACGTAGTGCGTCCTGGGCTGGTATTCAACCGGCTGCACGTGGATGACCTGGCAACGGTCGTTATCGCATCGATGCGGCGGCCGTGCGTGGATGGGCTGTATCTGCCGGCCGATGACGAGCCGGCACCGTCGCAGGAGGTACTGGCCTTCGCCGCGCAGCTGGGCGGCTTTGCGATGCCACCTGCAGTGGCATGGGACGACCCTGCACTGAGCCCGACGCTGCGACGCTTCTACGAGAGCAACAAGCGCATCGACAGTCGCGGCACGCGTGAAGCGCTGGGGTGGGAGCCGAGGTTCCCGACGTATCGGGAAGGATTGGAAGATCTGGTCGCTGCGCTCGCTGGGCATGGCCCAGCGCTACCACCGCTTCCGTAGAGTCGAGCTTGCTCGACTCTACGACGCAGGGTCGCCGCGACGAAGGGAATCAACCCGCGTCGGGCAGGCGGAAGAACGCACGCGTCGCTGCAGTCGCATTGGCCGCCGTCACCGCCACGTCTTCGCCCCGGTCGCGCGCCAGCTCTTCCACAATGTGCGAGAGGAACATCGGTTCGTTGCGACGGTCCTTCGGCATCGGCTTCAACGTGCGCGGCAGCAGGTACGGCGCGTCGGTCTCGATCATCAACCTGTTGGCCGGGATGTTCTTCACCAGTTCGCGCAGGTGCGCGCCACGGCGTTCGTCGCACAACCAGCCGGTGATGCCGATGTACCAATCCTGGTCCAGGTAGTCGAACAGCTCGTCGCGTTCGCCGGTGAAGCAGTGCACCACCGCAGGGCCGATGCGACCCTCGAAGTTCTTCATCTGTGCCATGAAGTCAGCATGCGCGTCGCGCTGGTGCAGGAACAGCGGCTTGCCATTGTCCGCGGCCAGCTGCAGCTGGCGCTCGAACGCACGGTGCTGGGCCGGGCGCGGCGAGAAGTCACGGAAGTAGTCCAGCCCGCACTCGCCCACCGCCACCACTTCCGGGTGCGCATGCAGCGCGCGCATCTCGGCGTCGCATTCCTCGGTGTATTCCACCGCGTGATGCGGGTGCACGCCCGCGGTGGCGTACAGGAAGCCGGGGTGCTGCTGCGCCAGTTGCACGGCCAACGGCGAGTGCTCGCGGCTGGCGCCGGTGATGACCATCTGCACCACGCCGGCCTGCCGTGCGCGGTCCAGCACGGCATCGCGGTCACGGTCAAAGGAGTCGTGGGTCAGGTTGGCGCCGATATCGATCAGGTGCATGGTCATCGCGGGGGAAAAGTGCCCGCGCATTGTACCTGCGGCTGCCGTGGCCCTTTATCCTTTGCACATGAACGCCCCGCTCTTCCCGATTTCCCCGCTGTTGCCGCAGATCCAGCAGCACCTGGCCACACACCCGCGGCTGGTGCTGGAGGCCCCGCCCGGCGCCGGCAAGACCACCCAGGTGCCACTGGCCCTGCTCGATGCGCCGTGGCTGCAGGACCGGAAGATCATCATGCTGGAACCGCGCCGGGTGGCAGCGCGCAGCGCCGCACTGTTCATGGCGCGGCAGCTGGGCGAAGAGGTGGGCGGCACCGTCGGTTACCGCATCCGCTTCGAGAACAAGGTCTCCGCGCGTACGCGGATTGAAGTCGTCACCGAGGGCATCCTGACCCGCATGCTGCAGGACGACCCGATGCTGGAAACGGTCGGCGCGATCCTGTTCGATGAATTCCACGAACGCCACCTCAGTGGCGACCTCGGCCTGGCCCTGGCGCTGGACGTGCAGGCGCAGCTACGCGAGGACCTGCGCCTGGTGGTGATGTCGGCCACGCTGGATGGCGAGCGCCTTGCCCGCTTCCTTGATGCGCCGCGCCTGAGCAGCGAAGGCCGCAGCTACCCGGTGGCGGTCAGTCACTTCCCGGTGCGCCGCGATGAAGCGCTGGAACTGCAGGTGCGCCGCGCGGTGCAACAGGCATTGGCCGAGCACCCGGGTGACCTGCTGGTATTCCTGCCCGGCCAGCGCGAGATCGCGCGGGTGCAGGCCGGGCTGCAGGAATCGCTGGATGCCGGCGTGGAAGTGCTGGCTCTGCACGGTGAGCTGCCAGTGGAACAGCAGGCGCGGGTGTTGCAGGCGTCCAGTGATGGCCGCCGCCGCGTGGTGCTGGCCACCAACGTCGCCGAGTCCTCGGTAACGCTGCCCGGCGTGCGCGTGGTGATCGACAGCGGCCAGGCACGCGAGCCGCGCTACGACCCCAACAGCGGCTTCACCCGGCTGGACGTGGTGGCCATCGCGCAGGCATCGGCCGACCAGCGCGCGGGCCGCGCCGGCCGTGTCGCCGAGGGCGTGGCGTGGCGGCTGTGGCCGCAGTCGCAGCGGCTGGAACCACAGCGTCGCGCCGAGATCGATCAGGTGGAACTGGCCGGGCTGGCGCTGGAACTGGCGGCCTGGGGCAGCAGCGACCTGCGATTCCTCGATCCGCCACCGGCGGGCCCGATGGGCGCGGCACGCGAACTGCTGCAGCGGCTCGGCGCGCTGTCCAGCAGCGGCGCGATCACCGCACTCGGCCGGCGCGTGCTGGCGCTGGGTACGCATCCGCGGATGGCGGCGATGCTGCTGGCGGCGCCCGATGCACGTGCGCAAGCCCTGGCCGCCGACCTGGCCGCCTTACTGGAGGCGCGCGATCCGCTGCGCCAGGGCGGTGACGCGCTGGCGGCGCGCTGGCGTGCGCTGGCGGCGTTCCGCAATGGCCGCGCACCGGGCGACGCCAACCGTAGCGGTCTGGCCGCGATTGATGCCGCCGCCAAACAGTGGCGACGTCGCCTGCGCTGCGATGCCGCACCGCCGGCCAGCATCGAAGCCCATGAACTCGGTGACCTGCTCGCACACGCCTTCCCCGACCGCATCGGTTTCCAGCACCCCAGCGACCCACTGCGCTACCTGTTGGCCAATGGCCGCAGCACGCGCCTGCACGAATTGAGTGACCTGCGCGGCGAACCCTGGCTTGTGGCCAGTGAACTGCGCTTCGAGGCACGCGACGCCCTGCTGCTGCGTGCAGCACCGGTGGACGAAGGCCAGCTGCGCAAGTCGTGGCCGGAACGCTTCGTCACCGAGGATGTGGTGCGCTGGGACAGCGACCGCCGCGCGCTCGTCGCGCTGCGTGAAACCCGTTTCGACCGCATCGTGCTGGACAGCCGCTCGGCCGGCCGGGTTGATCCGCAGCACGCCGCGCAGGCGCTGACCGACGCGGTGGCCGAACTCGGCCTGCAGGCGTTGCCGTGGACCGAAGGCCTGCGCCAATGGCAGGCGCGGGTGGAGTCGCTGCGGCGCTGGATGCCGGAACTGGATCTGCCTGACTGCAGCGATGTGGCCCTGCTGGCCAACCGTGCGCAGTGGCTGCAGCCTGCGTTCGCCGGCAAGACACGGTTGGATGCGCTGGACGAAGCCAGCTTCGGCGAGGCGCTGAAGTCGCCGCTGGAATGGTCGCAGCGGCAGCTGGTCGAACGTCATGCGCCCACCCGCATCACCGTGCCGTCCGGACTGGAGCGGCCAATCACCTATGCGCTGGACAGCGAGAGCGGCGAACCGCTGCCACCGGTGCTGGCGGTGAAACTGCAGGAACTGTTCGGCCTGGCCGACACCCCGCGCATTGCCGATGGCCGCGTGCCGCTCACCCTGCACCTGCTGTCGCCCGGCGGGCGGCCGTTGCAGGTCACCCAGGATCTGCGCAACTTCTGGGAACACACCTACGCCGAGGTGAAGAAGGAAATGAAGGGCCGCTACCCGCGCCATCCGTGGCCGGATGATCCGTGGACGGCGACGGCCACCCATCGGGCCAAGCCGCGCGGCACCTGATTGCTGGGGTCGGATCCCTTTGCAGCGCAAAGGGCTCTGACCCCGTCTCCAGGGAAAGCGCTCCAACCCCACCCTGCCTGATCCTGAATGGCTGCGGTAGAGTCACACCACGTGCGACCCCGACTGACATACCGTTTACGGGCAACGCGCGACACTGGACTTCGACCCGAGGCAAAGGACCCCCCGTATGAGCAAGCTGACCGTAATCACCGACCGCGCTCTGGAGCGCGCCCTGGAGCTGGCCCACACCGCCGGCGACGGCCTCAAGAGCGCCGGTGGCAGCCTGCGCAGTGCCGACTGGATCAAGACCGGTGCCGCCATTGGCGCGGTGAAGACTGGCGGCAAGGCCGCGACCAGGTTCGCGCGCCGCAACCCGGCAGTCGCCGTAGCTGCCGCAGCCGTTGGCGTCGGCCTGCTTGGCTATGCGCTATACCGCAAGCAGCAGAAGAAGAAGGCCGCGCAGGGCCATGTGGTGAACGGCCAGGCCCAGCGCATCAACGCGCGCGACCGCCGCAACGACACCGTGGTCGACGAGCACAGCGACATCGGCAGCGATGCCTGAGTCTGCGGGGGTCAGAGCTCTTCCTGCGGAAGGGATCTGACCCCACCAGCTACGAGAGGGCCGGGTACCGGAAGGTATCCGGCCCTTTCTGCATCAGCCGATCTGCCGCCACTGCCCCGGCTGCAGGTCGTCCAGCCGGTACGCCCCCATCGACGCGCGTACCAGCCGCAGCGTCGGCAGGTTCACCGCCGCGGTCATCCGCCGCACCTGCCGGTTGCGGCCCTCGCGGATCGTGATCGCCAGCCAGCTGTCGGGTACGGTCTTGCGGAAGCGAACCGGCGGATCACGCGTCCACAGCGATGGCGCCGGATCGAGGCGCTCGATCTTCGCCGGCAGGGTCGGCCCGTCATTGAGCACCACGCCCGTACGCAGCTGCTGCAGCTGTTCGTCGCTGGGCATGCCTTCCACCTGCACCCAGTAGGTCTTGTCGGCCTTGTGCTTCGGGTCGGTCAGTTTGTGCGCCAGCGTGCCGTTGTCGGTCAACAGCAGCAGCCCCTCGCTGTCATGGTCCAGGCGCCCGGCGGCATACACGCGCGGCGGCAGGCCGAACCCGGCCAGCGTCGGTCGCGGCGGCACGCTGCGGTCGGTGAACTGGCAGAGCACGTTGAACGGCTTGTTGAAGGCAATCAGCATTGCGGGCACGGCGGGCGGCGGGTGGGGCATTGTCCCACGCCGCGCCACGCGCCACTCAGCTGTAGAGCCGAAGGCAGCAGCAGGAGCCGCTGCCAACGTCGCGTGCGAGGGCACGAAGGGTGCCAGTCAGGACGGCCGGCATAGCCCATGCTCGGCTGCTCTTTCCTGCCGCCGCGATTACGGCAGGCTCAGCCGAGGACCTTCCACTCCAGCAGGAACGAGCCCAGCACCAGTGCGATACCGCACGCCGCTATGACATTGGCCCGGCGCCGCAGGCGAGCTGGTGGCTGACTTGCGCTGCGTGCACGTTCATCCAGCAGGATGCCGGCGAACAGCACTGCAAAACCAACAGCCCCGACCAGGTCATGGGTGTGACCGCCGTAGAACATGAAATCGATCAGCCGCGTCAGCACCAGCACCGCAACGGCGATGTATAGAACCTTCTTCAACAGTCCATGTCCTTGCATACGATTGAATTCCG
The DNA here is from genome assembly GCF_059416125.1 of Stenotrophomonas sp. GW821-FHT09E08. Lineage (NCBI taxonomy): Bacteria > Pseudomonadati > Pseudomonadota > Gammaproteobacteria > Lysobacterales > Lysobacteraceae > Stenotrophomonas > Stenotrophomonas sp. GW821-FHT09E08. Next base: position 58,751 of record NZ_JBWKOO010000023.1, read on the forward strand.
ACGCATGGCCGGCCTTGGAACCAGCCATGCGCCGCGCTACGCGCGATGAGCCGAGCATGGGCTCGGCTCTTATCTCTTGCGACTCTGGCACCTTAGGTGCCGAGAGCCCGGCGCGGGCGACCGTTCGGCTCTAGGT
>NZ_JBWKOO010000024.1:0-42769 GCF_059416125.1 Stenotrophomonas sp. GW821-FHT09E08
CCTCCCCCCACCCCCCCCCCCGCCCGGCCCAATCACGCAATCCAGCTTCTGAACCGACACCGCAGAGGGGGCTCAGCCCGGTGGCCAAGAAACCTCAATATCCCGCCGCCTGCCCATCCTTTCGACTCTCCGACGCACCGTAATACACCCCGGTCTCGGGATCGCGCATGATCGCCTGGTACCCGCCATACGGACCATCGGCGAACACGATGCGATGCCCCTTGCGCATCAACGCACGCACCGTCTCGTACGGGAAGCCGGTTTCAAGATTCACTTCGCCACCATCGCTCATTGCCGTGGCCTGTCCGGTCGGTTCGGTCGAGCCTTCATGCTGGATGCGCGGCGCATCGCCGGCTTCCTGCAGGTTCATCCCGAAGTCCACCAGGTTCATCACGATCTGTGCGTGGCCTTGCGGCTGCATGGCGCCCCCCATCACGCCGAAGCTCGCGTACGGCTTGCCGCCCTTGGTGATGAAGGCCGGAATGATGGTCTGGAACGGGCGCTTGCCCGGCGCGTAGCCGTTGGGATGATTCTTCTGCAGCACGAACATCTCGCCGCGGTCCTGCAGGATGAAACCCAGTCCTGGAGGTGCCATGCCACTGCCCATGCCACGGTAGTTGGACTGGATCAGCGAGACCATCATGCCGTCGGCGTCGGCCACGGTCATGTAGATGGTGTCGCCCTGCTCCAGCTGCTTCGGCGTGCCCGGCTGTACTTCCTTCAGCGCCTTGTCCATCGAAATCAGCGTTCGGCGCTGCGCGGCGTATTCCTTGGAGATCAACTTCTGCACCGGTGCCGGCTGGAACGCCATGTCGGCGTAGAAACGCGCGCGGTCGGCGAAGGCCAGCTTCTTCGCTTCAACGAACAGGTGCACATGCTCCGGTGAACCAAACGGGATCTTCGAGAAGTCGTAGCCTTCCAGCACATTGAGGATCTGCAACGCGGCGATGCCCTGGCTGTTCGGCGGCAGTTCCCACACGTCGTAGCCACGGTAGTTGCTGCTGACCGGCTCGACCCACTCACCGTGGTGGTCGGCCATGTCCTGGTAACTCAGGTAGCCGCCATTGGCCTTGAAGTAGTCACCGATGGTGCGGGCGATGTCACCCTTGTAGAAGGCATCGCGGCCACCATCGGCGATTTTCTGCAGGGTGCTGGCCAGGTTCGGGTTCTTCCACATCTCGCCCTTGCGCGGGGCGTGGCCGTTGATCGTGAACTGTTCCTTGAAGCCCGGGTACTGCGACAGCTTGGGCACCGAGCGGTCCCAGTAGTAGGCGATCACTTCAGCCACCGGGTGACCGTCGCGGGCGTAGCGGATGGCCGGTGCCAGGTTGTCGGCCATCGGCTTGCGGCCGAAGCGGTCGTGCAGTGCGAACCAGCCGTCGACAGCGCCCGGTACCGACACCGGCAGTGGACCGGTGGCCGGGATGTCCTTCAGGCCACGGCGCTGGAACTCGGCCAGGGTGAGCGACTTCGGCGAGCGGCCCGAGCCGTTGTAGCCGTACAGCTTCTGCGTCTTCGGGTCCCAGACGATGGCGAACAGGTCGCCGCCGATGCCGTTGCCGGTCGGCTCCATCAGGCCAAGGGCGGCATTGGCGGCGATCGCGGCATCCACCGCCGAGCCGCCCCCTTTCATCACGTCCAGCGCGATCTGGGTGGCCAGCGGCTGCGAAGTGGCCGCCATCGCGTGCGGGGCGATCACCTCCGATCGGGTGGCGAAGGTATGACCGGTAATGCGGTCAGCGGCAAAGGACAGCGCGGGTACGGCAGCCAGCACGGCGGCGGCGAGCAGGGAACGGGCAAGGCGTCGGGACACGGTCGGGTTCCGATGGAAGGGTGGTTCCCCGATCTTCGCCGCTGCGGCCTTCACGTGGTATCGGGCAGAGGTCATGGACGTTGATTCTGGGGTGGGTGCTGGCCTGGGTCCGCACTGTTCCCGACTTCTGTGAATCCGGTGCGGACCAAGGTCCGCACCCACCAAGGTGAAAATCCGCCGGAACCCGCGCAAAAAACCCGCTGAAAGGAGTGAATTTGGGTTCACATAAACACTTTCATCGGCAACCATACTTGTGCTGCAAGCGATTGAACTGGATGCAGCGGCAACCGATGGAAATTCCATCGCAAGGGTTGACATCGCCGAAACGGCTGTGTTTCTCTCGATCACATGTTGCATCACAACACGCCACCGCGAACCCACATCGAAGCCGCCGACACCGGCGCCGCCTCGCTGCGTTCGATTCTTGTGCTCGTACTTATTACCCAACCAACAGGTGCGGGACGAGCCAGCGTGTAAGCAACAAACACACCGGAACTCTTCAAAAACCCGCACCCGCCCCGGTGCGGGTTTTTTCATTTCAGGACCTGGTTTCAGACGCAACCACCATGACCACCGCCTCCTTCACAACCTGGACCTGCTGCACCACGAACTCTCGTGGTGGCAGTACCTGTGCGATGCATGGTGCCTCCCCCATCGCTTTCCCCTGACCGGCCGGTACGTCACTACGACGACCGGCCGTTCTTTTTTCTTCCCACCGCAAGGAACCTCCCCCATGAGCACCAACGACCTGCCCCAGACCAAGATCGCTGTCATCGGCTACGGCAGCCAGGGACGCGCGCACGCGCTGAACCTGCGTGAATCCGGCTTCGATGTGGTGGTAGGCCTGCGTCCGGGCGGCCCCACCGAGGTCAAGGCACAGGCCGACGGCTTCACCGTGAAAGCACCGGCCGATGCGGTGAAGGATGCCGACCTGGTCGCCGTGCTGACCCCGGACATGGTGCAGAAGAAGCTCTACGACGATGTGCTGGCACCGAACATGAAGCAGGGCGCGGTGCTGCTGTTCGCGCACGGACTGAATGTGCACTTCGACATGATCAAGCCGCGCGAGGATCTGGACGTGGTGCTGGTCGCACCCAAGGGCCCCGGCGCGCTGGTGCGCCGCGAGTACGAAATCGGTCGCGGCGTGCCCTGCATCTGGGCGGTCTACCAGGACAAGAGCGGCAAGGCCGCCGAGTACGCCCTGGCCTATGCCGCCGGCCTGGGCGGCGCCCGCGCCAACCTGATCCAGACCACCTTCAAGGAAGAGACCGAAACTGATCTGTTCGGTGAGCAGGCGGTGCTGTGCGGCGGTGCATCGGCACTGGTGCAGGCCGGCTTCGAGACGCTGGTGGAAGCCGGTTACCAGCCGGAAATCGCCTACTACGAAGTGCTGCACGAACTGAAGCTGATCGTCGACCTGTTCTACGAAGGCGGCATCTCGCGGATGCTGGAGTTCATCTCCGAGACCGCGCAGTACGGCGACTACGTCAGTGGCCCGCGGGTGATCGACGCCGGTACCAAGGCGCGCATGAAGGAAGTACTGAAGGACATCCAGGACGGCACCTTCACCAAGAACTGGGTAGCCGAGTACGAAGCGGGCCTGCCGAACTACAACAAGTTCAAGCAGGCCGACCTGGAGCACCCGATTGAGAAGGTAGGCAAGGAACTGCGCGCCAAGATGGTCTGGTTGCAAGGACAGGCCGCGTAACCACGCGGCCTCCCCCACCCGCTTTGCAAGGCTCCCCCATGAACTCTTCCACACACCGCAGCGCGCCAGCCAACGGCGCGCGCTGGCTGACCCAGGCGCTGGAGGCCGAAGGCGTCCGCACGCTGTTCGGTTATCCCGGCGGCACCATCATGCCGTTCTACGACGCGCTGGTGGATTCTTCGCTGAAGCACATCCTGGTACGTCATGAGCAGGGCGCGGCGCTGGCTGCCAACGGCTTCGCCCGCGCCAGCAACCAGGTCGGCGTCTGCGTGGCCACTTCCGGCCCGGGCGCCTCCAACCTGGTCACCGGCATCGCCGACGCGATGCTCGATTCGGTCCCGATGGTCTGCATCACCGGCCAGGTCGCCACCCCGCTGCTGGGAACCGATGCCTTCCAGGAACTGGATGTGTTCGGCCTGACCATGCCGATCGTCAAGCACAGCTGGCTGGTGCGCAGCGTCGACGACCTGCCGCGCGTGGTCGCCGATGCCTTCCGCATCGCCCGCGAGGGCCGTCCCGGCCCGGTGCTGATCGACCTGCCCAAGGACGTGCAGCTGGCCGATGCCAGTCATCTCCCGGTGCACGTGCCGAGCAGCGTCGAACCGCCGCCGGCCCCCGCGGAAGCAGCCATCGCCGAAGCCATCGCCGCACTGGCGGCGGCCGAAAAACCAGTGGTCTACGCCGGTGGTGGCATCGCACTGGGCGATGCGGTGCAGGATCTGCGTGACTTCGTCGAGGCCAGCGCCATCCCCACCGTGATGACCCTGCGTGGACTGGGCGCGCTGCCGGCCAATCACCCGCACTCGCTGGGCATGCTGGGCATGCACGGCACCCGCGCGGCCAACATGGCGGTGCAGGAAAGTGACCTGCTGCTGGTGCTGGGTGCGCGCTTCGATGATCGTGCCACCGGCAAGCTGGCTGAGTTCGCACCGTTCGCCCGCGTCGTCCACATCGACGCCGACGCCTACGAGATCTCCAAGCTGCGCAGCGCCGATGTCGCCGTGCCCGGCAATGTCGGCCACGCCATCCGTGCCCTGCGTGCGGCCTTTCCCTCCCCCAAGGCCCACCAGGACGCGTGGCGCAAGCGCTGCGCGCAGCATCGCGAACGCTTCACCGCACGCTACGACGCACCCGGCCAGCACATCTACGCACCGGCGCTGCTGAAGCGGTTGAGCGAACTGGCGCCGGCCGATGCGGTGATCGCCTGTGACGTTGGACAGCACCAGATGTGGGTCGCCCAGCATTGCCGCTTCAATCACCCACGCAACCACCTGACCAGTGGCGCGCTGGGAACCATGGGCTTCGGCCTGCCAGCGGCGATGGGTGCGCAGTTCGCCTGCCCCGATCGCGCCGTGGTGCTGGTGTCCGGTGACGGCAGCTTCATGATGAACGTGCAGGAGCTGGCGACCATTGCCCGCTGCCGCCTGCCGGTGAAGATCGTGCTGTTGGACAACAGTTCGCTGGGCATGGTGCGACAGTGGCAGGAACTGTTCTTCGCCGAGCGCTACAGCGAGATCGACCTGTCCGACAACCCGGACTTCGTGGCGCTGGCCAAGGTGTTCGGTATCGCCGCCACCCGCATCGATGCACGCGATGACGTCGAAGGTGGGCTGGCCGCGCTGCTGGCCGAACCGGGCCCGGCGCTGCTGCACGTGGCCATCGATGCACGCGCCAACGTGTGGCCGCTGGTGCCGCCGAACACCGCCAACAGCACGATGCTGGAAAGCAACCCCGCCCATGCCCGCCAGGAGATCCCCAATGCAATACCGGCTTGACCTGGTGCTGCACCCGGCCGAAGGAGCGCTGCTGCGCGTGATCGGCATGGCCGAGCGTCGCGGCTTCGCACCGTGCGCGATCAGCGGTGCGCCGGTGGCCGCCGATGATGGTCGCTGGCACCTGCAGCTGGTGGTGGATGGCCAGCGCCCGGCGGAAACGCTGTGCCGGCAGATGGAAAAGATCTACGACTGCGTGTCGGTGCAGATGACCGCACTGGAAGGAGTATCCGCATGAACACCCGTACCGTTTCCAACACGCTGCCGGTACGGAGGCGTCTTCTTCGCCGTCCGTCCCCGCACGCGGTGGTCGCCTGCCCCTCGCTGGTGGTCCATGCCGGGCGCTGACACCAGCAAGGAAAGCGATGTCGGCGACGTAAGCGTCGCCGACGTACTGGCAGCGCAGGCACGCCTGCGCCGCTTCCTGCCGCCCACGCCGCTGCACCATGCCGAGCGCTTCGGCACCTGGCTGAAGCTGGAAAACCTGCAGCGCACCGGCTCCTACAAGGTGCGTGGTGCGCTCAACGCGCTGCTGGCCGGGCGCGAGCGCGGCGACACACGCCCGGTGATCTGCGCCTCGGCCGGCAACCATGCCCAGGGCGTGGCCTGGGCCGCCTACCGCCTGGACGTACCGGCCATCACCGTGATGCCGCACGGCGCGCCGGCCACCAAGATCGCCGGCGTCGCCCACTGGGGCGCGACCGTGCGCCAGCATGGCAACAGCTATGACGAGGCCTACGCGTTCGCGGTTGAACTGGCGCAGCGCCACGGTTACCGCTTTCTGTCCGCCTTCGACGATGCCGACGTGATCGCCGGCCAGGGCACGGTCGGCATCGAGCTGGCCGCGCACGCGCCGGACGTGGTGATCGTGCCGATCGGCGGCGGCGGGCTGGCCTCCGGCGTTGCGTTGGCGCTGAAGTCGCAGGGCGTACGCGTTGTCGGTGCGCAGGTGGAAGGTGTCGATTCGATGGCACGCGCGATCCGCGGTGACGTGCGCGAGATCGCCCCCGTTGCCTCGCTGGCCGATGGCGTGCGGGTGAAGATCCCCGGCTTCCTGACCCGCCGCCTGTGCACCTCGCTGCTGGACGACGTAGTGATCGTGCGCGAGGCTGAGCTGCGCGAAACCCTGGTCCGCCTGGCGCTGGAAGAACACATCATCGCCGAGGGCGCCGGTGCGCTGGCATTGGCCGCCGGCCGCCGCGTCGCCGGCCGCCGCAAGTGCGCGGTGGTCTCCGGCGGCAACATCGATGCCGGCGTACTGGCCGGCCTGCTCACCGACATCCGCCCACGCCCACCGCGCAAACCGCGGCGACGACGCAGTGAATCCCCGCGCTCGCCCAGCAAGGCCAGCGCCACCGTTCCCCCCACCTCTTCCCCTTCCCCCCTGCAAGCCGTCACGCCCGCTGTCGAGGAGATTTCCCTGTGACCACCATCGAACGAATTACCACCCCGCGCATCCGCATCTTCGACACCACCCTGCGTGACGGCGAGCAGTCCCCCGGCTGCAGCATGAGCCCGCCGCAGAAGCTGGTGATGGCGCGTGCGCTGGATGAACTGGGCGTGGACATCATCGAGACCGGCTTCCCGGCAAGCTCGCAGTCCGACCGCGAAGCAATGGCGCTGATCGGCCGCGAACTGCGCCGCCCGAGCCTGAGCCTGGCGGTGCTGTCGCGCTGCCTGCAGGCCGACATCGAGACCTCCGCACGTGCCCTGGAGGCCGCTGCCAACCCGCGCCTGCACGTGTTCCTGTCGACCAGCCCGCTGCACCGCGAGCACAAGCTGCGGATGACCCGCGAGCAGGTACTGGAGTCGGTACGCAAGCACGTATCGCTGGCACGTTCGTATATCGACGACGTCGAGTTCTCCGCCGAAGATGCCACCCGCACCGAGCTGGACTACCTGATCGAAGTGTCGCGTGCGGCGATCTCTGCCGGCGCCACCACCATCAACCTGCCCGATACCGTGGGCTTCACCACGCCGGAAGAGATCCGTGCGATGTTCCAGCAGGTGATTGCTGGCGTGGCCGATGTGCCAAACGCGGCCAACGTGATCTTCAGCGCGCACTGCCACAACGACCTGGGCCTGGCCGTGGCCAACTCGCTGGCCGCCATCGAAGGCGGCGCACGCCAGGTCGAGTGCACCGTCAACGGCATCGGCGAACGTGCTGGCAACTGTTCGCTGGAAGAGATCGCGATGGTGCTGAAGGTGCGCCAGGCCTTCTACGAGCAGGACAGTTCGATCAACACCCCGCGCATCGTCGGCACCTCGCAGCTGCTGCAGCGCCTGGTCGGCATGCCGGTACAGCGCAACAAGGCCATCGTCGGCGCCAACGCGTTCGCACACGAATCGGGCATCCACCAGCACGGCATGCTGCGCCACCGCGGCACCTACGAAATCATGCGTCCGGAAGACGTGGGCTGGGAGGATTCGCAGATGGTGCTGGGCCGCCACAGTGGCCGCGCCGCCGTCGAAGCGCGCCTGCGTGCGCTGGGCTTCTGGCTGGACGAAGACGAACTGAAGCTGGTGTTCGAGCAGTTCAAGGGCCTGTGCGAGCAACAGCGCGTGGTCACCGATGCCGACCTGCAGACGCTGATGCAGGGCGGTTCCACCACGCAGGGCTATCGCCTGGCGTCGATGACCATCAGCGACGTCGGCAGCCGCGCCAATGCACTGGTCGAGCTGTCCGACCCGGACGGCAACCGCGTGGCCGAGACCGCGCAGGGCGACGGCCCGGTCGATGCGCTGTTCGGCGCCTTGTCTGCCGCCACCGGCGTACAGCTGATGCTGGACAGCTACCACGTGCACAGCGTCGGCATCGGCGCCGATGCGCGCGGCGAAGCCAACCTGAGCGTGCGCCACGAGGGCGTGGAGTACGACGGCACCGGCACCAGCAAGGACATCATCGAAGCCTCCGCGCTGGCCTGGCTGGACGTGGCCAACCGCCTGCTGCGCCAGCGTCAGGCCAGCGCCCCCAGCAGCACCGACGTTGCCACCCCCGCCACCGCCTGAGGAACCCGACATGAGCGCCTTCGACACAACGGCACTGCCCGCGGGGCAGCACTGGAATGCCCAGGACTATGCAATCGACGCCGGCTTCGTGCCGCTGCTCGGCGGCGCGGTATCGCGCCTGCTCGACCCGCGCGCCGGTGAACGCATCCTCGACCTGGGCTGTGGCGACGGCGTGCTCAGCACTGAGTTGGCGCTCAGCGGTGCGCGCATCCACGGTGTGGATGCTTCGCCGGAGCTGGTGATCGCCGCACGTGCACGCGGCGTCGATGCGCAGGTGATGGACGGCCACGCGCTGTCGTTCGACAGTGAGTTCGATGCGGTGTTCAGCAACGCGGCACTGCATTGGATGAGCAACCCCGACCGGGTGATGGAAGGTGTGCGCCGCGCACTGCGCCCCGGCGGCCGCTTCGTTGCCGAGTTCGGCGGGCATGGCAACGTGGCCACGATCATTGCCGCGGTGCAGGCCGCACGCGTGGCCCATGGCCACGGCGCCAGCGCATTCCAGTGGTACTTCCCTACTGCCGATGCCTATGCCGACCGCCTGCGCCAGCATGGCTTCCAGGTTCAACTGATCGAGTGCACGCCGCGCCCGACCGCACTGCCGACCGGCGTGGCCGGCTGGCTGCGGGTATTCGCCGCGCCACTGCTGGACGACCTGCCGGCCAAGGCACACGCCACCGTGCGCGAGGCCGCCACCGCATTGCTGGCCGAGCTGCCGCGCAACGCCGCCGGGCAGCCGTTGGCCGACTACGTGCGGTTGCGGGTACTTGCCCGTCGCCGCTGACATGATCCATTCGTTATCTTTTCCGATGTTCGCAACTTCGTACTTCTGCCAGGCACACGCATGACTTCCGCACCCCGCACCCTGTACGACAAACTGTGGGACGCCCACGTGGTTGTCCCCGAATCCGACAGCGCGCCCGCCGTGCTGTACATCGACCTGCACCTGATCCACGAGGTGACCTCGCCGCAGGCATTCACCGAGCTGCGCGAGCGCGGCCTGGCTCCGCGCCGACCGGATCGCACCAAGGCGACGATGGACCACTCCACGCCGACCCTGCCGGCTGCAGCCGACGGCAAGCTGCCCTATGCCAGCGCCGCCTCCGAAGCCCAGGTCGCCACGCTGGCGCGCAACTGCGCCGAGCACGGCATCGAACTGTTCGACATGGCCTCGGACAATCGCGGCATCGTTCATGTGATCGCCCCTGAGCAGGGTTTCACCCAGCCGGGCATGACCATCGTCTGTGGTGACAGCCATACCTCCACCCACGGTGCATTCGGTTCGCTGGCCTTCGGCATCGGCACCAGTGAAGTCGGCCACGTGCTGGCCACGCAGTGCCTGCTGCAGCGCAAGGCGAAGACCCTGGCGATCAGCGTCGATGGCACCCTGGCACCCGGCGTTGGTGCCAAGGACGTGGTCCTGCACATCATCGGCGTGATCGGCGTCAATGGTGGCACCGGCCACGTGATCGAGTTCCGTGGCAGCACCATCGAAGCAATGGACATGGAACAGCGCATGACCCTGTGCAACATGTCGATCGAGGCCGGCGCACGCGCCGGCATGGTGGCGCCGGACCAGGTCACCTTCGACTTCGTCGCCGCTACGCCGCGTGGGCCCAAGGGCGCCGATTTCGATGCTGCCGTGGCGCGCTGGCAGCAGCTGCGCAGCGATGAAGGCGCGCGCTTCGACAGCGAAGTGCGCATCGACGCCGCCGATATCCGCCCGACGCTGACCTGGGGCACCCATCCCGGCACCGCTATCGCGGTGGATGCGCCAATCCCGGCGGCCAACGATGCTGCGGCACAGAAGGGCCTGGACTACATGCGCTTCGAGGCCGGCAAGGCGCTGGCCGGCACGCCGGTGGACGTGGTGTTCGTCGGCTCGTGCACCAACGGTCGCCTGAGCGACATGCGCGAAGTGGCGCAGGTGCTGCGCGGTCGTCGCGTCGCTGAGCGCGTGCGCATGCTGGTGGTGCCGGGCTCGGAGATCGTCAAGCGCGAGGCCGAGGCCGAAGGCATCCACGAGATCGTGCGTGCCGCCGGTGCCGAATGGCGCGAGCCAGGCTGCTCGATGTGCATCGCCATGAACGGCGATCTGGTCGCCCCCGGCCAACTGGCCGTGAGCACCAGCAACCGCAACTTCGAAGGCCGTCAGGGCCCCGGTTCGCGCACCCTGCTGGCCTCGCCGATGACTGCGGCGTGGGCCGCGGTGCAGGGGCACGTCGCCGACGCCCGCGAACTGTTCGCCCAGGAGGTGGCGTGATGGCCGGTTTCCGTACCCTGACATCGTCCAGCGTAGTGCTGGCGCAGACCAACATCGACACCGACCAGATCATCCCGGCGCGGTTCCTGTCCACCACCGAGCGCGCGGGCCTTGGCCGCAACGCCTTCAACGACTGGCGCTGGCAGGCCGACGGTTCACCGGTGGCCGACTTCGCCTTCAACCAGCCGCACAACGCCGGCCGCAGCATCCTGCTTGCGGGCCGCAACTTCGGCTGCGGTTCCTCGCGCGAACATGCGCCGTGGGCGCTGACCGACCTCGGCCTGCGTGCCATTGTCAGCAGCGAGATCGCCGACATCTTCCGTGGCAACTCGCTGAAGAACGGCCTGCTGCCGATCGTGCTGGACGAGGCCGATGTGCAGGCGCTGATGCAGCGCTCGGACGATGAACTGACCATCGACGTGGCCAGCCGCGAACTGCGCACGCCCGATGGTCGCGTCTATTCCTTCCCGCTGGATGGTTTCTCGCAAACCTGCCTGCTGGAAGGTGTCGACCAGTTGGGGTATCTGTTGGGCCGTGTCCCTGAAATCGAACGTTACGAGAGTGAGCATGCACGCTGAAATTGTTGTTCTGCCCGGTGATGGCATCGGCCCGGAAGTGGCCGCCGCGGCAGTCGCCGTCCTGAAGGCCGTCGCCGAACGTTTCAACCACACCTTTGCCTTCAGCGAACACGATATCGGTGGCATTGCCATCGATCGCCATGGTGAACCGCTGCCCGCCTCCACCCTGGCTGCCTGCCAGGCTGCCAACGCGGTACTGCTGGGTGCGGTCGGTGGCCCCAAGTGGTCCGACCCGAACGCCAAGGTGCGCCCGGAACAGGGCCTGTTGGCGATCCGCAAGGCGCTGGGCCTGTACGCCAACCTGCGCCCGGTGCGAACCCATGAAGCCGCGCTGCACGCCTCGCCGATCAAGGCCGAGCTGTTGCAGGGGGTGGACTTCGTGGTCGTGCGCGAACTGACCGGCGGCATCTACTTCGGCGACAAGACCCGAGACGCCGACAGCGCCAGCGATCTGTGCCGCTACACCGTGGTGGAAATCGAGCGCGTGCTGCGCAGTGCCTTCCGCCTGGCGCAGCAGCGTCGCGGCAAGGTCACCTCGGTGGACAAGGCCAACGTGCTGGAGACCTCGCGCCTGTGGCGTGACGTGGCCGCGCGCATCAGCCGCGAGGAATTCCCCGACGTTGAGCTGGAGCACCAGCTGGTCGATTCGATGGCGATGCACCTGCTGGCCAAGCCGCGCGAGTATGACGTGATCGTCACCGAGAACATGTTCGGCGACATCCTCACCGACGAGGCCTCGATGCTGGCCGGCTCGCTGGGCCTGCTGCCGTCGGCATCGCTGGGCGAGCCGGGCGCGGTCGGGATCTACGAACCCATCCACGGTTCGGCGCCGGATATCGCCGGCAAGGGCATCGCCAATCCCTACGCAACGATCTTCAGTGCAGCGATGCTGCTGCGCCATTCGCTGGGCCTGGAAGCAGAAGCCGCTGCGGTGGAAGCCGCGGTGCATGCGGTGCTGGATGACGGCGTGTTCACTGCCGACCTGGCCGCGAAGGGAACGGCGGTGAGTACCGCCGCCGCCACCGACGCGGTGCTGGCCAGGCTGGGCTGAGTGATCGGGGTACCGGACGGCGTCCGGTACCCGCTCCCTGCGCATCCCGCACTGGCTCACTCAGTGCGGGATGTTCGCGCTCTGCGGATCGCTCGCGGCCGCGCGCATCTGCGAACTGCTGCATCCGGTCAGGACAGTGCCGTCGTCAGCTCGGGCCACCACGCGTTCATTGATTCGGACGCTGCCCGAAGGCAAGCCGCTGCGCGACGCTTCGCGTTGCCAGACCTGCACGCCGGCCTGCTGGTGAGCAGTTGTCAGACCGGCATCGAGCAACACGCCTGCCACGTTGGTTCTGCCAAGGTCTGCAGCGAACAGGCCGGCCGGTGCGACCAGCACCTTGTCGGTGGCGATGCCCTGGATCTGCAGCGGCGTCTGCAGTTCGATCTGGAAGGCGGGAAGCACCGTGCCCTTGATCGCATGCGAAGACGCCGACACTGCACGGATCTGGTCCGGCCATCCGCCCTGCGGCTGTTCCATCACCTGCTGCAGCAAGCGCGCGACACGGCGCAGGGCCGCATCGTCGGCACGGCACTCGATTGCCGCCGTGAGGTCATTGGCATCTGCACGCTGCTGCCGATCCAGTGGCACCGTTTCCCGCGTGCTGGCAGCTGGGGCAGTACATCCCAACCGATAGCCGTCGCCATCGCTGCTCACCATGATCGACGGGGCCGACGTGTTGCCATCAACCGGTCGTGTGGTCCACACCCGGAAGGGTTCACGCAGCGTGCTCGACTGCAGCTGCAGGCCATGGCGGGCAACGATACGATCACGCGCTGCAGCGTCGATGACAATGGACAACCCCTGCGCGTCTGCGAAAACGCGCTGGGTCCGGACGCCCTGCGCGGTCAACGGCACCGGCATATCGATGACCGTCACCGAAGCAGCGTCGGCGTCTCCGGCCTGCTCGAAATGCCAGTCAAGCAGATGCAGCGGGCGACCGGCTGGATCGCCGTAGCGTGCCGTACGCAGGGTGCTGGCGATGCTCTGCCGGGTATCTGCACTGGCGCGGCATTCCAGCACGGCGATCAGGTCCTGCTGGAATCGCAGAGCATCGGCCTCTACCGGCTTCGCATCGGCAAGGCCGCTGCAGGCAACCAGCATCAGCGTGCAGGCGTGGATCGTGCGAGGGAACATGCAGGCACTCCGGCCCCAGGACAGCCGACTATTGTGCCGCGATCCCAGACAGGATCGCGGCACTTCTTACTGTCCACTCAGAATGCCGCCAATCCGCCGGTGGTTGTCAGTAGATCCACGCAATGCGGGGATGAGCGCAGCCAGAACAAGGAACACCCACGCATGGCGCTCACACGGCGCGCCTCTACTTGGTGGTGTAACCACCATTGACCAGGATGGTCTGGCCGGTCATCCACCAGCCATCGGTGACCAGGAAGCGGATCCACGGCACGATGTCGGCAATGTCGGTCAGGCCGGTGCGGGTGAATGCCGACAGCGCCGCCGCCGTCTTGTGGTACGCCTGCGCATCGGCGCTCTCGGCAGGATAGAAGAACGGCGTGTCCATCGGACCGGGGCCGATCGCCGTCACCGAGATACCGCGCTCACCGAACTCCTTCGACGCCGCACGGGTGAAATGCTCTACCGGCGCCTTGGTGCCGGCATAACTGGAATAGAACGGCGTGAACGCGCCCAGCAGCGAGGTGACCAGGGTGCAGATGCGACCGCCGTCATTGACGTTTCGACCGGCTTCCTTGAGGAAGAAGAACGCGGTCTTCGCGTTGACCGCGCTCATCTCGTCGTACTCGGCTTCGCTGATCTCCAGCATCGGCTTCTTCAGCACCTTGCCAACGGTGTTGATGGCGATGTCCGGCCGGCCGACTGAAGCCACGGCATCGGCGAACAAGCGTCCCATCGCCGCCGCCGAGGTCAGGTCGCCCTGCAGGGCAACAGCCTTGCTGCCAGCAGCCTGTACAGCGGCCACCGTTGCTTCCGCATCAGCCTGGGTGGCGGCACTGTTGTAGTGGATGACGATGGCCTTGGCACCCTGGCTGGCAAAGTCGCGGGCCAGCAGCCCGCCCAGGTTCTTGGCACCGCCAGCGATCAGCACGGTCTTGCCCTTGAGGGAATGGTCAGTCATGGCTTGGTCTTGGGGAGGGGTTGCCCGGGATGGCAACCTGCCCTGATGACGATATCGTGCAGAAAATCCGGATAAAGCCCGCTACATTGACTTAACTTTCCAGAGCCAGCGAACAATGGACCGGATCGATCGCTTCCGCATCTTCACCCGGGTGGTGGAGTGCGCCAGCTTCACCCGCGCCGCCGACCAGCTCGGCCTGCCCCGCTCCACGGTATCGGCGGCCATCGCCGAACTGGAGCAGCGGCTCGGCACCCGCCTGCTGCAGCGATCGACTCGACGGGTGTCCACCACCCATGATGGGGACGTGTTCCATGCCCGCTGCCTGCGCCTGATCGCCGAAGTCGAAGATGCTGAATCGCTGTTCCGCCAGGATGATGCGCAGCCAAATGGGCTGCTGAAGATCGACGTGCCCAGCCGCATCGGCCGACGCATCATCGCCCCCTCCCTGCCGGATTTCTTTGCGCGCTACCCGCAGGTGGAACTGGACCTGGGCATGACCGATCGCGCGGTGAACCTGATCGAGGACGGTTGCGATGCCGTGCTGCGGGTTGGCCACCTGGGTGACTCCAGCCTGGTGGCACGCACGCTGGGCCAGCTCGACTTCGTCAACGTTGCCGCGCCCAGTTACCTGCGTGAGCACGGGGTGCCACAGCATCCCGCGGATCTGCCGCAGCACCGAGCAGTGAACTATGCCTCACCAACAACGGCACGGGTGGAACCGTGGGAGTGGCAGGACAGCAGCCAGCTGCGTACGCAGCCGATGCCCGGCTGGGTGCGGGTGAACAGCGCCGAGGCGTCGATTGCCTGTTGCGTGGCGGGGCTGGGGCTGCTGCAGATTCCGCGTTACGACGTGCAGGCGGAACTGCACTCCGGCGCGCTGGTGGAGGTGATGCCGCAGTACGTGGCGCAATCGTTGCCGGTGACCCTGCTGCAGCCGCATCGGCAGCATCGTGCGCAACGCGTGCAGGTGTTCATCGAATGGCTGCTGCCACTGCTGCGGAACAGCCTGCAGCTGCAGTAGATCACGCCATGCGCGGATACATGCCGCAGTGCCAACCAAGGTTGACACCTACCAGAGCCGGCCCGTTGATCCACGCCATGCGTGGATGCATGCCGCAGTGCCAACCAAGGTTGGCACCTACCAGGCCCACCGCGATAGATCCATGCCATGCGTGGATGTGCACATCGTGGATGGGGTCAGAGCCCTTTCCCAGCGGGAAAGGGATCCGACCCCGGCCGCAGAACCCGGGGCGTCACGCCCCGGATTCGTCCGGCTTGACCCGGAACCATGCCGCGTACAACGCCGGCAGGAACACCAGGGTCAGCACCGTACCTACGATCAGGCCGCCCATGATCGAAATCGCCATCGAGCCATAGAACGCACTGCGCGAGAGCGGAATCATCGCCAGCACGGCCGCCAATGCAGTCAACACGATCGGGCGGAAACGGCGCACCGTCGCATCGATGATCGAATGCCAGCGGTCATGCCCGGCGTCGATATCCTGCTGGATCTGGTCGATCAGGATCACCGAGTTGCGCATGATCATGCCGGCCAGCGCGATCGTGCCCAGCAGCGCCACGAAGCCGAACGGGGCGCGGAACAGCAGCAGGAACAACGTGGCACCAATGATGCCCAGCGGCGCGGTCACCAGCACCATCGCCGCGCGCGAGAAGCTGCGCAGCTGCAGCATCAGCAGCGTGGCCACCACGATCAGGAACAACGGCATGCCGGCCTTGATCGAGTTCTGCCCACGTGCCGAATCTTCCACCGAGCCACCGGTTTCCAGCAGGTAGCCACTAGGCAGTTCGGCACGGATGCCGTCCAGCGTTGGCACGATCTGCTGCACCACGTCCAGCGCCTGCATGCCGTCGCTGATGTCGGCACGCACGGTCACCGTCGGCAGGCGGTTGCGATGCCAGATGATGCCGTCCTCGAAGGCGTATTCCAGGCGCGCGACCTGCGACAGCGTCACCGCCGTGCCGCTGCTGGTGGGCATCGCCAGGCTGCCGATCAGGTCCAGCTGCGCGCGCTCGTTGTCCGGGCCACGCAGCAGCATCTCGATCTGGCGGTTGCCTTCGCGGTAGGTGCTGACGCTCATGCCCGACAGCGAACTGCTGAGGAACTGGCTGACCTGCGCGCTGCTGACGCCCAGTGCACGTGCTCGGTCCTGGTCGATCACCAACCGCACCACTTTGCTCGGCTCGCTCCAGTCCAGATTGACGTTCATCACGTGCGGGTTCTCCCGTACCTTGGCCTCGACCTGGCGCGCGATCGCCTGCACCTGTGCGATGTGCTCGCCGGATACACGCATCTGCACCGGGTAGCCGACCGGCGGGCCGTTCTCAAGTCGGGTCACGCGCATCTGCACGTCCGGGAACTGCTTGATCACGTCCTTCAGCATCCAGTCGCGGGTCGCTTCGCGGGCCTTGGCGTCTTCGGTGAGCACCACGAACTGGGCGAAGTTGGTCGCCGGCAGCTGCTGGTCCAGCGGCAGGTAGAAGCGCGGCGAACCGGTGCCGACGTAGGCCACGTAGTTGCTGATGCCCTCGCGCTGCTTCAGCAGCTTTTCCAGCTTGCTGGCCTGCGCCTGGGTGGCGGCCAGCGATGCGCCTTCGGCCAGTTCGATGTCCACCATCAGTTCGGGCCGGGTGGAATCGGGGAAGAACTGCTGCGGCACGAAGCGGAACAGCATCAGCGAGCCGATGAACAGCGCGATGGTCGCACCGATCACCCACCAGCGATGGCGCAGGCAGGTATCCAGGAAAGCCCGGAAGCGGGTATAGAACGGCCGCTGGTACGGGTCATGGTCGTGCGCATGCTCCTTCGGCGCGATCCAGCGCGCGAGCGCCGGATGGCGGTTGGCCCACTGCAGGCGCTTGGCACGCCAGCGACCGGCCAGGCTGTCGGGCTTGGGCAGCTGCGGATTGAACAGGTCCGGCAGCATCTTGTCGCCCAGGTACGGGATGAACAGCACCGCTGCGATCCAGGACACCACCAGGGCGATGGTCACCACCTGGAACAGCGAACGGGTGTACTCGCCAGTGCTTGAGGCCGCCGTTGCAATGGGCAGGAAGCCGGCCGCGGTGATCAGCGTGCCGGTCAGCATCGGGAACGCGGTCGATTCCCAGGCAAAACTGGCCGCACGCAGGCGATCGTAGCCCTGCTCCATCTTGGTGGCCATCATCTCCACCGCGATGATCGCATCGTCCACCAGCAGGCCCAGCGCCAGCACCAGCGCGCCCAGCGAGATCTTGTGCAGTCCGATGTCGAAGTAGTGCATGACGAAGAAGGTCATCGCCAGCACCAGCGGAATGGTCACGCCCACCACCAGGCCGGTGCGCAGGCCCAGCGAGAAGAAGCTGACCAGCAGCACGATCACCACCGCTTCGGTCAGCACCTGCACGAACTCACCCACCGACTCTTCCACCGCGTGCGGCTGGTCGGACACCTTGCGCAGCTGCATGCCGGCCGGCAGGGTCTTCTGCAGCCGCTCGAACTCGGCATCCAGGGTGGCACCAAGTTTCAGGATGTCGCCGCCATCCTTCATCGCCACCGCCAGGCCGATCGCATCCTGGCCCATGAAGCGCATCTTCGGCGAGGCCGGATCGGCAAAGCCACGCTTCACCTCGGCGATGTCGCCCAGGTGCAAGGTCCGCTCGCCGGCCTGGATCGGGAACTTGCGGATGTCTTCGATCGAATCGAACTGGCCGGTCACGCGCAGCTGCACGCGATCGGTCGGGGTCTCGAAGAAGCTGGTGGCGGTCACCGCGTTCTGGTCGGCCAACGCCTGCTGCACCTGCTGCAGCGACACGCCCAGCGTGGCCAGCTTGGTGTTGGACAGTTCGATCCAGACCTTCTCGTCCTGCAGGCCGACCAGGTCGATCTTGCCGACGTCGGGCACGCGCTGCAGTTCCAGCTGGATGCGGTCGGCATAGTCGCGCATCACCGCGTAGTCGAAGCCTTCGCCGGTCAGCGCATAGATGTTGCCGAAGGTATCGCCGAACTCATCGTTGTAGAACGGCCCGACGATCTCGCGCGGCAGCGTCGCCTTGATGTCACCCACGCGCTTGCGCACCTGGTACCAGAGATCGGGAATCTGCTTGGAACGCAGGCTGTCGCGGGCCATGAAGATCACCTGCGATTCGCCCGGGCGGGAGTACGAGCGGATGAACTCGTACTCGCCGGTGTTCATCAGCGCCTTCTCGATCGGCTCGGTTACCTGCCGCGAGACCTGCTCGGCGGTGGCGCCAGGCCACATTGTGCGCACCACCATCGCCTTGAAGGTGAAGGGTGGATCTTCAGACTGACCCAAGTGCTTGTAGGACCAGGCGCCGATGACGGCGAAAGCCAGCATCGCAAACAGCACCAGCGGGCGATTGCCCAACGCCCATTCGGAGAGATTGAAGCGGCGCACGGATCAGTGCCCCTTGCCTGCGGCCGGCGCAGCGGCCGGCGTGGCCGCCGGTGCCAGCACCGGACGATTCTGGCGGTCGACCGGCGTCACCACCTGGCCTTCGCGCAGCAGATGGCCGCCGGCAGCCACCACCCAGTCACCCGCGGCCACGCCGGACAGCACCGGCACCGCCTGCGCACCATAGGCACCGACCGTCACCGGGGTGGCCTTCAGCGCACCATTGGACGGATTGACCACCCACACGCTGGCCTTGCCATCACTGCCGCGCAGCACCGAGCCGAGCGGCAGCTGCAGGGTGCCATTGCGGCCAGCCGCGGCGAACACCCGCGCGCTCTGGCCCAGTTCGACTTCGCTCAAGGCTTCCGGCGCCAGGCTGACCCGCGTGGCATAGGTGCGCGCCTGCGCATCGGCGGCCGGCGCGATCTCGCGCAGGGTGCCCGGCAGCAGCTGGCCCGGGCGGTTCCACAGTTCCACCTGCACCGGCTGCCCGACCTTGTAATCACGGATGTTGCTTTCCGGCAGCGCGATCAGCACTTCGCGGCCACCATCTGCGGCCAGGGTGAACACCGTCTGCCCGGCACTGACCACCTGCCCGGCTTCGGCCTGGCGGCTGGCGATCACGCCGTCGGCCGGCGCGCGCAGCTGCGCGTACTCGGCCTGGTTGCGGGCCACCGCCAGGTTGGCGCGGGCGGCATTGGCCTGGCCCTGCGCGGCCTTGAACGCGGCGGTCTGCTGGTCCAGCGCCGAGCGGCTGACAAGTTGGTCCTCGGCCAGCTTGGCGTAGCGCTTCTGGTCATCGCGGGCGCGCACCAGGTCAGCTTCCGCCGCCGCCAGCTGCGCCTGCGAGGCGGCTGCCTGCGAGGCGTAGTCGGCCACGTCCAGCTCGGCCAGCAGCTGGCCCTTCTTCACGCGTTGCCCGGCGTCAACATGACGCTTGATCAGGTTGCCGCCGACCCGGAACGACAGCGGGCTCTCCTGGCGGGCGCGTACCTCGCCGGGGTAGGCCGCCGGCGCCTGTCCGTCCTGCGTGGTGGGATGCACCACCAGCACCGGAATGGCCGCCACCGGTTCGGCGGCCTGCCTGCCACAGGCTGCCACCACCACCGCCAGCACGCCAACACCCAACCAACGCATGTTCTTCATGAGGTACAAGACCTGAAAAGGGGATCCGGGGGAACGCGTCGGCAACATACTGTTGCGACACGGACATTAGTGAACCAGTCGGTATAGTATAAATATCGAACCGCTTGGTCTAGTATTGTCGTGATGAGTTCTCCCACTTCCCGCAAGCCGTCGGCCAAGCCCGCTGCCAAGGCCGCCGGACCCGGGCGTCCCAAGGACCTCGGCAAGCGCGCGGCGATCCTTGAAGCAGCCAAAGCACTGTTCATCGAACAGGGCTATACGGGTGTGAGCATGGACACCATCGCCGCTCAGGCCGGCGTCTCGAAGCTGACCGTGTACAGCCACTTCGGCGACAAGGAGACCCTGTTCTCCGAGGCAGTGCAGTCAAAATGCATTGAAATGCTGCCTGACGCGCTGTTCGTGGCCGACGCGGACGGCCCGCTGCGCGACCAGCTGATCGGTATCGGCCTGGCCTTCTTCGAGCTGATCACCTCCGATGCTGCGATTTCCATCCAGCGCATGATGATGGCGCCGGAAACCGATGAGCGCTTGCGCGAGCTGTTCTGGCAGGCCGGTCCGGAGCGCACCTGCGAGGCCCTGGCCGACTTCCTGCGCGCGCGCGGTGCGCGAGGCGAACTGGAGATCCCCGACTATTACCTGGCCGGCCAGCAGTTCCTGACCCTGGTCAAGGGCGAAGTGCACATGCATATGATGTGCGGCATGCCACTGTCACCGGTGGAATGCGACCCTCTCACCCACGTGACCGCCAGCATCGACTTCTTCCTGCGCGCCTACGCGCCAAGAGGGGCCGGGACGGCCGGATAACCAAAACTGAACGAACCGGAGGTCGCGATGACTTCCGGCACTGCGACCCCGGCTACCCGGCAGCTGATGCTCTGGGCGCGCCGCCGGCCTCCGGCACCGGTAAAATGGCCGGCCCACTGCGCTGGATTTGAACCTCATGACGATTGATTACGCCCACGCCCGCGAACTGATGGTGGAACAGCAGATCCGTCCCTGGGACGTGCTGGACATCAAGGTGCTCGACGTCCTGGCCCGCCTGCCGCGCGAGGCCTTCGTCGCCGACGCGCACCGGGCGCTGGCCTACGCCGATGTTGAACTGCCGATTGGCCATGGCCAGAAGATGATGAAGCCGGTCATCGAGGGCCGTACCCTGCAGGCACTGGACCTGCAGCCGGGTGACGAAGTGCTGGAAATCGGCACCGGCAGCGGTTTCCTGTCGGCCTGCATTGGCGCGCTGGCGCGCGACGTGCTGAGCCTGGAGATCGACCCGGAGCTGGCCGCCGCCGCACGCGCGCGCCTGGATGCTTCCGGCCTGGGCACCAACGTCCGCGTGGAAGTGGCCGACGCCCTGGCCTGGCAGACCGAACGCCGCTTTGACGTGATCTGTGTCACTGGTGCCGTCGACGTGGTGCCGTCACAGTTCGCATCGTGGCTGCGTCCGGGTGGTCGCCTGTTCGTGATCCATGGCCGTTCGCCGGCGATGGAGGCCCTGCTGGTCAAGGCCGACGGCAGCAGCGAGTCCCTGTTCGAGACCGATATCGATTACCTGCGCGGTGCCGCCCCGGCACCCCAGTTCCACCTCTGAGTCCAAGGAAGCCGCAATGATCCGCCGATCCCTCGCTGTTGCGCTGGCCACTGCCCTGCTGCCGTTGTCCGCCCATGCCGCCGACCTGCTGCAGGTCTATGAAATGGCGCGCAATGGTGACCCGCAGCTGTCCGCCGCCGAATCCACCCGGCTGTACGACAAGGAAGGCGCCGTGCAGGCGCGTGCTGCCCTGCTGCCGCAGATCGACGGCACGGCCACACTGAACCGCTCGCGCAGCGAAGCCGACCATGACGCCAACTCCGGCACGGTCACCAGCAAGCGCCGCAACTACACGATCAACGGCAGCCAGACGCTGTTCAACTGGACCCAGATCAACAACCTGCGTTCGCAGCGCGAACTGAGCAAGGCAGCGGACTTCACCCTCGATTCGGCCAACGACAGCCTGATCGTGCGCACCTCGGCGGCCTACTTCAACGTGCTGGTGGCGATCGAATCTCTGAACGCCGCACAGACCAATGAAGCGGCCGCGAAGAAGCAGTTCGACTTCGCCGACAAGCGCCTGGAAGTGGGCCTGGCGCCGATCACCGACGTGCACGAAGCACGCGCCCAGTACGACCAGGCGCGCGCCAACACCATCGTTGCGCAGAACACCCTGGCCGATAACTATCAGGCGCTGACCGAACTGACCGGCCAGCCGGTGGTCAACCTGCGGGGCCTGCCGGCGGACTTCCGTCCGGAAGTGCCGGCCAACCGCGGCAACATCGACGAGCTGGTGCACCAGGCCAGCACCCAGAATCCGGCGCTGAAGGCGCAGGAACTCAAGGTAAGTGCCGCCGAAGCCGGCGTGCAGGCCGCCCGTGGTGGTCACTACCCCACCCTGTCGCTGGGCGGCAGCTGGGGCAAGAGCGCGACCTGGGGTGACAGCACCGGCGCCGGTTCGCTGTCGCCGGACGCTCGTACCAACAGCATCGGGCTGACCCTGAGCGTGCCGATCTTCTCCGGCGGTGCCACCCAGTCCGGCGTGCGTCAGGCATTGGCCCAGCGTGACATCGCCCAGGACGGCTACGAGCAGCAGAAGCGTGCCCTGGACCGCAACACCCGCAATGCCTACCAGACCCTGGTGCAGGGCATCAGCGAAGTGGAAGCCCGCCGCCTGGCGGTGGTTTCGGCGCAGAGCGCGTACGACGCGTCGCAGGTCGGCCTGGAAGTCGGTACCCGTACCGTGCTGGACGTGATCCAGAACCAGCGCATCCTGTTCTCGGCGCAGCTGGACTATGCACAGGCCCGTTACACCTTCCTGCAGAACCGCTTGCTGCTGAGCCAGTCGCTGGGCGCGCTGGACGTGGCCGAGCTGCAGGACGTCAACCGCCTGCTGACCCAGGATGCGGGCAACCCGGCAACGACCACGAACTGAGTCGTCGCCCTGCCGGCAACGAAGAAGCCACCCGCGAGGGTGGCTTTTTTGTGGACGCCGCATGCACACGCATCCACGCATGACGCGGAACTACCGGCATCAGCCGGGCCATGCGCGCAGTTGCAGCACCGCCGACAACAGGCATAGTGCCGCCGCCAAGGGCGCCAGCACCGGCATCGTCGCCGACCATCGCGAGCCGCGCGACACCTCGATGCGGTGCCGCGTGCGCAGCGCTCCCAGGCACAGCGCTGCCGTCACCAGCAAGGCCACCGGGCCAGGCAGCACCGGCAGCCACCCGATCGGCACCCATAGCGCCAGCAAGGCCGAGAGCAGAACGACGACCACGGTCGCCAGCGTTTTCCTGGGCCCGCGTTCCTCTTCCCATGCCAATGACCACATCCCCATTGCCAGATGTGCGGCCAGCAACACCAGCACCAGTAGCAGCGCCGCCAATCCGGCCATGCCGGCGAAAGGCAGCAGCGGCAGCAGCCACTGCAGTTCCGGATGGCCTTGCAGTGCCACCGACAACGGACGCGTGCTGTCCAGTGCCGGGAACGCGACCAGCCCAGCCTGCAGCGCGGCCAGCAGGATCAACAGCAGCATGGCCAGCAGCACCATCACCGCCAGCACCCTGGACTGCTGCGATACCGTTCGAAGGCGCAGGCCGGGAAAGCCCAGCGCCAGCCCGACGCTGGCAAACACGCCCAGCAACGACACGCTCGCGGCAAGCACGCCACCCAGCCCGAAGTGATAGGGCGCGGTTGCCTCTGGCAACCAGGGAATCCAATGAGCGTAGTGCACATGCCGCGCCGCCAGCGCCAGCAGCAGCACACCAATACCGATCTTCACCGTCAGCAGCGCGCAGACCAGCAGTGCTGCACGCCGCGGCGGCAACACCGCGAACATTCCCAACGACAGCGCACCGGCAGCCGCCAGCAACGGGCCCGGCAGCCAGCTGTCCGTGCTGATGCCTCGGCTGGCCAGCACCGCATGTAGATGCAGGGCGGCGGACTGCGCGACGCCTGCGGCCGTCGCCACCAGCTCCAGCAGCAATACGGCGCCCAGCAGGCCGGCGAGGCCCCTGCCCCAACTTGCAACCAGCAGCCCGTGCAGGCCATCCGCGCCTGGCCGTTGCTGGCGCACTACCTGCAGGCAACACAGCACAAGTCCGGCAGCCAATGCGGCCAGAAGCAGACTGAGCACGATGGCTGGACCGGTCTGGGCAGCGGTGTACTGGCCGACCCGCGCCACCACGTTTCCTCCCAGCAGCAGCGTCAACGCAACCACCGCCAGATGTTCCTTCCCGGGATGCAGTCCGCCGACGCCATCCCTGCTGCTGCCGCCATCCATCGCAAGTCCTCTTGATATCCGCCCAGATGCGGGCGACCGCAGGCTGGCAGCCCGCGCCAAGGGGCGGTATCAGATTCCGTGCGGTCTATGCCGCGATGTGATCGCACGCACGCTGTCTTCTACACAACCGGTCCGGCGGCGACAGGAATCCAACCGCTAAGCAGAATTGATGCAGGCGTTCACGACAGCCCGGCTGCGGGCAGAGAAACTGCCCCTTGCCTATCGGCGAGGCGGCGGCAGGTGCGGCGCAACCAGCTCCAGCGTGCGCTGCAACGCGCCGCGACCATTGCTGACCAACGTGCACCCGGCACGCGCCATCTCTTCGCGCGCCTGCACGCTGTCGAGCAGATGCTGCAGCAGATCGCCAACCGCCTGCACATCCTCGCCGATCAGCAATGCACCGGCCTCACGCATGCGTCGCGAGATCTCGGCGAAGTTATGCAGGTGCGGACCGGTCACCGTCGCCGTACCCATCGCTGCCGGTTCCAACAGGTTGTGGCCGCCGATCGGCTGCAGGCTGCCACCGACGAACGCAACCTGTGCGCAGGCGTAGAACGGCATCAGCTCGCCCAGGGTATCGATGACGAACACATCGGTATCGGCCTCGGGCCACTGCTTCGCGCGACGGGTCGCCACGTTCCAGCCCTGTTCGCGGGCCAGGGCTTCCACTTTGGGGAAACGCTCGGGGTGACGCGGCGCCCACAACAGCAGCAGGCCGGGGTGCTGCTGGCGCAGGCGTCGATGCAGATCGACCACCGCTTGTTCTTCGCCGTCGTGGGTACTGGCCGCGATCCACACCGGGCGCCCGGCCGGCACGCGTGCATGGAACTGTTCGACAAAGCCCTG
The DNA here is from genome assembly GCF_059416125.1 of Stenotrophomonas sp. GW821-FHT09E08. Taxonomy (NCBI): domain Bacteria; kingdom Pseudomonadati; phylum Pseudomonadota; class Gammaproteobacteria; order Lysobacterales; family Lysobacteraceae; genus Stenotrophomonas; species Stenotrophomonas sp. GW821-FHT09E08. The sequence continues at coordinate 25,004 of NZ_JBWKOO010000024.1, forward strand.
TACCTCCGGCGTAGCGATATCGAACTTCAGATTGCCCAGCGCCTGCACCTGTTCCGGCACGGCGCCCAGCTGCACGAAGCGCTCGGCATCATCCTGCGACTGTGCGGCAACGCAGGTGACGGTGCGCAGCGCGCGGCGGATCAGTGCGGCCAGCAAACGGTAGCCTCGCAACGAACGCGCCGACAGGCGGGCATTGAGGATATAGACCGGGATGCGGCGGTCGCGGCAGCCGAACAGCATGTTCGGCCACAGTTCGGTTTCCAGGATCAGCGCCAGGCTGGGCTGGAAATGCCCAAGAAAGCGGTTGACGCTGCCCGGCACGTCGTACGGCAGGTAGACATGGTCCAGCGCATCGCCCCACAGCGCGCGCACGCGCTCCGAGCCTGTCGGAGTGATGGTGGTGATGACCCAGCGGATGTCCGGGCGCTGCTGGCGCAGGGCGTTCACCAACGGGGCGGCGGCGTTGACCTCACCCACCGACACCGCGTGCAGCCAGACCCGCGGCTGTCCGCTGGGCTGCGGGTAGGACGCGTAGCGTTCGTCCCAGCGCCGGAAGTATTCACGGACCCGGAAACCCCGCCAGACCAGGTGGTACACCGTGATCGGCAGCAGGATGTAGAGCACGGCTGAATACAGGCCGCGCAGGATCCATTCGACAGGGTCTTTACGCATGCGGCAAGGATACGGGAGCCCCCCGGGAAAGACACGCGGCCGGGTTGGTAGAATGGGGAATGTCCGATGCCTCCACCGCCGTCCGCCCGTCGCTGCGCGATCCCCGCAACTGGCCGATGTTCGCCGTCATGTTCGGCGCTTTCGCCATCGCCCGCCTGCCGTGGATGCTGCAGCGTGCGCTGGGCCGTGGCGTCGGCTGGATCAGCTGGCGCCTGCTTGGCAGCCGTCGCCGCGCCGCCGAGGTCAACCTGCAGCTGTGCTTCCCCGAGAAGGACGAAGCCTGGCGCCAGCGCCTGGTCCGCGACAGCTTCGATGCACTGGGCGTGGGCGTGTTCGAGTGCATCCGCGCCTGGTGGGGCAGCATCGACCGCATCCGCCCGCAGGTGCAGATCGAGGGTCTGGAACATCTGCGGCAGATGCAGGCCGAGGGTCGCGGCGTACTGCTGGTCTCCGGCCACTTCATGACCCTGGAGATGTGTGGCCGCCTGCTGTGCGACTACGTTGATCTGTCGGGCATGTACCGCAAGCACAAGAACCCGGTGTACGAGTGGGCGGTGAAGTTCGGCCGCCTGCGCTACGCCAAGGCGATGTACGCCAACGAAGACATCCGTGCCACGGTGCGCCACCTGAAGAAGGGCGGCTTCCTCTGGTACGCGCCGGACCAGGACATGCGCGGCAAGGACACCGTGTTCGTGCCGTTCTTCGGCCACACCGCGTCGACCATCACTGCCACCCACCAGCTGGCACGGATGACCGGCTGTGCGGTGATCCCGTACTTCCACCGCCGCGAAGGCGGGAAGTATTTCTTGAAGATCGGCGCGCCGCTGGAGAATTTCCCCAGCGAAGACGTGGAAGCCGATACCACGCGGGTCAACCAGGCCATCGAAGCGATGGTGCGCGAGGCGCCCGACCAGTACCTGTGGATCCACCGCCGTTTCAAGCGCCAGCCCGGTGGGCGGAGCGATTTCTACAAATAACCGGATGCGGTGGAAGGGCCGGCGTGCTCATGGTAGTCGCCAACTTTGGTTGGCGCCGATGAACCGAGTCCGGTCCCGAGGAGCCAATCAAGGTTGGCAACTACTGGATCGGCGGAGATTCATCCGATTCGCGTGCCAGCAGGCTGCCGGCGAACAATGCGGCCAGCAGCACCGTCAGGCCACCCCAGAACGCGGAATAGAACGCGAGGTGGGTGTTGAGCGGAAACACCGTGACCGCCAGCGCCAGCATTGCCGGGCGCGCTCGCTCGCGGGCGGCGGCGGGCGCGAAACGCCACGCACGCCAGGCCTGGGCGACCGCGGCCAGCCACAGCAGCAGGCCGAGTACGCCGGTTTCAGCAAGGATTTCCAGCACGATCTGGTGTGCATGCAAGGCCGGAGCATTGCCCCACACCGCAGGGCCCTCCTCAGCCACGCAGTCCGGATAGGCATCGCGGAAGCCACGTGCGCCGACGCCATTGACCGGATGCGCCTCGATCATGCATGCAGCGGCTTCCCATATCCGGGCGCGACCCGACAGCGCTTCATCAACGCCTTGTCCGCCATCGTCCCAGGCCATCGCTGTGCGTGCCATGCGATCGCGCAGCTGCGGCACGCTGGCGGCCAGCGCTCCTGCTCCGAGAACAGCGACCAGGGCCAGCACCGCCAACCGCTTCCAACCGAACTGGCGCACGCCGCTGTAGGCCAGCACCAGCGCGAAAGTGATCCATGACGCGCGCGAGCCGGCCAGCAGCAGCACGCAGCCCAGTGCCACCGCTGCCAGCACCCAGCCCAGGTTGCCGAAGCGGCGCGCCACTGGCAGCAGCAGGAACGGCGACAGGCTGGCCAGCACCTGCCCGAACTTCAGGTTGCACGGACCCAGTGCGCCACTGAGGCGGTCGGCCAGCGCGGCCTCGTCGGCCGGGCACAGTGCATGGCCGCTCACGGCCAGCTTCAGGTGTTCCAGCGACCAGAACCACGGGCTGGTACCGGCGGCGGCCTGCACCAGCGCATCCAGCGTCCAGGCAGCGGTGATCAGCGCCAGCCCGCCGAAGGTCAGCCGCCGCCGTTCCGGCGTGGCCACAGCAATTGCCACCAGCCACATGAAGGGCAGATAGCGCAGGCCGGCGGCGGCCTTGGTCCACGACGCCGCCGGATCGATGGCATCGAACGCGGAGAACGCCTGCGGCAGCCAATAGCCGAGGAACAGGATCGAGGTCAGCGCCCACGCCGCCGTGCTCAACAGGTGCGGGCGGCGCTGCAGCCGACGCATGACCATGCGCGCGGCAGCATACAGCGCGCCAAGTCCGAGCACGGTTTCGGCGATGCCGGGCAACGGCCACATCGCCACGTACGCCAGCACCCACCAGGGCGCCCAGCGCCCGGCGCGGTCGTCGCGCACGATGACGGCAGGATCAGCCGGCGAGGTCGGCATAGAGGCGGAGGGTATCGCGCTGCATGGCCTGCAGGGTAAACGGGATGCGGGTCGGCAAGGACGGCGGCTGCGCCAGCAGGGCCAGCGCGCGTTCACCCAGTGCGCGCGCATCACCAAGCGGCACCGCGCCGCTGGGCTGCAGCTGACGCAGCAGTTCGCCGACGCCGCCATGGTCCCAGCCCAGTACCGGGCGACCGACCGACAACGCCTCGACCACGGTGCGGCCGAACGCTTCGGGCTTGTCCGACAGCTGCAGCACCAGGTCGCTGGCGGCATAGGCCTGGGCGATGCGCGCGGTCGGCGTGCTGATCTGCACCGCATCGGCGATCCCCAGCGCCACCGCCTGCCTGCGCAGATCAGCAACGTAGGCTTCGCGGCCAGGTTCATCAGTGCCCAGCATCCACAGCTGTGCCGGCACACCGGTGGCGCGCACGTCAGCCAGCAGCTGCAGCGCGTGTGCGTGGCCCTTCAGGCGGGTACCCCGCCCTGGCAGCAGCAGCAGCGGCCCTTCAACCTGCGCCAGCCACGGGTAATCCGCGGCCAGCGCAAGCCGCGGACGGCGATCGGCACGCGCCACGCGCGGGAACTGGCCGACATCGACGCCGCGCGGAATCACCTGCAGCCTCGCTTCGGGAACCGTCGGATAGTGCCGCTGCACATAGTCGCGCACGGTGTTGGACACGCAGATCACGCGTTCACCGCTGGTCATCACCGCGCTGTAGCGACTGGGCGAATTCAGGCCGTGCACGGTAGTCACCCAATGTGGGCGCTGTGCGGCGGGCATCGCACGGATCGCGTACAGGCCCAGCCAGGCCGGCAGCCGCGAACGGGCATGCACGATGTCCGCTCCGACCTCGGTGAACAGGCGACGCAGGGTCGGAAGGTGACGCAGGGTCAGCAGCGACTTGCGGCCGATATCGAGGGTGAGGTGCTCGGCACCACTATCGAGCAACGGCTGTACCAGGCGACCGCCAGCGGACACCACCAGCGCGCGATGGCCGGCAGCCACCAGCGCCGCTGCAATTTCAAGGGTCGAGCGCTCGACACCGCCGGAGTGCAGCGCCGGCAGCAACTGCACCACGGTCAATCGGCGCATCGATCGAAGGCCTGCTTAGTCGGCCAGCACGAACACGGAGCCGCAGTACGCGCACTTCGCTTCGCCGTTGGGTTCGTCTTCAATCGGCAGGTACACGCGCGGATGCGAGTTCCACAGCGCCATTTCCGGCGTCGGGCAGCTCAGCGGAAGATCGCTGCGGTGCACGGTGTAGCGCTTTTCGGCGTTGGCGGGCGCGGTGGCGGTATGGCTCATGGCGGATGTCGATGAACGGGTTGCGAGGCCTGCGATTCTAGCATCCGGGCTGCCCCGACATTGCGCCGCAACAGGTCTTTGCGCACGCCGCGGTCATTCCATGCGTCTTTGCGCTGGGCATCGAAGGGCGCCGCCCCAGGGATTTCCCCGATCGATCCGCCTGGTTGGCACTGGAAATCGGCCGACAGCGATATTTTCCGCATTTGGATCGAACTAAATGGCACTTGTCAGGCCGCGATGGCTGTTGCAGGATCGGGCCAGGTCGTAACCCGACCTGCCCAATCCGACCCGATCGCATGGCCCGCCCCCACCGGACCGGCATCGCCTCTACCACTGCCAGCCTGGCGGACGGAGCGATGCTGCCCGTGGTGTCCGCCGATGCGGGTTCTGCCTGCCGCCTGCCCCTCCGGGAGACCCTTGCATGACCCTGTCCGATCCGCGCCGCGCCCTGCTTCCGCTCGCCCTGGCCCTGGCCTGTGCGACCACTGCGATGCCGGCACTGGCACAGGGGCTGCAGACCTCCTTCGAACCCGGCGAACCGGCGCCAGTGCAGGCAGCAGGTGCGCCGCAGGTGACGATCGGCAACGGCCCCGCCGCGCCCTACACCGCCAAGCGCGACGCCGGCTACAGCGGCCTGCATGCACTGCGCTACAGCAGCGAAGGCGGTAGCGCGCGGCGCGAGCTGTTCAAGGTGGACATGACCATCGAGGCCGATACCACCCTGTCGTGGCTGGTACTGCCGGAGATCGTCGGCAAGGACACCGTGGCCTCGACCTATGTGTCGCTGGACCTGCTGCTGGACGACGGCAGCCGCGTTTCCGCCAGCGCCGCGCGTGACCAGCATGGCGTGGCCATCGGTGCGCGCGCGCAGGGCGATTCGAAGACGCTGTATCCGCAGCAGTGGGCGCGCAAGGCGGTGCGGCTGGGCGACGTGGCCACGCTGAAGGGCCGCCGCGTGGTGGCGATCGAACTGGAAGTAGCCAGTGCCGACGGTGCACCGGTCTCCGGCTGGATCGACGATGTGCGCCTCGACGCGCAGCCACGCCAGCAACCGCAGCGCGTCTCCGACTGGGTACTGACCACCCGTGGCACCCAGGCCAACGGCACATTCTCGCGCGGCAACAATTTCCCGGCCACCGCTGTGCCGCACGGGTTCAACTTCTGGACCCCGGTGACCGATGCCGGTGCGCTTAACTGGCTGTACCGCTGGAACGAGCAGAACGACGCGCAGAACCGGCCGCAGCTGCAGGCGCTTGCGTTGAGCCACCAGCCCAGCCCGTGGATGGGCGACCGCCAGACCTTCCAGGTGATGCCCTCGGCCAGCCGTGGTGTGCCGGAGGCAGACCGCCGCAAGCGCGCACTGTCGTTCGACCGCGCTCATGAAAGTGCACGCCCGTACCGCTACGACGTGCGCTTCGACAATGGCATCGCGGCCTCGATCGCACCGACCGACCATGCCGCATTGTTCCGCTTCGACTTCCCCGCAGACGGCAATGCCAACCTGCTGTTCGACAATGTCGATGCACGCGGTGGCCTGACCCTGGACGCTGCGACGCAGACGCTGTCCGGCTACACCGATACACGCAGCGGCCTGTCCAACGGCGCCAGCCGCATGTACGTGGTAGCGAGCTTCGACAAGCCCTGGCGCAGCAGCGGCCGTCTCGCTACCGGCCGCCCCACGGGCTACATCACGTTCGACACCGGTAGCGAGCGTCGGGTGACCATGCGCATCGCCACCTCGTTGATGTCGGTGGAACAGGCGCGGCACAACCTCGCGCTGGAAATCGCCACAACCGACACGCTGGAAAGCGTGGCCGGGCGCGCCCAGGACGCATGGGACGCACGCCTGGCCCGCTTCGATATCGGCGATGCCAGCGACGACCAGAAGACCACGCTGTATTCCAGCCTGTACCGGCTCTACCTGTACCCCAACTCCGGCCACGAGAACGTGGGCAGCGCGGCGGCGCCGGACTGGCGCTACGCCAACCAGGCCAGCGCCAGCGACGACAATACCGACGGCAGCGCGACCCGCAGCTTTGCCGCCGTGCGCGATGGCAAGGTGTTCGTCAACAACGGCTTCTGGGACACCTTCCGCACCACCTGGCCGGCCTATGCGCTGTTTACTCCGGAGGATGCCGGGCAGCTGGTGCAGGGTTTCATCGAGCAGTACCGTGCCGGCGGCTGGATCGCACGCTGGTCGTCGCCGGGCTACGCCGACCTGATGGTCGGCACCAGCTCCGATGTGGCCTTCGCCGATGCATGGCTGAAGGGCATCGGTGGCTTTGAACCGGCCGAGGCCTACGCTGCCGCGCTGAAGAACGCGACGGTGGTACCGCCGGACCGTCATGTCGGGCGCAAGGGCATGGAGCGCTCGACCTTCCGTGGCTACGCCAGCGCTGACGTGCATGAAGGCATGTCGTGGACGATGGAAGGCGCGCTCAATGACTTCGGCATCGCCAACATGGCCGATGCGCTGGCCAAGCGCGCGACCACGCCCGTCGCACGCGAGCGCTACAGCACCGAGGCCGACTACTTCCGTCATCGCGCCGCCAGCTACGCGACGATGTTCGACCCGGCCGTGGGCTTCTTCCAGGGCCGCAGGGCCGATGGCCGCTGGCGGGTGGACCCCAAGCACTACGACCCGCGGGTGTGGGGCCACGATTACACCGAATCCAATGGCTGGACGTTCGCCTTCACCGCCGCGCACGATGGCGAAGGCCTGGCGGCGCTGTACGGTGGCCGCGACAGGCTGGCCGCCAAGCTCGATGCGTTCTTCGCCACCCCGGAAACCGCCGATCCGGCACTGGCCGGCTCCTACGGTGGCACCATCCACGAGATGACCGAAGCGCGCGACGTGCGCATGGGCATGTACGCGCACAGCAACCAGCCGGCGCACCACATTCCATGGATGTACCTGTATGCCGGGCAGCCGTGGAAGACCCAGCAGCATGTGCGCGAGATCCTGTCGCGGCTGTATGTCGGCAGCGAGATCGGTCAGGGCTATCCGGGAGACGAGGACAACGGCGAGACTTCGGCATGGTATGTGCTGGCCTCGCTGGGCCTGTACCCGCTGCGCATGGGCGCGCCGGAGTACGTGATCGGCTCGCCGGCATTCCAGCACGCACGGGTGGAGCTGCAGGGCGGCGCGGTGCTGACCGTGAACGCGGCCAACAACTCGCGCGAGAACGTCTATGTGCAGTCGCTGAAGATCAACGGCACGCCGTGGACGAAGACCTGGGTGCCGCACGACGTGATCGCCAAGGGTGCGACGCTGGACTTCGTGATGGGACCACAGCCGTCGCGCTGGGGCAGCGGCGTGGATGACGTGCCGCGCTCGCTGACCGCACGCGGCCAGCGCCCGCAGCTGCTGCACGACCTGCTCGGCAGCGGCGCCAAGGCGACGTTGGCCGATGGCCGTGCCCTGCCCGCGCTGGTTGATGACGATGCCACCACCACGGTGGGCCTGGGCGGTGGCGCAACCATCGCGCTGACCGGCCTGACCGACGGCACCCCGACGATGTACACGTTGACCAGTGGCGACGGCAGCATCCGTGGCGGCGAATGGGCGCTGGAGGCACGCAACGGCAATGGCAGCTGGGCCGTGCTGGACCAGCGCAGCGGCGAAGACTTCGAATCCGCCCGCCAGACCCGTCCGTTCCGCATCGCCAAGCCTGGCCGCTACAGCGAGTACCGCCTGCGCCTGCTGGCACCGGGCCGACTGCCGCTGGCAGAGATCGAACTGTTGGCAGCCAGCACCGTACAATGAGCTCTATGCGCTACCGTCTGCTGCCCCTGGCCCTTGTTGCCCTGTCCTTCTCCAGCTTCGGCCAGACCCAGGCGTTCGATACGCAGCTGACCCGCGATGGCGTGACGCTGAACTACCAGGACGCCCGTGGCGCCTTGGCCGCGCCGCAGCGCAAGCGCCTGATCGACACGTTCTACTTCGCCTACCTGCGTGAGCGCGCGGACTTCCGTCCGGCGGCGCCATCGATGGTCCGCATCGTGATCGATCCTGCCTACACCGGCATCGCCTTCGTCGGCGACAAGGACCAGGCGGCGACCATCACCATCAATCCGGGTTGGCTGGCACAGCATCCCAACGACATTGACCTGGTCACCCACGAAGCGATGCACATCGTGCAGGGCTATCCCGGCTACGGTGATGCGCGGGTGCCGGGCTGGCTGGTGGAAGGCATTGCCGACTATGCGCGTGATCGCTACGGCATGGACAACGCGGCCGCCGGCTGGACGCTGCCCGGCAAGGTCGAGAAGGGGCAAAACTTCGACAGCGGCTACCGGGTCACCGGCGCCTTCCTGAAGTGGGCCGAGGCCGAGCATCCGGGCCTGGTGCTGGCGCTGGACAAAGCCCTGCGCGATGGCCGCTACACGCCTGCGCTGTGGCAAAAGCAGACCGGCAAGCTGTTGCCGGCACTATGGGCGCAGTACGCCAAGCCGCGCTCGGATGCGCCGCCGCCGCCAACACGCCGCGGCAAGCGGCACTGAGCGGGTTTGCGACTGGGTAGAGTCGACTGTCGACTGCCTTTCGTACAGCCACCGAAAACCCCGTGCTTCGCGCGATAGTCGACTAACAGTCGACTCTACCTCGCAGCCTTCTGCGCCTCAGCGCGACTGCACGAAGCCGGCGTACAGCGCGAACAACTGCCGGAAATAACGACGCGTCACTCGATTGCGCATGGCACCCTCGCCAATGGAAAGTTGGTCGGGCCCAGGGCAGGAAGGCCGGTCCGGTCCCTTCCCGCGGCCGGGCCACGTGGGCGTATTGGACCGTAGTGGCGTTGCAGGGTAATGACCGGGTTGCGTAGCGCGTGTGGCACAGGCCGGCGGGCGGTAGAGCCGGCCGCTGGCCGGCTGTCGTCGCACCTGGACTTCATTGGGGTTGCCGGCCAGCGGCCGGCACTACCCGTTTCCGCTTTGCTGAAACAGAAACGCGCCCCGGGGGGGCGCGCTTCTGCAGCCGGAATCGGAAAGAAGGCTTACGCCTTCTTTTCCGCTTCGAGCTGCTTGCGGATCTGCGCATCGACCGCGGCAATCGCGGTCATGTTCAGGATCCGGCGCGAGGTCGCGCTCGTGGTCAGGATGTGCACCGGCTTGTTCACGCCCATCAGGATCGGGCCGATCGCCACGCCGTCGGTGAACACGCGCACCAGGTTGTAGGCGATGTTGGCCGCTTCCAGGTTCGGCAACACGAACAGGTTGGCACGGCCCTGCAGGGTCGAACCCGGCAGCAGTTTCTGGCGCAGCGCTTCATCCCATGCGGTGTCGCCCTGCATCTCGCCATCCACGTTCAGACGCGGGTTGCGCTTGAGCAGCAGCTCGCGCACCTGGCGCATCTTCAGCGCATCCTTCGAGTCGTGGCTGCCGAAGTTGGAGTGCGACAGCAGCGCCACCTTCGGTTCCACGCCGAACAGCTTCATGCGGTAGGCGGCCTGCAGGGTCGCTTCGCACAGCTGCTCGGCAGTCGGGTCTTCCTGCACGTGCGTATCGACGAAGAAGAACACGCCCTGCTGGTTGATCACGCCGGTCATCGCCGAGGTCGAGGTGACCTTCGGCTCCAGCGGCAGCACGCTGCGCACGTAACCCAGCTTCTTGTGGAAACGGCCGACGATGCCGGTCAGCATCGCGTCGGCCTCACCACGGGCCACCATCACCGCCGCGATCAGGGTCGGACGCGAACGCATCAGGTTCTTCGCCGCGGCCACGGTCACGCCACGACGGCCGGTCAGGCCGTGGTAGTACTGCCAGTACTCGTTGAAGCGCGGGTCGTCATTGATGTTGGTGACTTCAATGTTCTCGCCGATCTTCAAGCGCAGGCCCAGACGCTCGATGCGCGACTCGATCACTTCCGGGCGACCGATCAGGATCGGATGCGCCAGGCCGTCATCGACCACGTTCTGCACCGCCTGCAGCACCACCTCCTCTTCGCCTTCGGCGTAGACCACGCGCTGCTTGTCACTGCGTGCGCGGTCGTAGACCGGCTTCATCATCAGGCTGGTGCGGTAGACGAACTGGGCCAGCTTGTCGCGGTAGGCGCCCATGTCGGCGATCGGACGGGCGGCCACGCCCGAATCCATCGCAGCCTGGGCCACCGCAGCCGACAGCTCCACCAGCAGGCGGCGGTCGAACGGGCGCGGAATCAGGTATTCGCGGCCGAAGCTCGGGGTCTCGCCGCCATAGGCCGAACCCATGTCGGTGGCCGCACGACGCGCCAGCGCGGCGATCGCGCGCACGCACGCTATCTTCATTTCCTCGTTGATCGCGGTCGCGCCCACGTCCAGCGCACCACGGAACAGGTACGGGAAGCACAGCACGTTGTTGACCTGGTTCGGGTAGTCCGAACGGCCGGTACCGATGATCGCGTCCGGGCGCGCCGCGCGCGCCAGTTCCGGCATGATTTCCGGGGTCGGGTTGGCCAGCGCGAAGATCACCGGATCCGGCGCCATCGTCTTGACCATGTCGGCGGTCAGGATGCCCGGCGCCGACAGGCCCAGGAAGATGTCCGCACCGGCGACGATCTCGGCCAGGGTGCGCTTGTCGGTGTCGCGCGCATAACGCTGCTTTTCCGGGTCCAGATCGGTACGGCCGGTGTGGATCACGCCCTCGCGGTCGAAGGCCAGGATGTTTTCCGGCTTCAGGCCCAGCTGTACCAGCATGTTCACACAGGAAATGCCAGCCGCGCCCATGCCCGTGGTCGCCAGCTTCACTTCCTCGATCTTCTTGCCGGTGATCGCCATGGCGTTGAGCACCGCCGCACCGACGATGATCGCCGTGCCGTGCTGGTCGTCATGGAACACCGGGATCTTCATGCGCTCGCGCAGCTTGCGCTCGACGATGAAGCACTCCGGTGCCTTGATGTCTTCCAGGTTGATGCCGCCGAAGGTCGGTTCCAGCGAGGCGATGATGTCGACCAGCTTGTCCGGGTCGGTTTCATCCACTTCGATGTCGAACACATCGATGCCGGCGAACTTCTGGAACAGCACGCCCTTGCCTTCCATCACCGGCTTGCCGGCCAGTGCGCCGATGTTGCCCAGGCCCAGCACCGCGGTGCCGTTGGAGATCACCGCCACCAGGTTGCCGCGCGCGGTCAGCTCGCTGGCCTGCTGCGGGTCGGCCTTGATCGCTTCACAGGCATATGCCACGCCCGGCGAATACGCCAGCGACAGGTCGCGCTGGGTCAGCATGGGCTTGGTAGCGGAAACCTTGATCTTGCCCGGCGGGGACATCCGGTGGTAATCGAGGGCGGCCTGTTTGAAATCTTCGTTGGACATCGATGTGGGTTACATGAATGGGCAGAAGGGACAGGGGATCATACCCCCGTTGGAGCGCTCGGACCTGTCGCTACCCTGTCGCAGTCATGCTGCGACCGCACAATTCCGGGGCGTATGCGACGGCCTGAAGGGACAGCTTCGGCGCTGGCCATGACAGCCATGGGACGCCTTGAAACGCTGCGGGGCCGTACCACTGTCGTGATCGGCCCCGCAGTACCACACACCTGGATCAGCCCTTGGCCGGCAGTGCCTCGGGCACCGCGTCGATCGGCGGCGGCAGCTCGCTCTCGCGGCCGTCCAGCGCCAGCTGCAGGCGGTTGCGGTCCAGCGCGCCTTCCCAGCGCGAGACCACCACGGTGGCCACGGCGTTGCCGATGAAGTTGGTCAGCGAGCGGCACTCGCTCATGAAGCGGTCCACGCCGAGGATCAGTGCCATGCCGGCCACCGGCACTTCCGGCACCACCGCCAGCGTAGCGGCCAGGGTGATGAAGCCGGCACCGGTGACACCCGCTGCGCCCTTGGAGCTGAGCATGGCGACCAGCAGCAGGGCGATCTGGTGGCCGAGGGTCAGTTCGGTATTGGTGGCCTGGGCGATGAACAGCGCGGCCAGGGTCATGTAGATGTTGGTGCCGTCCAGGTTGAACGAGTAGCCGGTGGGAACCACCAGGCCGACCACCGACTTGCTGCAGCCGGCGCGTTCCATCTTCTCCATCAGCGACGGCAGCGCCGACTCCGACGAGGACGTGCCCAGCACCAGCAGCAGTTCGGCCTTCAGGTAGCGCGCCAGCTTGAACACCGAGAACCCGCACAGGCGGCAGACCACGCCCAGGATCACCGCTACGAACAGGAACGCGGTGAGGTAGAACGAGCCGACCAGCCAGGCCAGGTTGACCAGCGAACCGACGCCGTACTTGCCAATGGTGAAGGCAATCGCACCGAAGGCACCGATCGGCGCGGCCTTCATCAGGATGTGCACCAGCTTGAACACCGGGGCGACCAGCGCCTCCAGGAAGCTCAGGATCGGCTTGCCTTTCTCGCCCACCGATGCCAGGGCGATGCCAAACAGCACCGCGATGAACAGCACCTGCAGGATGTTGCCATCGACGAAGGCGCTCACCAGCGTCTTCGGAATGATGTCCATCAGGAAGCCGACCAGGGTCAGGTCGTGCGACTTCTCGACGTAGCTGTGCACCGCGGTCTGGTCGAGCTCGGCCGGGTTGATGTTCATGCCGGCGCCCGGCTGCACCACATGCGCCACGATCATGCCGACGATCAGCGCCAGCGTGGAGAAGAACAGGAAGTACGCCATCGCCTTGGCGAATACGCGGCCCACCGTGCGCAGGTGGGTCATGCTGGCGATGCCGGTGACGATGGTCAGGAAGATCACCGGCGCGATGATCATCTTCACCAGATTGATGAAGGCATCGCCGAGCGGCTTCATCTTCTCGCCAACCAGCGGTTCGTAGTGGCCGAGGATGGCGCCCAGGACGATCGCCACGATCACCTGGAAGTACAGCTGGCGATAGATCGGCAACGGCTTTGCAGGCGCCGGGGCTGCGGTCGGGATGTGCATGGCGGACTCCGGAAGGGGCGTTTTCAGGCACGTACGGCCCCAGCACTGCACGGGAACCGTTACCGTGGAAACTGCTCGCAGGCCCTGTGCTGCACGCGCAGGGGGTGCGACCAATGGACGCCTTTGTACGCGCCGGGCACGCCGGCGCAGATAACCTATTGGTACTAGCCCCCCGGTTCAGGTGGCAGCGGTGCCTACACTGGCGCCGCACCGCCCGATCACGGGGAGGCCGGTGGCCCGAGCTGAACGGCCGGGCGCGTCATTGCGAAAGTTCCGGCCCTTGCGGCCGTTGTTGTCCTGTCCACACGCAATCTGAGAGAGCCGCACACAACATGCGCCCGATTCCCACCTTGCTGGCCTTGTCGCTGGCCGCCCTTCCCGCCTTCGCTTCGGCTGCCGATTTCGACAACTGGCCGACCAAGTACGCCTTCGGCGACGGCACCGAGCTGGCGGCCACCGCCAACATCGCCTACGACTACAACGATTTCTCCTCGGGCAGCGGCCTTGAGGATGACGATGCCGTGCGCCGCAAGGAATTCGGTGCAACGCTGAAGAAGAAGGGCGTCTACGACGCGATGGTCTACTACGACTTCCAGGCCGACACCTGGCTGGACGTATTCGTGCGCTTCGAGAGCAAGGCCTTCTTCGGCCGCGACATCGGCCGCTTCCGCTTCGGCTACATGAAGACCCCGGTCGGCCTGGATGCGAATACCTCCTCGCGCGCCGGCAGCTTCCTGGAAACCGCGCTGCCCGTGCAGGCCTTCTACGCAGGCCGTCGTACCGGCGTGGAATGGGTGCTGGAACGCCCGCAGTACCTGTTGCAGGCCGGCGCCTATGGCGGCAAGGACCTGCAGGGTGACAACCCCGGCACCACCCAGGCGGTGCGTGCGGTGTGGACCCCGGTGAAGGCACCTGGTGACGTAATCCACCTGGGCCTGGCCTATTCGCAGGAAAATCCGCGTGGTTACAGCGATGGCCGCGACGTCCACCACGAAGCCAGCGCACGCCTGCGTGCCCGCCCGGAAGCCGGCCTGACCGATATCCGCTTCGTCGATTCCGGCGCGCTGGTCACCGCCGACCAGATCCGGCGCACCGGCCTGGAAGGCATCTGGATCCGCGGCCCGTTCTCGCTGCAGGCCGAAGCCCTGCGCGCCACGGTCACCCGCAATGACGGCAAGCCCGACTACACCGGCAGCGGCCAGTACGCGATGGCCAGCTGGGTGCTGACCGGCGAATCGCGCCCGTACAACGCCGGTGCGGTGGCCAACATCAAGCCGGCCCACGACTACGGCGCGGTGGAACTGGTGGCCCGCTACAGCCGCCTCGACCTCGACGACGGCAGCATCCTCGGCGGCCGCCAGCACGACCTGACCCTGGGCGCGAACTGGTACCTGACCAGCCATTTCAAGTTCCAGGCCAACTACGTGAAGGTCGACGCCAGCCGTCGTGGCGTGCACAGCACGCCGGAAATCTTCGAACTGCGCGCGCAGATGCACTTCTGACCCCTTCCACGTCAGACCCCGGCGGGCGTGCACGTCACGCCCGCCGGCCCTGCGTAGACTGCCGCCATGTACTGGCTCAGCCGCCATCGGATGCTGTTGCTCACCCTGCTGGTCATGGTCGGCGGCACCGTGCTGTGCGCCGTCGCCGCCGGCCACTACGCCTGGCGACGCGCCCTCGGCGACGAGAGCAGCCAGGTGCAACGCCAGCTTCAACTGTACGGCCAGGGGCTGCAGCAGCGTATCGACCGATTCGGCACGTTGCCGCAGGTGCTGGCGCTCGATCCGGATCTTCTGCACGCACTACGCGTGCCACCCTCGCCCACCGAACGGCAGCGGCTGAACCTCAAGCTGCAACGTGCCAATGAAGTCACCCGCGCTTCCACCCTGACCCTGGTCGGTCACGATGGCGTGGCCGTGGCGGCGAGCAACTGGGACCAGCCGACCACCAACGTCGGCGAGAACTACAGCTACCGCCCCTACTACCGCCAGGCACTGGCCCAGGGCCGTGGCCGCTTCTACGGGATCGGCATGACCACCGGCGTGCCCGGCTACTACCTGTCGCAGGCCATCGAGGAAGACGGCAAGCGACTGGGCGTAGTGGTGATCAAGGTCGAGCTGTCCGCACTGGAACAGGAATGGCTGAGCAGCCCGGACGTGGTGCTGGCCAGTGACGACCACGACGTGGTGTTCCTGGCCAACCGTGACAGCTGGCGCTACAGGCTGCTGCGTCCGCTGGGCGCCGATGAGCGCCGCGAGATGCTGGATGCGCGCCAGTACGCCGACCGTGCCCTGCAGCCACTGCGCGCACGCACTGAAGACGTGCTGGCCGACGGTGGCCGCATGGTGCGCCTGCTGGATCCTGTACTGCCGCAGCCGATGCTGTGGCAGAGCCTGCCGCTGCCAGCCGAGAACTGGAACCTGCACCTGCTGCACGATGCCAGTGCCGCCACTGCAGCCGGGCGAGCCGCGGCCCTGACCGGTGGCGCAGCGTGGCTGGCACTGGGCTTCCTGGTGCTGTTCGTGCAGCAGCGGCGGCGCCTGGCCAAGCATCGACTGCGCAGCCGCCGCGAACTGGAAACCCTGCTCAAGCAGCACGCACAGGAACTGCGCACCGCACAGGATGGCCTGCTGCAGGCGGCCACCGACGCCGACAGCGGACTCAGCCGCAGCCTCGAACACCTGCCGCAGGGCGTGGTGGTGATCGATCGCGAGTTGCGCCTGGTTGCCTGGAATTCGCGCTATCTGGAACTGTTCCGCTTCCCGCTGGACCTGGTACGCGTGGGCCGGCCGATCGAAGAGCTGTTCCGCTTCAACGCCCGCCGTGGCCTGCTCGGTCCCGGCCCGGTCGACGAGGCCATCGAGCGCCGCCTGAACCACCTGCGCAGTGGCCGCCCGCACATGCGCGAGAGCGAGAAGGATGACGGCACGGTGCTGGAAATCCGCGGCAATCCGCTGCCTGACGGCGGCTTCGTCACCAGCTACGCCGACATCACCAGCTACAAGAATGCCGCGCGCGAACTGCGCTCGCTGGCCGATGCACTGGAACATCGCATTGCCGAACGCACCCACGACCTGGACGAAGCACGCCGCGAAGCCGAACAGGCCAACCGCTACAAGACCCGCTTCGTCGCCTCGGCCGTGCACGACCTGCTGCAACCGCTCAATGCCGCGCGCATGTTCGTTTCGGTGCTGCGCGGCAAGCTGAGTGACCCGGCGCAGCAGCAGACCAGCGACCACATCGACGCTGCACTGGCCGCGCAGGATGCGATCCTCAACAGCCTGCTGGATATCGCCCGGCTGGAATCGGGCAGCCTGCCGACCCGTGTACAGGCCTTCCGGCTCGGGCCGCTGCTGCAGACGCTCGCACGCGAATTCGGCATCGCCGCACAGTCGCGTGGGCTGGTGGTCGACTGGGTCGATACCAATGCCGTAGTGGTTAGCGATGAGGCACTGCTGCGCCGCATCCTGCAGAATTTCCTGTCCAATGCACTGCGCTACAGCGAGCGCGGCCGCGTGCTGCTGGGCTGCCGACGCCGCGAAGGGCTGCTGTGGATCGAAGTGCACGACCAGGGTCCTGGCATTCCGGACGCGTTGCAAGGCGAGATCTTCGAGGAATTCCGCCGCCTGCATGATGGCCAGCAACGCGGTGCCGGCCTCGGCCTGGCGATCGTCGACCGTATCGGCCGCCTGCTCGGCCATCCGATCCGGCTGCGCTCGCAGCTGGGCCAGGGCAGCGTGTTCGCGGTGGGCCTGCCATTCGGCGAGGCAAGCGCGATTCCAGCCACTGCACCACCTCCGGTGCTGGTGCAGGAGCCTGCTGCGGACAATCCCCTGCGCGGGTGCCGGGTGTGGGTGATCGACGACGACCCGCACGTGTGTGCAGCCAGCCGCGCGTTGCTGGAGCGCTGGGGCTGCGAGGTGGTGCTGGCCGACGGCCCGCAGGCCGCGCTGCAGCTGGCCAGCGCCGGAATAGTGCCGGAGCTGGTGCTGCTGGATGTACGCATGGGCGACCACCATGGACCGGTGCTGTACGAGACATTGGCAGAGCTGTGGCAGGCCCGTCCGCCGGTGGTGCTGGTCACCGCCGAACGCGATGCGGGATTGCGTGAGATGGCCGCCGAACGTGGCTGGGGAATGATGGCCAAGCCGGTGAAGCCGCCGGCGCTGCGGGCGCTGATGAGTCAGTTGCTGGTGCGGCATCGCGGGTGATTCCAGCCAACGGCGCAGCCCCTCGTGGGTGGTGTCTGGTTGGTCGTGGAAAGCAAAAGCCGTGGGTGGGCCACTTTTTTTTTGTAGAGCCGAGCCCACGCTCGGCTGCTTTGGGCGGGTCCGCGAAGCCGAGCATCGGCTCCGGTCTACACGAGCAAGCGCAGCGCGCGACCCGCTTTTGATCTTCTTTTTCTTCTCCGTGGGTGGGAGAACACCATGAACTGTCAGCGGCCGGCTGGGCAGCGGGCAGCTGGACATCATCACCGACACACTGCGCCTCGCACCTTCGGCGCGCTCGCAGCCTCT
>NZ_JBWKOO010000025.1:0-34895 GCF_059416125.1 Stenotrophomonas sp. GW821-FHT09E08
GTTGCGGGGGCGTGAGCCGCATGGATGCGGCGACCGAGCTTACATGGACGTACTTGCAGCGTCCCCCGCAACCGGCCCCACCTCGCCAACCCACGGAATGCCAGCTTTTGACGTTGCTCCGGCTCCGGCTCCGGCTCCGGCTTCTGCAGGTGCAGGGCGCAGCCCTGCCGAGCAACACCCCCTCGTGCACAATGGGGCCGACCCCGCCTGGACACCGTCCTGATGTCGAGCAAGCCGTATTCAGAAGCCTGCGAGCGCAACCGCGAACCCATCGCCACTGCACTCGACCCATGGATGGGCGACCGCCATCGGGTGCTGGAGATCGGCAGTGGCACCGGCCAGCACGCGGCGTTCTTCGCCGAGCGCTGGCCCTGGCTGCGCTGGCAGCCCAGCGATCATCCGGACCATCTGCCCGGCATCGAGGCGTGGCGTGCGCAGGCCGCGCTGCTGAACCTGCTGCCGCCGGTGGCGCTGCAGGTGGAACTGCCCCCAGCGCCGGGCCTGTCGTTGCCCGAGGGCAGTACGTTCGACGCCGTATTCAGCGCCAACACGTTGCACATCATGGGCTGGGAGCATGTGCAGGTGCTGTTCGGCGCGCTGCCGCCGCTGTTGCGCCACGGTGCGCTGTTGGCGATGTACGGCCCGTTCAACTACGGCGGCCGCTACACCAGCGACAGCAACGCGCAGTTCGATGCCTGGCTGAAGGCGCGTGATCCGCGCAGCGGCATCCGCGATGTGGAAGCGGTGCAGGCGCTGGCAGCGGACAAAGGCTTCACCCGCCTGGGTGATGTGGCAATGCCGGCCAACAACCGCCTGCTGCTGTGGCGGCTGGGGTGAATCGCCGGTAGTGCCGGCCGCTGGCCGGCACCCGATTGCCAGGAGGGATGCCGGCCAGCGCCCGGCACTACCTTCAAGCCACCTGCACGATATGCAGCGCCTTCGGATTGCGCCACTGCGCCAGCAGGGCGGCTTCGCGCGCCTTGGCCTGCTCGAAATGCGCTTCCTTGACGTGGCCGAAGCCGCGGATGTGCTCGGGGACGCTGGCGATCTCCACCGCCAGCGCCAGGCGGTCGTCATCCAGGCCGTCCAGCAGCAGCTGCACGGTGGCCTCGTAATCGCCGATCAGCTTGCGCTCCATGCGGCGCTCCCCGGTGCGGCCGAACACGTCGAAGCGGCCGCCGCGCAGGAACTTCAGTTTGGCCAGCAGGCCGAAGGCCTTGAACATCCACGGGCCGTATTCCTTCTTCAGCAACCGGCCCTGCTCGTCCTTCTTGGCGAACAGCGGCGGTGCCAGGTGGAAGCGCAGCTGGTAGTCGCCCTCGAACTGCTGCTGCAGGCGGCGCTGGAAGTCGCCGCTGGTGTACAGGCGGGCCACTTCGTATTCGTCCTTGTAGGCCATCAGCTTGAACAGGTAGCGGGCCACGGTCTCGGTCAATGCAGTGGAACCGCCGATGCGGTCGGCTTCGGCGGCGCGCACGCGCTCGACCAGACTGCGGTAGCGGTTGGCGTAGGCAGCGTCCTGGTACTCGACCAGGAAGGCGGCGCGGCGCTCGATCATTTCATCCAGCGAACGCGACAGGCGCGCATCGTCCAGCGGCAGGAACGCCACGTCGCCACCGTGCGAGGGCAGGCCACGCAGTTCGCGCTCGTCGCCGGTGTTGCGCGGTGCGGCGGTGGCGCCCCATTCGTTGCCTTCCCACTCACCCGGCGGCAGCGGGTGCAGCGGGCCCGGGGTGGATTCGGTATCGGTGTGGCGGTTGCGCACCAGGCCGGCGGCCTGCTGCACGGCTTGTGGGTCGACTACGGCCAGGCGGCCCCAGGCGAAGGCCTGCTGGTTCATCGCCACGGCGGCGCCGTTGAGCTCGATGGCGCGCATCAGCGACTCGAACGACAGCGGTACCAGACCCTGCTGCCACGCGTAGCCGAGGATGAACAGGTTGGCGGCGATGGCATCGCCCAGCAGCGCGGTGGCCAGCTGGGTGGCATCCAGCAGCAGCGGTTCCTCGCCCCCCAGCGCCACGCGCACACCGGCCACGATGTCGGCGGCGGGGAACTGCATG
Source organism: Stenotrophomonas sp. GW821-FHT09E08 (assembly GCF_059416125.1). Classification (NCBI taxonomy): domain Bacteria; kingdom Pseudomonadati; phylum Pseudomonadota; class Gammaproteobacteria; order Lysobacterales; family Lysobacteraceae; genus Stenotrophomonas; species Stenotrophomonas sp. GW821-FHT09E08. The sequence goes on from NZ_JBWKOO010000025.1 coordinate 2,061, forward strand.
TCCGGGCGGGTGGTGAAGGTGCCCGGCATCGCTTCATAGGTGTTCAGCACCACCTGCGAACGACCGGCGCGCACCTTCGACAGCGCCCAGTAATCGTTCACCACCACCATGTCGCAGCCCACCACCAGGTCAGCCTCACCGGCGGCGATGCGCACGGCGTGGATGTCTTCGGGACGACGGGCGATGCGGATGTGGGTTGTCACCGCGCCGCCCTTCTGCGCCAGGCCGGTCTGGTCGAGCACGGTCGCGCCCTTGCCTTCCAGGTGGCCGGCCATGCCCAGCAGCGCGCCGATGGTCACCACGCCGGTACCGCCGACGCCGGTGATCAGGATGTTCCAGGGCTGTTCCAGGGTGCCGCGGATGGTCGGTGCCGGCAGGTTGTCCAGCAGGGTGGAGGCATCGCGCTTGCTGCCCTTGCGCGGCTGTCCACCGTGCACGGTGACGAAGCTCGGGCAGAAACCATTGACGCAGGAATAGTCCTTGTTGCAGTTGGACTGATCGATCTCGCGCTTGCGCCCGAACTCGGTTTCCTTCGGCAGCACCGACACGCAGAAGCTCTTCTTGCCGCAATCGCCGCAGCCTTCGCAGACCAGCGAGTTGATCAGCACGCGCTTCTGCGGATCTTCCAGCTTGCCGCGCTTGCGGCGACGGCGCTTCTCGGTGGCGCAGGTCTGTTCGTAGATCAGGATCGATACACCCTTCACTTCGCGCAGGCGTTTCTGCACCGCATCCAGTTCGCTGCGGTCATGGAACTCGACGTCACTGGGGAAGTGCTCGCGCTGGCCGGTCCACTTGCCGATGTTGTCCGACAGCACAACGATGGTGTGGATGCCCTCGGCACGCATCTGCTTTGCGATGTCCGGCACGCTCAGCGGGCCGTCCACCGGCTGGCCGCCGGTCATCGCCACCGCATCGTTGTAGAGGATCTTGTAGGTGATGTTGACGCCGGCGGCGACGGCCTGGCGGATCGCCAGCGAACCGCTGTGGAAATAAGTGCCGTCGCCCAGGTTCTGGAACACGTGCGGGGTATCGGTGAACGGCGCCTGCCCGGCCCAGGTCACGCCTTCGCCGCCCATGTGGGTGAAGGTATCGGTGCTGCGATCCATCCAGGTCACCATGTAATGGCAACCGATACCGGCCAGCGCACGCGAACCTTCCGGCACCTGGGTGGAGGTGTTGTGCGGGCAGCCCGAGCAGTAATGCGGCACGCGCGGGAAGCTGGCACGCGGCAACGCAAGCTCGGCTTCCTTCTCCTGCATCCACTGAAGGCGCTGCTCGATCGACTCGTTGTTGAAGAACTTCTGGATGCGGCGACCGATCACGCCGGCGATGGTGGCCGGCGTCAGCTCACCGGTGGACGGCAGGATCCACTCACCGCTCTCGTCGTACTTGCCGACGATCGACGGGCGCTGGCCCCAGCTGGCCGGCCAGTTGAAGAACTGTTCCTTCATCTGGCGCTCGATGAAGGCACGCTTCTCCTCCACCACGATGATGTCTTCCAGGCCCTGCGCGAAGCGCGCGATGCCTTCCGGCTCCAGCGGCCAGGTCATGCCGACCTTGTACACGCGGATGCCGATGTCGGCGCAGGCGGCTTCATCCAGGCCCAGGTACTCCAGCGCCTGCAGCACATCCAGATAGCTCTTGCCGGTGGTGACGATGCCCAGCCGCGCACGCGGTGCGTCCATCACCACCTTGTCGATGCCGTTGGCACGGGCAAACGCTTGTGCAGCCTTCACCGCATAGCGGTGCAGGCGCATCTCCTGGTCCAGCGGCGGATCCGGCCAGCGGATGTTGAGACCGCCCGACGGCATCTCGAAATCTTCCGGCAGCACGATGCGGCGCGCCAACGGATCGACTTCTACCGAGGCCGAGGATTCCACTGTCTCGGCGATCGTCTTGAAGCCGACCCAGCGCCCGGTATAGCGGCTCATTGCCCAGCCGAGCAGGCCCATGTCGAGGATGTCCTGCACGCCGGCCGGGTTCAGCACCGGCATCATCGCGCTGACGAACTCGTCTTCGCTGCCGTGCGGCAGGGTCGAGCTGCGGCAGGCATGGTCGTCGGCCGCCAGCGCCAGCACACCACCATAACGCGAGGTGCCGGCTGCATTGGCGTGCTTGAACACGTCGCCGCAACGGTCCACGCCCGGGCCCTTGCCGTACCACATGCCGAACACGCCCTGCACGTTGGCACCAGGGAACAGGTTGGTCTGCTGCGTGCCCCAGACCATGGTCGCGCCCAGATCCTCGTTGAGGCCGGGGGTGAACTTCACCTTGGCTGCGTCCAGATGCTTGCGCGCGCGCCACAGTTCCAGGTCGAAACCACCCAGTGGGCTGCCGCGGTAACCACTGACGAAACCGGCGCTGTCGATGCCTTCGGCGGCATCGCGCAGGCGCTGCATCAAGGGCAGCCGTACCAGCGCCTGCACGCCACTCAGGTAGATCCGCCCCTCGTTGCGGGTGTACTTGTGGTCGAGCGTGTAATCACGGTCGAGCAGGTCGGCGGAAGAGGGCGAAGTGAGTTGCGCGGTACTGGTCATGGCTGGCCCGGTGAGGATCGGCTGGCACCGGCCACGTGCAGGCACGCGGCGGGAAAGGCGCGAATTGTAGCAGCGAGGCCGTGCGGGCCTCGGCACTCGCGCCGGTGGCGGCGCCGGGGTTAGGATCGGGGGGAGAGAGGGAGGCTGCGCTTGCGGCCTGGGGAGAAGGGATGTCAGTTTCAGGAAAGATCCTGGCCAGCGTGCTGCTGGCTTCGGGAGCGGCCACTGCGTGGGCCGCGCCGGCCCTGCCGGCACCACAGGAGTTCTACTTCGACAGCGACCTGGCCGCCACGCCGATGGTGGCGATACAGGGTGAAGGCGATGAGCTCGTTGCCCAGTTGGTCAAGCTGCGTGAACGCGGCCGGCGTGCGGTTGAGGCCACGGTGCAGCTGGCGTCGGTGGCCGGCGCCCAGGGCCGCGGCGAGCTGGCCGAGCAGCTGTATGGCGAAGCCTTGAAGGAGGCATCGGCACAGAGCAGCAGTGGCCGCAGCGTGCGCTGGAACTACGGATGGGATCTGTTGCGCCAGGGCAGGGTGGAGGCGGCGCTGGAACAGTGGCTTTCATCGGCCGGCAATGCCCGTACCAAGCCCAGCTGGGTGCCACCGACCTACGCGCTGGCGCTGTGGCGGCTGGGGCAGAAGCAGGAGGCAGTGCAGTGGTACGCCGCTGCGGTGCGTACCGAGCCGTCGCAGTGGAGCACCAGTGCGCACTATGCGCAGCTGCTGCCGCAATGGCGCGAGGACGAGCGCGCCACGCTGATGGAAGTGCAGCAGGCCTGGGCCGCCGCGCCGCCAGCCTGGCCATAAGGAGGGGGTTCGGCCGGGTTGCACCCGGCACCTGCAGAGGCAAGGGCTGAAGCAACAGCAACAGCCGAAGCAACAGCAACGGCAGACTTCCCGAGGATGGCGGGGCGGTATGGGCAGTCAGGACACGCCGTGAACCCGTCCATGGGGCTCGATGGCGCCATCCATGGCGCCAACGGTCCTGCCTGCCCATACCGCCCCGCCTCTGACAGTTCCCTGTTGCTGTTGGTAGGTGTCGACCTTGGTCGACACGGTAGGTCCACGCCATGCGTGGATGAATCTGTATCGGAATCGATTTTTCGATATCTGATCGAAAGGCAGCCGAGCGTGGGCTCGGCTCTACAAAGAGCGGCAGGCCAAGCGCTTTTGCCTTTGCTTCTGTTTTTCTTTACTTCTCTTCCGTGGCGGACGCACCCGGAAACTGTCAGAGGCCGGGCGGGGTGGGTTCGCGGGGGTGTCCGCGGCATGGATGCCGCGGCCAAGCCCCCATGGACGGGTTCACGGCGTCCCCCGCGAATCCACCCCGCCCGGCCAAGCGCGGCTTTTGATGTTCACAGTCAACCAGCCGCCACGAGGGGCTGCGCCGTTCGCTGGAAACCCCTCAGTCGTCCGCGGAAACCGTCCGCCCCGACGCCCACCCACGCAATGCCGCCACCTGTTCGGCCATCAGCACCGACAGCGGGCGCGTGGCGCGGATCTCGTTCATCAGCAGCTCGGTGTCCAGCGGCCGGCCCTCGGCATGTGCTGCATACAGGCCGGCCACGATCGCCTGCTCGATCTCGGCGCCGGAAAAACCATTCGCGGCGGCGGCCAGCGCCGGCAGCGCGAAGTCATCCGCGTTGAGCTGGCGCCGGCCCAGGTGCAGCCTCAGCAGTTCCACGCGGACCTCCGGCGAGGGCAGGTCGACGAAGAAGATCTCGTCGAAGCGGCCCTTGCGCAGCAGCTCGGCCGGCAGTTCGTGCACCTGGTTCGCGGTGGCGACGATGAACACCGGCGCCTTGCGCTCGGCCATCCAGGTCAGCAGGTAGCCGAGCACGCGACGCGAGACGCCGCCGTCCTCGCTGCCGGTGGCCAGGCCCTTCTCGATCTCATCCATCCACAGCACGCATGGTGCCAGCTGCTCGGCCGAGGCCAGCGCCTGGCGCAGGTTGGCCTCGGTCTCGCCGTGGTACTTGTTGTACAGCGCGCCTACGTCCAGGCGCAGCAGCGGCACGCCGAAGCCGGCGGCGGTGGCCTTGGCCAGCATCGACTTGCCGCAGCCCTGCACGCCCAGCAGCAGCATGCCGCGCGGTGGATCCAGCCCGGCCGGCGCCGAGCCGGCGATGAATGCGACCCGGCGCTGGTTGATCCAGCGTTTGAGCCGGTTCGCTCCGGCGACATCGCCGAAGCGCGCGCTGTCATGCTCGAAGAACAGGTGGCCGCTGCGGTTGAGCAGCTCGAACTTCAGCCGCGCCAGCTGTGGCAGGTCATCGTCGCGCAATGCGCCGTCGGCATAGATCAGCTGGCGCGCGATGCGCCGGGCATCGACCAGGCTCAGGCCCTGCAGGTTCTTCAGGATCTTCTTGACCGCTTCGCTGTCGACTTCAACCCGCCGACCACCATGCTCGCGCGCATAGGCGTCGGCCTCCTCGCGCAGCATCTTCAGCAGGGCGTTGGCATCGGGCAGGCGCGGGTTGAAGCGTACCGCCAGCGCTTCCAGCTCGGCCGGCAGTTCGACCTTGGCACCGATCAGCACCAGCACGTGCGGCTCGCTGTGGCGGCGCTGGATCAGGTCGCGCAGGGCGCGCTGGTGGCTGGCATAGCCCAGGTAGGGGTGGAAATCGAGCAGCAGGTAGACCCCGCGCTGGTCGGCCTGGCGGATCATCTGCAGGGCCGCGCTGGCATCGGGCGGCCCGATCGCGGGGTCCTCGCTGTCCAGATCGATGCGGCGCAGGCCCTCGGTGATCGACCAGCGGTGCAGGGCCCGCCAGACGTGCATCAGCGTCTGCCGGAAGAGTTCGACGATGCGACCCTCATCCTGGGTCTCGATCACGATCAGGGGGGTATTGGCGCGGATCAGTGCGCTCAGGTCCTGCAGTTCGCTCATGCCGGTTCGATCCTTCGGGGGCGCCACGATAGCAAAGGCAATGGCCGCAGGTTCAGCGCGGTGCTACCTCCCGTCACCATCGCCGGTGTACGCTCGGGGCACGTACCCGGAAGCGAGGCTGGCATGAAGACGATCCTGGTGGCCGGTTCCAAGGGCGGGGTGGGCAAGACCACCGTCGCCACCCACCTGGCCGCGTACGCGGCATTGCAGGGCAAGGCCACGGTGATCGCCGATGCCGACCCGCAGGGCTCCAGCACCCGCTGGGCGCAACGGCGTGCCGGGCTGGAAAGCGCGGTGCTCCCCATCGACGTGTATCGGAAGAAGCAGTGGGCGCAGAAACTGCCCGACGGCACCGAAACCGTCATCATCGATGCCCCGGCCGGGGCGTTGGCCGACGATATCCCCCATTTCCTTGACGCTGCCGACGCGGTGGTGGTGCCGGTGCTGCCCTCGGCGCTGGACATCGAAGCCATCGTCGGCTTCCTCAACAGTCTGGCCCAGAACCCGCGCGTGCACAGCCGCAAGCTGCCGGTGGGGCTGGTGCTGAACCGCACCAAGCCTTGGACCCAGACCTCGCAGCAGGCGCTGCAGATGCTGTCCGAATGGCCGTACCCGGTGGTCGCGCAGCTGCGCGACAGCCAGAGCTACGTGGTCATGACCGGCCTGGGCCGCAGTCTGTTCGATTACCGCTCCGCCCAGGTGCGCGAGCACCAGGCCGACTGGGAACCCCTGTTGTCCTGGCTGAAGCTGTAAGAGTCGTAGGTACCCACCCCTTTATTGGAATCCCGCAATGCGCGAACTGATCCTGCTCCGTCACGCCCATGCCGAACCGGCCGTTTCCGGCCAGGCTGATCTCGACCGGCCGTTGTCGCCGGTGGGGCTCGCCGAAGCCGAAGCCGCCGGCAAGTGGCTGAAGGAGAACAAGCTGCTGCCGGACTGCGTGCTGTGTTCCCCTTCGCGACGGACCCGCGAGACCCTGGAAGCGGTGATGGCGGCCATCGGCTATGTCGAAAAGCGCCTGGAAGACCGCATCTACGAAGCGACCCCGGGTACCCTGGCCGCGCTGGTGGATGAGCGGCGTGACCTGGACAGGGTGCTGATCGTCGGCCACAACCCGGGCCTGGAGCAGCTGGTGGCGCTGATGACCGACGGCACCAGCAGTGACTATCGCGGCATGCCGCCGGGCGGCGTGGCTGTGCTCGGTTTCCCCCGCGAGGCCTCGATCGAGCCGGGCGTGGCCAGCCTGAATGCGTTCTGGTGGCCGTGATCCGATGAGCATGGCGCGGCGCAGCCGCTTCCTGCTGCCCGTGCTGCTGGTGTACGGCCCGGCCTGGGCTGCCGCACCACCACCTGCGACATTGCCCCCGGTGGTCGCCGAGGCGCACCGCGTGTTGCGCCTGGATACGCAGCGTTCGCAGATCGGTTTCGAGGTGCGCACCCGCTTCGGGCAGCGCATCGAGGGCGTGTTTCCGCACTTCGAGGGACGCATCGAGATCCTCTCCGACGGCCGCAACCAGGTGCACCTGAAGATGTTCACACGCTCGGTCGAGATCCCTGGCAAGCCGCGCTACACCGGTTGGATGCGCGGTGAGGAGTTCTTCGATGCCGGCCGCCATCCGGTGGTCGAGTTCGACTCCCTGCCGTACTGGCCGGAGACCGTGGAGGACGGGGGCGACATCAACGGCAGGTTGACCCTGCGTGGGATCAGCCACCCGGAGTCGCTCAAGGTCGAGAAGGCGGACTGCGCCCGACCCGGCTATGATTGCGACGTCGTCAGCCGCGGTACCGTGCAACGAGGCCGGTATGGCATGGAAAGCTGGCAGCTTGCCTTGAGTGACCGAGTGACTTTCGTATTGCGTGCGCGCCTGAGCGAGGCGCCTAAACCGTGAACCACCTGCTGCGTGTACTGGCGCTGGCAACCGTGTTGCTGGGCAGCGGTTGTGCATCGCTGTCGCATGCCGAGCGTGACCGGGCCGAAGCCATCGCCGTGCAGGCACGCTCGACCGAAGTCGATTGCCAGCGCGCCGACCGTTGTGCGCTGGATTCGCCACTGCGGGCGCTGGCCGGCCGGGCGTTCACCGAATCCACCCCGGAACGGCCGCAGCATTACGCCACGCTGCTGGATGAGGGCGAGGGCGCCCTGGTCGCGCGGCTCAACCTGCTGCGCAGCGCCACCCGCAGCATCGACCTGCAGACCTATATCTTCGACAAGGACGACAGCGCCCGCCTGGTCATCGACGAGCTGCTGGCCGCATCCCGGCGTGGGGTCAAGGTGCGGGTGCTGATCGACCAGCTCTCGGCGATCTCCGACCTCGAGATCCTCGGCGCGCTGTCCGGTGCCCACCAGAATTTCCAGCTGAGGGTCTACAACCCGACCTTCGGCAAGGCGCGCCTGAACTATTTCGACTACGCCGGCAGCGTGCTGTGCTGCTTCCGTCGCTTCAACCAGCGCATGCACAACAAGCTGCTGGTGATCGACGATGCGATCGGCGTGGTCGGTGGCCGCAACTACCAGGACGATTATTACGACTGGGACCGCGAGTACAACTTCCGCGACCGCGATGTGCTGATCGCCGGACCGGAAGCGCGGGCGATGGCCGCCAACTTCGATGCATTCTGGCGCGCGCAGCGCAGCGTGCCGGCCGAACGCCTGAATGACGTAGGCCGTACCCTGCTGCGCCAGGGCGTGCCCACATTGCCCCCGGCCACCTTCCGCCGTCCCGAGCGGGTGCAGCGGGTCAGTGCTGAAGCCAACGACATCGACTTCGTCACCCGTTCCTTTGTCGATACCGCGCTGCCGGTCGCCTCGGTGCGCTATGTCGCCGACCTGCCGCGCAAGCATCGCCGTGAAAAAGCCGATGCACCGCTGGCCGGCCAGCATGTGACCGAGCCGCAGCTGGATGCGCTGATCGCCAGCGCGCAGAAGGAAGTGATCCTGCAGACGCCCTACCTGGTGTTGTCCAAGCCGGCGCAGAAGCTGTTCCGTGAACTGCGCAAGCGTCCGCAGCCGCCGCGCGTGGTGGTGTCCAGCAACAGCCTGGCGGCCACCGACAACCCGATCGTGTATGCGCTGTCGTACAAGTACAAGCGCCGCAACATGCGCGAACTGGGCTTCAACATCTTCGAATACAAGCCGTTCCCGCTGGATGCGCCGGTCGACTACCGCAATCTGCTGCCTGACCCGATCGCCGTGCCCGATGGCGCGGATGACAGTGGCCGCAACCCGTTGATTGGTGGCAGCGCGGCGGGCAGCAACGCGCGGGGTGGCAGCGATGGCGGTTCAAACGGGACCGGCAAGCAGGGGCCGGTGAACCACCCGCGTACCGGCAGCGCCTACCAGAATGCCCGCGAACGCCGTCGGGCGGCTGGCAGCGAGGTCGAAACGCGACTGCTGCGCACCGAGACGCGGCCGTCGTTCCTGGGCAGCAAGGCAGTCAACAAGCCGCTGCCGGTCACCCGCAAGGGCGCGCGCATGGGGTTGCACGCCAAGTCGCTGGTGGTGGATCGCCGCATCGGCGTGGTTGGCACCCACAACTTCGATCCGCGCAGCGAGAACTACAACACCGAAGGCGCGGTGATCATCGACGACCCGGTATTTGCCGAGGAACTGGCGCAGAGCATCCTGCGCGACACCCATCCGCAGAACTCGTGGACCGTTGCGCCGCGGGCCAAGCCGCCGGTGCTGTCGGGGCTGAACTATAGCGTCGGCAAGGCTTCCGAAGCGCTGCCGATTCTCGATTTCTGGCCGTGGCGCTACGCCACCGACTACGAATTCAAGCCCGGCCCGGACTGCCCGCAGCCGCTGCCGAGGCAGGATCCTGATTTCCATCGCTGCTACAGCGCCGTCGGTGACTTCCCCGAAGTCAACGTCGGGCCGAAGTGGCTGCTGGTGCGCATGCTGACCGCATTCGGTGCCGGCCTCGTTCCCATTCTCTGAAGGTGCCCGCATGACCCAGGTGTTCCGCGAAGCCGTTTCCATCGAGCAGCTCAACGCGCTCAGCCGCAACACGGCGATCGAATCGCTGGGCATCGTCTTCAGTGCGGTTGGCGAGGACTGGCTGCAGGCCACCATGCCGGTGGACGAACGCACCCGGCAGCCGTACGGCATCCTGCATGGCGGTGCTTCGGTGGTGCTGGCCGAGACGCTGGGCAGCAGCGCCGGCAACCTGTGCGTGGATGCCACAAAGCAGATCTGCGTTGGCCTGGAGATCAACGCCAACCACGTGCGTGCCGTGCGTTCGGGTACGGTCACCGGCACCGCCCGCGTGCTGCACGTGGGCCGCAGCACCCAGCTGTGGGAGATCCGCATCGAGGACGAGCAGGGGCGGCTGGTGTGCATCTCGCGGCTGACCCTGGCGGTGGTGGCCGCCGGCCACGGTTGAGCCCCACGAGGGCGCGTTGACGGCAGCGGAACCCAGCGTTCCCCGCCGATTGCCCCGGCCAATGGCTGTTATGGCCTAAATCGGCTGGCAGCTGCTGCGGCGCTCCGGTATCGTGCGCGGATGACTTCCCCCACTCCGGCCCCCCGTGGCGGCGTGGCGCGTGTGTGCCGTTACCTGTACCGCGTACCGCTGCTGTTGGTCCACATCACCGTGTTCCTGCCGCTGATCCTGATCGGCATGCTGCCGCCGTGGGGCGAGCTGCGGGTGGGCGAGGATACGTTCGGAGCCAAAGTGGTGAACTGGTGGCAGGGCGGGCTGATGTGGATCTTCGGCTTCCGCCTGTCGCAGGTCGGCAGGCCGCTGCCGGGCGCGGTGCTGTTCGTCGCCAACCACGTCAGCTGGGTCGACATCTCCATCCTGCACAGCCAGCGCATGATGGGCTTCGTTGCCAAGCGCGAGATCGCCAGCTGGCCGCTGGTCGGTTGGCTGGCCGCGCGCGGGCAGACCATCTTCCACCAGCGTGGCAACACCGAATCGCTCGGTGGGGTGATGCAGGTGATGGCCGACCGGCTGCGTGCCGGCAAGGCGGTGGGCGTGTTCCCTGAAGGGCGCACCCGCGGAGGCCACGAGGTGGGCCCGTTCCATGCCCGCATCTTCCAGGCTGCCGTTGAAACCGGCGTGCCGGTGCAGCCGGTGGCGCTGGTGTACGGGCTGAAGGGCGACGCGCAGACCATTGTCGCGTTCGGTCCAGGCGAGAGTTTCTTCGCCAATTTCCTGCGCCTGCTCGGTGAGCCGGCGCGGCATACCGAAGTGCATTTCCTGGAGCCGATCGGTGCCCAGGACCTGGAAGGCCGTCGGCGCATCGCGGAAACCTCGCGCGCGCGCATCGTGGCGGCCATGAGCACGCAGTGAGGGTGCGGTGGCTCTGATCCCGCCACCTGTCCTGGACGCCGGTACGCCGACGCTGCATGCGGCCGACTACCAGCCGCCACGCTGGCTGCGCAATCCGCACCTGCAGTCGATGCTCAGCTCCAGCCGCATGCGCCTGCAGCGCGGCCTGCTGCTGCTGGCGGCCACCGGTGCGGTCAACGAAGAACTGATCCTGGATGGCGGCGACGGCGTGCGCCTGCAGGGCTGGCACAGCCATGTCGAAGGTCGCGAGCCCAAGGGCATCGCGCTGCTGCTGCACGGCTGGGAGGGCAGTGCCGAATCCAGCTACATGCGCATGGCGGCTGCGCGCATGATCGAACAGGGTTTCGATGTGGTGCGCCTGAACTTCCGCGATCACGGCAACACCCATCACCTCAACCCCGGCATCTTCCATTCCAATCTGATCGACGAAGTGGTGCATGCCGCAGGCGATATCGCCCAGCGCTGGCCGCAGCTGCCGCTGGTGGCGGCCGGCTATTCGCTGGGTGGCAACTTCGTGCTGCGGCTGGCCCTGCGCGCGCCGGCCGCCGGCGTGCCGCTGCTGCGGGTGGCGTCGGTGTGCCCGGTGCTGGACCCGGCGCTGACCATGGACAGCATCGAGAGCGGCCCGGCGATGTACGACTGGTACTTCCGCCGCAAATGGGCCGGTTCGCTGCGGCGCAAGCGCGACCTGTTCCCCGAGCTGAGCGACTGCGACGACCGCGTGCTGAAGCTGGACATCCGCGCGCTGACCGCATGGCTGGTCGAACGGCATACCAGCTTCGGCTCGTTGCAGGCGTATTTCGACGGTTATTCGATTGCCGGTGACCGCCTGGCCACGCTGCAGGTGCCGGCCGACATCCTGATGGCGAAGGATGACCCGGTGATCCCGTACGTGACTTTCAGCGACTGGCAGCTGCCGCGCCAGGCGCACCTGGAAACGGCCTGCTGGGGAGGCCACTGCGGCTTCCTCGAAAACTGGCGGGGTGATGGCTTCTCCGAGCGCTGGGTGGCGCAGCGCCTGCAGCGGGTGCTGCAGGCCTGAACCGGCACCGGTGCGCAGGCCGCTACAATGCGGGTTTGCACTTGAACCGGACTGTCATGCAAGACCAGATCATCCAAGCGTTGCGCCAGAACCAGGCCGACCAGGCCGTGCAGCTGGCCCAGGCGTGGACCCGTGATGAACCCGGCCAGGCCGAGGCCCACCGCTGGCTGGCGCTTGCGCTGCAGCAGCAGGGCAACGCCGGGGCCGCGATGGAGGCCCTGCAGCAGGCGCTGCAGCTGGCTCCGGACGATGCCCAGCTGCACCTGCAGCACGCCGGCCTGCTGCTGGCGCTGCGCCAGTTCGAAGGTGCTGACGAAGCGCTGGCGCGTACTACCGGCCTCGATCCCAATTCCTTCTCCGCCTACCTGATGCAGGCGCACCTGGCGATCGGCCGCAACGATTTCGACGAAGCCCAGCGCCTGTCCACTCTGGCCTCGCGCGTCGAGCCGGACCATCCGGAACTGCTGACCATCGACGGCATGATCGCGCTGCGCCGTGACGACCCGGATCGTGCACTGACGCTGCTGTCGGCCGCCAACCAGGCACTGCCCAACGATACCCGCGTGCTCTACGCACTGGGCTTCGCCTATCTGGGCAAGGACATGCTGGCCTTCGCCGAACAGGCCTTCCGCCGTGTGCTGGAGCTGAACCCGGCGATCACCTCGCTGCACGGCCTGGTGGTGCAGCTGGCGCTGCGCCAGGGCAACCTGGAGGCGGCGGCCGAAGCAATGCAGATCGCCCTGCAGCAGGAAGGCCTGGATACACCGTCGATGCGCCGCCTGGCCGGTGAGCTGGCCCTGCGCAGCGGGCAGCCGCTGCAGGCGCTGGAGCATCTGCTGCCGTTGCTGGAATCGCTGCCCGACGATCGTCAGGTACTGCAGCTGCTGCTGATGTCCTGGCAGCGCCTGGGCCGCGAGGACGAGGCGCGCGCACGCCTCGACGCCGCGCTGGAACAGCATCCGCAGCTGCACGACCTGTGGCTGGCACGGCTGGCCGTGGAAGACGTTGGAAGCCCCACCGCCGCCGCGACGGTCGAGCGCTGGATGGATACGATGCCGGGCCACCTGCCGGCGCTGGAAGCACGCCTTCGCCTGCATGACATGCTGGGCGAGCATGCGCAGGCCGAAGCAATCGCCGAGCGCATCGTCAGCCTCGAGCCGGGCCGCGTAAGCGGCGAAACCCGCCTGGTCGAAGGCCTGCTGCAGCGCGACCCGGCCGCCGCCGTCGCCCGCGTGCAGGCGCTGATCGACATGGCACCGGAAGGCCATCGCGCCGACCTGCGCACCTGGCTGGGTGAAATCCAGGATCGCGCCGGCCAGCCGGAAGAAGCACTGAACACGTGGCTGGCGCTGCAGGCCGAGCAGGCACCACAGCGCCTGCCGCTGCCGCCGCAGGCCAAGGCACCGCCGAGCTGGCCGGACAAGGGCGAGATCGACGGTGATGCCACCTCTGCGCCGATCTTCCTGTGGGGCGCACCGGGTTCGGGCGTGGAACGCGTGGCGACCGGCCTGGCCGCCGCCAGCCCGGTGCTGCGCAGCGACCGCTATACCTCCAATGCGCCTGACGATGCCTTCCAGAACTACCACACGCTGCAGGACCTCGCGTCCGGCGTGCTGACCCCGGAGCGGCTGGTGCAGCGCTGGCGCGAGCAGTTGCCGTCGCGTGGGATCCAGGACGACGCCGTCATCGACTGGCTGCTGTGGTGGGACAACGCGCTGCTGTGGGCGCTGCGCCCGCAGTTGCCGCAGGGCCGCCTGCTGGTGGTGGTGCGCGATCCGCGCGACATGCTGCTGGACTGGGTGGCCTATGGCGCCGCCGCACCGCTGGCGATGACCTCGCTGGCCGAAGCCAGCGAATGGCTGGCACGCGCACTGGCCCAGGTCGCCACCCTGCACGAGGAAGACCTGTATCCGCAGGTGCTGCTGCGCATCGACCAGATCGGCAACGATCCGCAGGCGATGGCCGATCTGCTGGGCCGCCTGTTCGAGCGGCCGATGCCGCCGGCCGCCCAGCTGGGTGCACCGCGCTTCCCGCCGGGCCACTGGCGCACCTACCGCGACGTGATGAGCGCCGCCTTCGCCAAGCTCACCCCGATCGCGGTGCGCCTGGGTTACCCGGAAGAGTGAGGAGACACCGATGCAACTGAGCAGCCACAGCCTGACCAACGGTGCACCGATCGGCCGCGAGTTCGCCGCCGGCGATGCCGCCGGCTTCGCGCCGGACCGCAATCCGCACCTGGCCTGGAGCGGCGTGCCGGAAGGCACCCGTTCGTACCTGCTGGTATGCGTGGACCCGGACGTGCCGACCGTGCCGGAAACGGTCGGCCGCGCGGACATGACCGTGCCACGCGACCAGCCGCGCTGCGATTTCGTGCATTGGGTGATGGCCGATATCCCGGCCTCGGTGCAGGAGATCGCCGCAGGCAGCTGCAGCGACGGGTTCGTGGTGAAGGGCAAGACCGCGCCGGCTGGCCCGGCCGGCAGCCGCCAGGGCCTGAACGATTTCACCGGCTGGTTCGCCGGCAACCCGGACATGGCCGGTGATTACCTTGGCTACGACGGCCCGTATCCGCCGTTCAACGACGAACGTATGCATCGTTACTTCTTCCGCGTGTTCGCGCTGGACGTGGCTTCGCTGGATCTGCCGGTGCGCTTCACCGCCGCCGATGCGTACCGCGCCATGCACGGCCACGTACTGGCCGAAGCCGCACTGCACGGCACCTATACGTTGAACCCGGCGCTGGGCTGAGGCTGTATATCGGGTAGTGCCGGCCGCTGGCCGGCATGTCCCATGTCCGCCGGAGGTGCCTGTGGCAGCCGGCCAGCGACCGGCTCTGCCGTCAACGAAGAAGGGCGGCCTTTCGGCCGCCCTTCCATCGTTTTACTTCTTCTCGATGGCCGACTCGACCACCATGTCCAGCACGTACGCCTGCGACGGCGCATCGGCCGGCGGGTTCTTCACTTCGTAGCGCTTCACGCGCACAACGTTGCGCACGCCGTCTTCGTGGGTGTAACCCTCGATGCTGCCGTAGAAGTTCTCGAACTTGCCCGGCTCGCCCTGCTTCAGGCCCTTGTCGTCGAACTTGACCTCACGCACCTGCAGGCACTGGTAGTCCGGGATCAGCGGGTGCGAGCACTTCTGGGTCTTGGCGGCCACTTCCAGGAACACGGTTTCGCCGGCGCCGCCGTAGCGGGTTTCAGCGGTCGGCTCCGGGTTGAAGACCAGCACATCGCCCTTGGCGTTGGTCAGGGTCAGCTTGCCGTCGGCATCCTGTTCGGCCTTCAGTTCGCCCTGCAGACGGCTGGAGACGGCTTCGTCCAGCGCCATCAGCGCCTTGTCGGTGCAGGCCATCATGGTCGAGGCCATCGCGCTCACGCTCAGCTTGCCATCGGCCAGGGTGTAACCCCCGCCCATGCGGTTGCAGGCGTTGCTGACCGACAGGCGGCCATCAACGAAGTCCAGGGTGACCGGCTTGTCTTCGCGGGCGAACAGCGCATCGATGCGCTTGCCATCGGCCGCGGTGGCCTGCTGCAGCAGCCAGTGCTGGCTCTGCAGGCGCTGCGCATCCAGGTGTGCCAGCGTCTGCTGGTCTGCTGCCTTGGCCGCCGCCGGGGCAACGTCGTCGCCGCCGGTGCCGGCCGGGGCCGGGGTCTGGCTGCAGGCGGCCATCAAGGCCAGCGGGAGGAGCAGGGTGAGCTTGCGGTTCATGGTGATTCTCCTTGGGGAACCGTGGGGGAAACGGGGTGGGGCCGGCAACGGGGTTACCGTGCCCCGGCGCTGTTCAGCTGCCGGAGGGCAACCACAGCAGCAGCGCGGCGCCCAGCGCGATGCGGTAAAGCGCGAACGCGGTGAACCTGTGCGACTTGATGTAGCCCATCAGCCACTTCACTACGACGAAGCCGGTGATGGCCGCGGCAATGAAGGCCACGCCCACCTCGGTCCAGTTCTCGCTGGCCAGGTTTCCTTCCTTGGCCAGTTCCAGGAAGGTGTACGCACTGGCCGCGAACATGGTCGGAATGCCGACCAGGAACACGAATTCGGCGGCCGCCGCGCGACGGCTCAGGCCCAGCAGCATGGCCAGGAAAATCGCCGAGGCCGAGCGCGAGGTGCCGGGAAACACACCGGCCAGCACCTGTGCCAGGCCAACACCAATGGCCACCGTCCAGGTCACCTGGTCGCGGTCGGGCAGGCGTGCGGTATAGGCCTCCACCAGCAGCATCCAGATGCCGCCGATGATCAGCGCCCAGGCCACAGGGCTGACCGTTTCCGGCAGCGACCAGCCGGCCTTGCGCACCACCAGGCCGATCACGGCGGTCACCAGAAACGCCGCGCCGAGCTTGAACACGTAGTCGCGGTTCTCACGCTGGCCGAAGCCGGTGGCCAGCTGCAGCAGGCGCTGGCGGAACACCAGAACCACCGCCAGGATCGCGCCGGCCTGGATGATGATGTTGAAGAAGTCCGATCGCGCGCCCAGCCAGTGCTGGGCGATCAGCAGGTGGCCGGTGCTGGAGATCGGCAGGAATTCGGTCAAGCCTTCGAGGATGCCCAGCAGCAGGGCAGAGAGCAGGTCGGACATGGACAGGGTGGGTGTGGGCGGCAGAAGAAGGTCGAAAGAATAGACGATCCATGCCGCACCAAACGGGTGCGTCTGGTTCCAGTTGCACCCGTTTGGTGCACGCCGTTCTGCACCGATCCGGAGCGCCCTTTTTGAAATCAATGACTTGCGGGTGGCCAAAAGTTGGCACGGTCGTTGCTGTACCTCAGCAGGCATTCATCCCCATCCGAGGTCGTACCGATGTCCGTGGAAAACGTAGAAAAGCTGATCAAGGACAACCAGATTGAGTTCGTCGACCTGCGTTTCGTCGACATGCGCGGTGTCGAGCAGCACGTGACCTTCCCGGTCAGCATCGTCGAGCCGTCGCTGTTTGAAGAAGGCAAGATGTTCGATGGCAGCTCGATCGCCGGCTGGAAGGGCATCGCCGAATCGGACATGGTGCTGCTGCCGGACACCGCCAGCGCCTACGTTGATCCGTTCTACGCCGATCCGACCATCGTGATCAGCTGCGACATCCTCGACCCGGCCACCATGCAGCCCTACGGCCGTTGCCCGCGCGGCATCGCCAAGCGCGCCGAGTCGTACCTGAAGTCCTCGGGCATTGCCGAAACCGCCTTCTTCGGCCCGGAGCCGGAATTCTTCATCTTCGATTCGGTCCGCTTCGCCAATGAAATGGGCCACACCTTCTTCCAGGTCGATTCGGAAGAAGCGGCGTGGAACAGCGGCGCCAAGTACGACGGCGCCAACAGCGGCTACCGTCCGGGCGTGAAGGGCGGTTACTTCCCGGTGCCGCCGACCGACACCCTGCACGACCTGCGCGCCGAAATGTGCAAGACCCTGGAACAGGTCGGCATCGAAGTGGAAGTGCAGCACCACGAAGTGGCCACCGCCGGCCAGTGCGAGATCGGCACCAAGTTCAGCACCCTGGTGCAGAAGGCCGACGAACTGCTGCGCATGAAGTACGTGATCAAGAACGTGGCGCACCGCAACGGCAAGACCGTTACCTTCATGCCCAAGCCGATCGTCGGCGACAACGGCAGCGGCATGCACGTGCACCAGTCGCTGTCCAAGGGCGGCACCAACCTGTTCTCCGGTGACGGCTACGGCGGCCTGAGCCAGATGGCGCTGTGGTACATCGGCGGCATCTTCAAGCACGCCAAGGCCATCAACGCCTTCGCCAACTCGGGCACCAACAGCTACAAGCGCCTGGTGCCGGGCTACGAAGCGCCGGTGATGCTGGCCTACTCGGCCCGCAACCGTTCGGCATCGTGCCGCATTCCGTGGGTGTCCAACCCGAAGGCACGCCGCATCGAAATGCGTTTCCCGGATCCGATCCAGTCCGGCTACCTGACCTTCACCGCGCTGATGATGGCCGGCCTGGACGGCATCAAGAACCAGATCGACCCGGGCGCACCGAGCGACAAGGACCTGTACGACCTGCCGCCGGAAGAAGAGAAGCTGATCCCGCAGGTCTGCTCCTCGCTGGACCAGGCGCTGGAAGCGCTGGACAAGGACCGCGAGTTCCTGAAGGCCGGCGGCGTGATGAGCGATGACTTCATCGACGGCTACATCGCGCTGAAGATGCAGGAAGTGACCAAGTTCCGCGCGGCCACCCACCCGCTGGAATACCAGCTGTACTACGCCAGCTGATCGGTGGCGATGGCGGTGGGCTTCCCCCTCCCACCCGCCGCCATCGCTTCCGTCTTCGCGGCTGGGGAGCCGCAGGGCGGGCCCCGGCCCGCCGTGGTAGAGCGGACCATTGGTCCGCTGCATTGGAAACGCGGGCCCTTGGCCCGCTGATCCAGGGGTAAGAGAGACCGGATACGCGACATGGGCCGCCCTCCCTCCCGCGTCGGCCGTGCAAGGAGAGAGGCACGGCTGTCCCGGCCCGGTTCGTGTCCGGTGCAACAGCCACGGCCATCAACACGATGGCCCGTGGTTGCCTGATGCCATCGCGCGTTGGCGCGCTGGCCCCATCCACCATCGGGACATGCGCATGAAACTGATCTCCGCCATCATCCGACCGTTCAAGCTCGACGAGGTCCGCGAGGCTTTGTCCGATGCCGGCGTGTCGGGCATCACCGTGACCGAAGTGAAAGGCTTCGGTCGCCAGAAGGGCCACACCGAGCTGTATCGCGGTGCCGAGTACGTGGTCGACTTCCTGCCCAAGATCAAGATCGAAACCGTGGTCACCGACGAACGTGCCGACGCAGTGATCGAAGCGATCCAGTCGTCTGCAGGCACCGGCAAGATCGGTGACGGCAAGATCTTCGTCACCGCCGTCGAACAGGTCATCCGCATCCGCACCGGCGAAATCGGTGCCGACGCGCTGTAACCCCCTTCCGGAGACTCCCCCATGAAGATGCGCCTTCTCACCGGGTGGCAATCCCGGTTCCATCTGGTGTGCCTGTTGATGCTGCTCAGTGCGCTGGCTGCTGGCGCCTGGCCGGGAACTGCCCATGCGCAGGCCCAGGTGTCGCCGCTGCCAAGCGAAACCGTAGCGGTCGAACCGCTGCAGGACCCGGTCGCCGCGGCTGCCGCACCTGCCGTCGCCGAAGCCGCCGCGGCCTACGACCATGGCGACGTGGCGTGGATGCTGACCTCCACCCTGCTGGTGCTGCTGATGGTGGTGCCGGGCCTGGCGTTGTTCTACGGCGGCCTGGTGCGTTCGAAGAACGTGCTGTCGGTGCTCAGCCAGATCCTGGTCGTGTTCTCGCTGGTGCTGCTGCTGTGGGTGGCCTATGGCTACAGCGCGGTGTTCAGCGCCGGTAATCCGTTCTTCGGTTCGTTCACCGAGTTCGCCTTCCTCAAGGGGTTCACGCCGGAGTCGGTGGGCAACACCCCGATCAAGGGCCTGCCGGACTACCTGTTCGTCGCCTTCCAGTCGACCTTCGCCGGCATCACCACCGCACTGATCGTCGGCGCCTTCGCCGAGCGCATCAAGTTCCGCGCGGTGCTGCTGTTCTCGGCGTTGTGGTTCACCCTCAGCTACATCCCGATGGCGCACATCGTGTGGGGTGGCGGTTACCTCGGTGAAATGGGTGCGATCGATTTCGCCGGCGGCACCGTGGTCCACATCAATGCCGGTGTTGCCGGCCTGGTCGCCGCGTGGTTCGTCGGCAAGCGCCTGGGCTACGGACAGACCGCGCTGAAGCCGCACAACGTCCCGTTCACCTACATCGGCGCGATGCTGCTGTGGGTCGGCTGGTTCGGCTTCAATGCCGGGTCCGCCGCCGCCGCCGATACCGTCGCCTCGCTGGCCTTCCTCAACACGGTGCTGGCCACCGCTGCTGCCGTGCTGGGCTGGACGCTGGTCGAAGCGATCAGCAAGGGCAAGCCGTCGGCACTGGGCGCCGCCTCGGGTGCGGTGGCCGGTCTGGTCGGCATCACCCCGGCCTGCGGCACAGTCGGCCCGCTCGGCGCGATCGTCATCGGCTTCGTCGCCGGTGTGGTCTGCGTGTGGGGTGTGACCGGTCTCAAGCGCCTGCTGAAGGTGGACGACACCGCCGACGTGTTCGGCGTACACGGTGTCGGCGGTATCGTCGGCGCGATCCTCACCGGCGTGTTCAGTGCGCAGTCGCTGGGCGGCACCAAGGCCGATCTGGATATCACGCACCAAGTGTGGGTGCAGGTGGTCAGTGTTGGCCTGACGGTGGTCTGGTCGGCGGTGGTGACCACGCTGATCCTGCTGGTGGTGCGCAGCGTGGTCGGCCTGCGCGTGACCGAGGAAGCAGAGCGTACTGGCCTGGATGTGACCTCGCACGGCGAATCGGCCTACGAGGCCTGATGCGTGGCGGGCGGCCCTGCGGGGCCGCCTTTGCGTTTGGTGGGTGCCAAGCTTGCTTGGCACTGCTCCTGCTCTGGTGGGTGCCGACCGTTGGTCGGCACCGTGGCATGCATCATCCGGCCTGATCGCGCACAATCGGGCCATGCACCCGATCCGCACCGCTCTGATGCTCTCGGCCTGTCTGTTGCTGGCCGCCTGCGCTTCCGCGCCACAGGAAGCCCGCAATCCGCTCGCCACCTGGGTGCCGTCGCCGAACCAGAACGCGCGCACGCCGGTCATCATCGTCATCCATCACACCGAGCAGAAGTCGGTGCAGCAGAGCCTGCACACGCTGCGTACCGCCAACAGCGGCGGACGGGTCAGCGCGCACTACCTGATCGGCGCCGATGGCCATCGCTACCAGCTGGTGGCCGATGAACGCCGCGCCTGGCATGCCGGTGCCGGGCGCTGGGGCACCATCACCGATCTCAATTCAGCCTCGATCGGCATCGAACTCGACAACGACGGTCGCAGTCCCTTCAGCCCGGCGCAGATCGAGTCATTGATCGTGCTGCTGCGCGATCTCACTGAACGGCTGAACATCCCGCCGCGGCAGGTCATCGGCCATGCCGACCTGGCGCCGACCCGCAAGCAGGACCCAAGCCGCTTCTTCCCCTGGCAGCAGCTGGCCGACGCCGGGTTCGGCGTGTGGCCGCGCGCCGCCGATGGTGCGGCACCCGAAGGCTTCGATGCATGGAATGCGCTGGCCCGCTTTGGCTACCCGCTGGACAACCGCGAGGCCACCGTCGCCGCCTTCCACCGTCGCTTCCGTGGCCGCGACGACCTGCCGAAGACGCTGGATGCCGAAGATGCCCGCATCCTGCATTCTTTGCTGCTGCAGACCCCGTAGATGCTCGCGCGGCGCCGAACACCCGGAAGTGGGTAGCGCCGGGCCATGCCCGGCGAGCGCGCAGCGCGGCCACCACCACGAAGTGCAGTAGTGCCAGCCCATGGCTGGCAGCTTCCACACCTCACTCCATCCCCAGCTCTCCGCGTATTGCCGCCACATGCGCGCGGCCCACGGCCAGCTCGCTGCCATCGCTCAACACCAGCCAGTAACGGCTGCCCGATCCTGCATGCAGCATGCGCACATGCTGCAGATTGACCAGATAGGAACGATGGCAACGCACGAAGTCGCCAGGCAGCACGCTGCCCAGTCCGGCCAGGGACTTGTCGTGCAGCTCGCTGCGGCCATCGCGCATGCGCACCTGGCTGTAGTCGCCGTCGGCGCGGATCCAGAGCACGTCAGCAAGTTCTACGGTCGCCGTGCCCTGCGCCCGCCAGACACCCAGATAGCGCGCGCGGCCAGGGCGGGAGCCGCCGGTGTCGAGCAGGCGTTCCAGTGCCTGGCCAAGGCGCTCACGCGAGAACGGCTTGGGTACGAAGTCGAGCACACCATGCTCGAATGCCTGCAGCGCGCGATCGCGATGGGCCGACACCACCACGCACTGATAGCGTCCGGCCACCGCGCGCCGAAGCAGCTCGAAACCATCGTCGCCGCCCAGGTTGAGGTCCAGCAGCAGGCCATCGTAGACGCTGCGTTGCAGTCGATCTCCGGCCGACTCCAGATCAGCAACGGCGTCGAAGCGCGCGCGCGCGCCTGCCAGTTCACTGCACAGGCGCAGCAGGCGCTGGCGTACCAGCGGCTCATCCTCAACGATCAGGATGCGCATGTCAGTTCGATCCGGCTGCACCAGTGGTCGCCTTCGGCGCCCTGCACGAAGGCCCATCCGTCAGGACAGGCGGCGGCCAGGCTGGCCTCGATATAGCGCGTGCCGGTGCCGCGGCCACGGTGTGGGGCGGAACCCCGCGCACTGCGCAGCTCCAGTATCCAGCGCGCGTTGGTGCGTTGCACGTGCAGGTGGAACGGATGCTTTGCGCAGGCCAGCGCACCTGCGTGGGTCAATGCATTCTCCACCTGGGCATGCAGGATGCCGGGCGGCAACGACAGCATCGCGTCTTCGCCATCGACCTCCAGCCGCATGCGCTGGTCCAATGCCATGCCAACGATATCCAGATGGCTGCGACAGAGCGCCAGTTCGTCCTGCAGGGGAACGCTGCGCCGGCTGCTGCTGTCGCGCAGGCGATCGAACTGATCGGCCAGTGATTCCACCAGGCGGCTGGCACGCGCTGGTGCCTGTTCGATCAACTCCTGCAGGCAAGTCAGGGTGTTCATCAGCCAATGCGGCTGGATGCCCCGTTGCAGCAGCTGCAGCGAAAGCCGCGCGCGTTCTTCGCTCAGCCAGGCGTTGTGCCGGTCCAGTGCCTGCAACTGGGCAGCGTGGCGCAGCAGCAGGAACACCATCAGCACCGCCAGCAGCAGGAAATAGGGCCCATCGAGGAAGGCGCCGCCTGCGACCAGCAGCGCCAGCAGTCCGGCCAGCAGCAAGGCCAGGATCGGCCAGCGGTCCTCGGACTCGCCATGCGCGCGCAACAGCACGCCTGCCGATGCAATCAGGCTCGACAGCAGTACCGCCGCTGAGCGCGTATCGAAGCCGGGCAGCGCGACAGCGGCGGCAATGATCACGGCCAGATAGCCAAGGTAGGCGGCCCGCGGCATGGCCATCGCGAAGCGGCGTGCAAGATAGGCCGGCAGCAACGCCGCTGCCGCCACATGCAGGCACAACAGTGCCACTAGGCGTGGGCCATGCCATGGATAGGGATACCCAAGCAGGGAGCGCCAGGCCTCGACCACGGGCAGTGCCAGCCCCACTGCGCCCAGTGCCAGCAGCAGACGGGCCCCGGGTGCCTGCGTCTGGCCGCGCAACACGGTGAGGAAGTACAGGCAGGCCGCCGCCAGTGCACCGGTGGCGAAGGCGGCGATCAACCACGGCAGGATGATCTGACCGTACAGCACGGCCGCGGGTGCGATCAGCACCATCGCATCGGCACCATGCAGATGGAAGTGCTGCTGCTGGCTCGACGCAAGCACGATCAGTTCGTCGCTGTGGTTGCCCGAAGCAGGAGGCAGCACACGCACCAGGTCGATGCGTCCTGGACGCTCTTCCGCAGCGCTGCGGCCGACCACGCCATTGCTGACCCACGGGTTGCCGTTCCAGTACAGCCGGCTGGCGGCACGCAGCGACAGCCGCATCGTGCGGCCATGCGCATCCGCGGTGGTTGGCGCCGGCACCTGCCAGCGCAGCCAGTAGGGGCCGCGCCAACCTGCCAGCTCGCGCTGGTCCAGTGGCTGCCAGTCCAGATCCTGCGGCGGTCGCGCGGGCACGGCGCCGGCGGCCCCGATGTTCGCAAGCGCCATCTGCGCGCCCGGCACCTGCACCAGCCCGGGTGGGGGCGTCGACACGAGCAGCCAGACGGCCACGGCCGCAAGCAGCACAGCAAGGACAGCCAGGGTTCGTGGGATCTGCATGGAGGCCATCCTATCGGTTGCGTGGAGACAGTGGACGGCCGCCTGGAGACGTTCGGCAGGTGCGCACGCCCCGTGTGCTGCGGAAGGGCAGACGCTGGTGGCGCACGTCCTTCCATCGGAGCCCGACATGACCCGCAGCGCCCGCACGCTTCCCCGCAGTTCCCATCGTTGCCGCACTGCCGTCGCCGCCACGCTGGCTGCAATCGGCCTGGCGCTGGCCGTGGCCACAGCCGCACAGGCCAACCCGGCTGCGCTGGCGTTCCAGCCCTACACGCTGCAGACCAAAGCACATGGCAGCATCCCTGCGGAGATCGCCGTGCTTGCAGTGCCACGCCGGCACAGCGAGCCGGATGGACCACGCATGCAGCTGAAAGTGGTACGCCTGCGTGCAACCGGCGGCAATGGTCGCAGCGCTCCCGTGGTCTACCTGGCCGGTGGCCCGGGCGGCTCCGGCATCGACACTGCGCGCGGCCCACGCTGGCCGGTGTTCGACCTGGTCCGCCGCGAGACCGATGTGCTGCTGCTCGACCAGCGCGGCGCCGGCCTGTCCGAACCGCCGCCGGAATGCCCGCACCAGACCCGATTCGATGATGCGCAGCCATTGCAGCGCGATACGGCGCTGGTCGCGCTGCAGGCAACGGCAGCGAAGTGCGTGGCGTTCTGGCGGCAGGCTGGCGTTGATCTGGGTGCCTACACCACGGCCGAGAGCGCCGCCGACCTTGACGACCTGCGCCGCGCGCTGGGTGTGCCGAAGATCAGCCTGTGGGGCATGAGCTACGGCACGCATCTGGCCCTGGCTGCGGTGCGACTGCACGGTGAAGGCCTCGAGCGCGTGGTGTTGATGGGCACCGAAGGTCCTGATGACACACTGAAGCTGCCGCTGAGCAGCGACGCGCTGCTGCAGGAGCTTGCGCAGTTGGCGCGCAAGGATGGCTTCGACGATCTGGTCGGATCGGCCTCACGCGTGCTGCAGGCGCTGCGTGAGCAGCCACGGCAGGGCCGCAGTCGCATGCACGAGGGTCGCCAGGTGACCATCGGTGAATTCGATGCGCAGATCCTGATCGCCAATGCGCTCGGCCAGCGGCACACCCAGCAGTGGCTGCCGCTGGTGCTGCGCGAGGCCGAGCGCGGCAACTACGATCCGCTGGCAGACCTGGTGCTGATCGTGCGTGCGCAGTTCGCCGAGTACCCGGCAATGGGGCTGGCGATGGATGTGGCGTCCGGGCAGAGCCCGCAGCGCTTGGCCCGGGTGGAGGCGCAGGCGCGCGAAAGCCTGTTCGGCGACGCCTTGAACTTCCCGTTCCCCGCCATCGGCAACGGCCTGGGCCTGGCCGATCTGGGCGAATCCTTCCGTGGCCCACTGCGCAGCGAGGTGCCGGTGCTGTTCATCAGCGGCACGCTGGATGGACGCACGCCACCAGCCAACGCCGATGCACTGCGTCCAGGCTTCCACAACGGCCGCTCGCTGCTGGTGCGCAACGCCAGCCATCACCACGAGCTGTGGACCGGCAATCCTGCCATCGCCCGCAGCATCGTCACGTTCCTGGCCGGTCGCACCGTGAGCGATGCCGTGTTGGACATGCCGCCGCCGGTGTTCGCCACCAGCAACAGTGGCCTGCTGGGTAGCGGCGGACGCTGAAGGGAGAGTGCGGCGCCGGGCACCCGACGGGTCCGGTGCCGTGCCATTTCCTCTACATTGGGGCAATGAAAGACATCATCGCCCCCCTGAGCCGCACGAGCTTGAGCCTTCTTGCGCTGGCCGTGCTTGCGGCCTGCAGCACCACCGGCACCCGTCCCGAAGCACCGCCAGCACCAATCAAGCCTGCCGCCACCTACGCCAAGGTTGAATGGAGTGCGCTGCCGCCGGTTTCCGATACCGACCTGCAGGCCGGCTTCGTTGCCTGGCGCAGCAGCTGCACTCGCCTGAAGAACGACGCGGTCTGGGCCAAGCCCTGCACCACGGCTGCAGCAGTGAACGACAAGGACCCTGCCGCGATCCGCCAGTTCCTGCAGCGCGACCTCGATGCCTACGCGCTGCGTGCCGGGGGGCACCAGGCTGATGGGCTGATCACCGGCTACTACGAGCCGATCTATCCCGGCAGCCTGACCCGCACCGACAAGGCCACCGTGCCGGTGTACGGCACGCCGGATGACCTGATCGTGGTGCAGCTGGACAGCGTCTACCCGGAACTGAAGGGCAAGCGCCTGCGCGGCCGCGTCGATGGCAAGGTGCTCAAGCCCTATGACGATGCAGGCACCATCGCGGCCAAGGGCGCCAAGGCCCCGGTGCTGGCCTGGCTGACCGATCCGATGGACCTGCAGCTGCTGCAGATCCAGGGCTCGGGCCGGGTTCGCCTGGCCGATGGCACGCAGGTGCGCCTGGCCTATGCCGAACAGAACGGGCATCCCTATCGCGCGATCGGCCGTTGGCTGGTGGACCAGGGCCAGCTGAAGAAGGAGGACGTGACCATGGACGCGATCCGCGCCTGGGCCAGGGCCAACCCTTCCCGTGTGCCGGAACTGCTGCGCAGCAACCCCAGCTACGTGTTCTTCGTACGCAGCGCGGACAGCCCGGAAGGCCCGCGCGGTTCGCTGAACGTGCCGCTGACGGCGGGTTACAGCGTGGCGGTGGACCGCACCGTGGTGCCGCTGGGCAGCCTGCTGTGGCTGTCCACCACGCGCCCGGACGGCAGCCCGGTGGTGCGCCCGGTGGCCGCGCAGGATACCGGCGGCGCGATTGCCGGCGAAGTGCGCGCGGACCTGTACTGGGGCAGCGGCGATGCCGCCGGCAAGCTGGCCGGTGACATGAAGCAGAAGGGCAACATCTGGATGCTGTGGCCGAAGGGCGCCCCCTTGCCGAAGTAGTTTGGCAGGGGGCAGATCCCTCTCCGCAGGAAAGGGATCTGAGCACGAATGCCTGATAATGGCGCCATTCCGAACTCTCCGGTCGCACCTGCGGCCAGGACCAATGCAATGAAATACGCAAAACCCAACGCAAAGACCAACAGCAAGAAGTACTACAAGCACTGGGCCGAATCGAGCCTGGGCAAGGGCAACGTGCTGATGGAAGCCCGTGGTGAAAAAATCGTGCGCCAGGTGGAGATCTACGGGGCCAAGGTGGTCTGGGCCGATGAAACCGGGCAGAGCGATGACCGCTTCGTGCTGGCCGACCAGCCGGTGTCGTTCATGGATTTCGATGAAGACGACGAAATCAGCGCGCGCGAGTTCGACATCGCCTGGAAGAAGGCCCGCGAGGCGACCGGCTACCCGGTGTAACCGCCGCAGGCCCCGCAGGGTCGGATCCCTTTTGCTCCCATCACCAAAGTAGGTGCCCACCGGAACCCCATAGTCTGTGTACCCTGTCAGGGCTTGGGCCATGCTTTGGCCCTCTTTGAGTGGCAAAGACTGTGTAGCGCAAGGCAAACGAGCGTAATCAGCAGCAGACAATGGTCCAGAACCATTGCGACAATGGGGGACGGCCTAATAGCTCTTGATACTAGGTTAGGAGGGCCT
Source organism: Stenotrophomonas sp. GW821-FHT09E08 (assembly GCF_059416125.1). Classification (NCBI taxonomy): domain Bacteria; kingdom Pseudomonadati; phylum Pseudomonadota; class Gammaproteobacteria; order Lysobacterales; family Lysobacteraceae; genus Stenotrophomonas; species Stenotrophomonas sp. GW821-FHT09E08. The sequence continues at coordinate 29,087 of NZ_JBWKOO010000025.1, forward strand.
ATGCGTCGGAGTCAGGGTGCATCCGAGACGGGGAGCAGGCACTTGCCCTCGAGACAAGCAGAGCAAGGGAGAGGGAAGATGCTAGTGGTAGTATGGCATGCGCAAAGCATGGCTAATGCGGGATTTATAACTGCAGACCCAGAATCCATTGCCCTTACGGCCATGGGGGAGGAGCAGGCTCGCGCTATGGCAATGACCTGGTCGGCTGCGCCTGACCGCATCTTTACCTCACCATTTCTCCGGGCTAGGCAGACGTCACAACCACTCGCCGAGCGCTTCAAATTGGTCGCTGCGCCCCTGGATGCCCATGAGTTCACTTATCTGTCGCCCGAGCGATGCGTGGGCACCTCGGCGGCAGACCGCAAGCAGTGGGTAGAGGACTACTGGTCCCGTTGCGATCCAAACTATGTGGATGGACCTGGTGCCGAGTCATTTGCCCAGCTAATTGCCCGGCAGACCAGTGGGCCATAACAAGCTCATTGGGACAACTCTTTTGGTAAAAGGGCTTGAGTACGACCATGTGATCGTCCTGGAAGCCGAGTCGATGACGCCGAAAGACCTGTACGTGGCGCTGACTCGTGGTGCGAAATCGGTCGCCGTAGTTACAGTAGTCGACGCGATTCCGCAGTAAGAACTTTCTTTGACAAGAACATGGGCGGATGCACCAGGCTGGTGGCAGGCCGAGGGCCCATGGCCGGGCCTGAAGCTGCATAATTTGCCTGGTTTCAGGGGCCGGCGCATATCGCGGACCAACTCAAGTGGAATCTGCAGATGTAGCGACAGCTCCAACTTCCAGGCCCAGCGATGACTTCATGCGGATTGCTGCGTCTGATGATATGTAGTCACGCTGTAACGGAAAGTCGCCAAAGCGCGTACGACGTGCCGTTTAGAGCGAACGAAGGGCTGTGAAGTGCCGATCCACTGCCGCGAGAATTGCCGAACTAAGCACCTTCTTGTCCTGCGGTTGCCTCTCCGACTTGCGCTTACCTGTAACAGAGATGTTTTCGATGCTAAACGAGAACGGCGCGATGGCGACGTCCTGGCTTCCTCGTGCTATCTGGAAGTAGTAGACGACCGAACACTTCGCGCCTACCACGCAACACGCGGACGTACCGATCCGCGTTATCGCTCACTGCCACCAGTTGGATACGGGCACACGCTGCACGTGGATTCGTCGGATCAGGCAGGAGTGCCTGAACGAGCATTGGTTCTTGTCGCTGGCCGATGCAAGGAGCAAAATCGAAGCATGCCGGCGTTTCTATAACGAGGAGCGCCCCCCACAGTGCACTGGCCGGGGGGGCACATACCGCCGGCGACTCTCCACGTTGAACCCGATAGAGACAGGAGACTGAAATGCTCGACATTCGTCCCGGATGTGAATGCTGCGACAAAGATCTGCCGCCCGATTCGCTAGAAGCGTTCATATGCTCCTTCGAGTGCACGTTCTGCAGAGACTGCACTCAGAACGTATTGAAGGGTGTTTGCCCGAACTGCGGTGGCGAAATGGTATCTCGGCCTCGACGGCCTGCGGATATGTTGATCAAACATCCTGCATCCACCGATCGCGCGTTCAACGAGAGCTGCATCGAACAGCACGCGTCTACAAGCTAGCGACTACTGCGTCAGCAGTCGGACCGCGTCGATGCCTGTCAGATCCGATCGGTACGATTGCGACGTCGTTGGCGCAGCGCGCTCCCCATCGATCTTATGAGTCAAGTCCGAAGAGAAAGATAAGGATTGTCGGAAGGTTGCGTCTCGAATAGCAGAGAACCATCGACGAGCAAGTAGCCATGGACCCGGCGGGCCTTGCGAGGACCCGCCACATCACACGTCCAGATGCATCAGGTACAGGAGCTGCAGGTGGCCCTGCGACAGGCCAACGAGGCCTTGACGGCCAAGAATCACGGACTGCTGCAGCTCAACCGCGACAACGACCAGTGGCTGGAGCGCCACGGGCACCTGGGGCGGGAACTGGCCGGAGCCCGGCACGGCATCGAAAGCCAGCAGAAGGAATTGGATGTCTTGCGGCTGACGGCCGCTGAGCATCAAGCACTGTAGGGACGATGGGCTTAATAAGATGTACAGGCCCTGGAGAATGTGCGGGCCGAGTTGGCCGGCACTCGCTCCGAAGCGATCAGGGAAAGGGAACGTCGCGAGCAGGCCGAAGCTGACGCGCCAGCGCGCTGGCGAACGCCTGGAAGCACTGGCGCAGCTACTGGCACAGCTAAAACCAGATCAAACCGCTGCGGACACCGTGTCAGACACAAGGGGCGCGTGAGAGCGGGTAGCCGCGATAGGCGCCGTTTTTATCCGGCAACCTCATCATTTCACAGGGAAAATGGGATAAAGCGGGACATTTTTACACGTAATTCGGCTGAACCTCGAGCACATCGCCGGCTTACTTGCTAGCCGTCGCTTTATGGTCATAGCTGTTTGCATCACCCAACAGGCCCTGTGCAATCAACCCCACCTCCACGATCGTCGCGCTCGACGCATCATTGAATATCTCGCGGAAGTGTTCATCCATCACTGCAGGCTCGCTTTCCAGAGCCCTCTTTATCTGCTCATCCGCTACGCCAAGAAGATCGACCAGGGCCTGCACGGGATGGTCATGGTTGCGTTTGGCATCAGCAAGAAGCGCTCCCATGATGACCGTCATGGCAGCCAACCTGCCTGATACCGACAGCGCCTCTTCGCTGCTCATGTTCATTTTCCAATCCGGGCTGATGAAAGAAAACAGGGGGAGAGGGCCAATCCCGCGCCCTCTCCCCGGCCTCAGGCCTGCCTCAGAACTGCACCGACCAGCGGGCGTTGACGCTGTGGTCGCGACTGTCCTCGCCGAACTGACCGCTGTAGCCCAGCTCCAACTGCTGGCGCGCAGTCAACCACGCTGACAGCCCCAGTTCGGCCACCACCGCACGATCGGCAACCGGCGCACCGCTGATAGTGAAGGCATCGCCGGCATCGAACGCCAGCTGCGCCAGCGGGTTGCGATCACCGAAACTGCGTCGGTAGCCCACGCCGCCGCGCACGTGCAGCCAGCTATCCTGCTGGAACGCGGCCTTCAGCCCCTTGTCAAAGCGCAGGCCAGCGGTGGCCACCGTCGTGCGGGTATCTTCCGCCTGCCCGCGCAACGCCGCCGCACCGCCCTGCTCGCGCACCTCATCCATATCAACCTGCACCTGCGCCACCTGCAGGTAGGGCTCCAGCCCGGACTCACGATCACCGAAGCGGTAGCCGGCCTCGATGAACGCCTGGCGGCTGTTCGCATCATAGCGGGCACTCAGCGTATCGCTGAAGCCAGCAAAGGCCACTTCACGCGTGCTGTTGATCTTGTGCCGGCTGAAGGCCAATCCACCACGCAGACCGAAACCGCCCCAGGTATGGCCGGCATACAGGCCCAGGTGGGTGTTGGTGATCTTCGATCTGGCCTGCCGCCCCTGCGCCTGCTTGAGGTCGGTGCGACCGGTGCCGCCCAGCACACCCAGCTGCCAGCCGCCCACACCATGGTCCAGGCCCACCAGCAGGCCAGTGACATTGCTCTCGGTACGGCTGGCATTGCCGTCGCCATCAAGCTTGCCATTGCCACCTAGCGCCTGCACCCAGGCGCCAGTGCCGCTGGACTGCCCTTCTCCCGGCGCCAGGCCGGCATTAGTTCGGCTCAGGGCCACATCACGCACGTAGCGGCTGTTCTCCACCAGCACCGAGACCGTGCTGGCATGCAGCTCGCCGCTCAGGCCATCCAGTGCCGCACCGGCCTGTTGCGGGAACAGCTGGGTCAACGGCCGGGGCAGGCCCTGGTTGATCGCCAGGGCGTCGGCCACCTCGGCCACCGCACGCTGGTTGGGCGTGCTGGCAGCGCTGGCCAGCAGCGCGCCGCGTGCCACATCAATGCGCGCTCCGTTGGCCGCATAGGCCACGCTGAACTGCAGGAATGGCGAGAACGCGCTGAAGTCAGTCTTGGCGAACTGCCCCTGCACCCCCCCATCCGCCTGCAGGACATTGAACTGCTCGCCCAGGTAGTACACACCAGGCTCAGGAAGCGCAGCCAAGGTGCCGTCCAGTGTTGCCGTCCCGGTGACACGCAGCAAGTCACTGCGCTCGCCAGAGGCCAACTCGGCCGCATAGACACCTGTGGCCGTCTGCACATAGTTGCCATCGATGGTGAGGGTGCCGACGGAGTTGCCCGGCTCGACGATGCCTTCAACGCGCACATCGCCCACCAGGGTGCCGGCGCCACTCAACCGCCCCTGTGCACCGATCAGCGTATTGCCGGTCATGGTGCCGTTAACAACCGACGAACCGCTGTCGACCTGAAGGTCGGCGCCCGACAACGTGCCTGTCGTATTAATGTTCAACACACCACCGTCGACCAGTGTCGTGCTGGCGACCTGGTTCTCCGCCGACAGGGTCAGCACACCTTTGCTGACCTGGAACCCTTCAATCGAGTTGTTGCCCCGCAGCTCCAGTTGACCAGCCCCACTAAGAATCAGGCGCCCCCGATCACTTTCACGGGCCGAGAGGACAACGCCATTGACCAGATCGTTGGACCACACATCGCTTTCGCCCTGAAGATCGACGCGCCAATCACGCAGCAGACCGCCAGGACCTTTCATTGCCGCCTCCATATCAGGCCGCCCCCAGCCGTGCTCTTCGTCAACGCCCGGTTCACCTATGTCCTGGGACGTTGTCAAGATCACATCTCGGGCCTGCTCTCCGGACAGATACTTGAAGCGCTCCATGACCAGCGCCAGCGCCCCGGAAACCACCGGGGCGGCCATCGAGGTTCCGCTCGCATAAAGATAGCCTCCAGAATCCACCTCAGAGTACTCCCCTATAATTCGATAATACTCATCAGCAAAGGCTCTCGCGAATTCCGACCGCTCCAGCATGAATTCCGGACTGGCACCCATTGATGCGCGATTGTAAAAATCGGAAAAAATAGTCCGCTCCGTCCCTTTGAAATGAATAGAATAATCAACCAGCCTATTATTATTATCCATGGACAAGTCATTTGCAGTAAGTACGCGCTGCATCACAAGAAGTGCAAGTAATCGCGCAGTAGTCACCGGGTCATCACTAACGAATGGATCATTGCTTTTGAGTAGTGGATTGCCTGGATCCCTAAAATAATCATTAAGCGACTTCTCTGAATACAAATCCACATACTCCGGAAAGTACGACCTCATACTCTCAATGAACGCAGTCGCATTTTCCCGGCCGATGATTCGCTTGGCGCCAGTTGAGCGAACATCTACACCCGGCGCACTGACACACCAATAGCGGGCATTGCCACAGGCCTGGGAAAATTCAGCAAGCTTTCCGTCCTCCCCTAACGCAGCCACTGCCAGCCAAGTGGACTCCAACTCCGGAAATGCCATTGGCAACGAGGCAGTCGGAGTGGCATGAATCACCTTGCCTTGTGCAGCATCGGAGCTGTTGCCGGCAGCAAAGATCGAAACAATCCCGGCTGCCGAAGCAGATCGATAAACCTCCAAATCATCAGCATCAGCCCCCGTATATTTTGAAGTAAGTTGTGAAATATACTCCCTTGCCTCACGATTATAAAGAGGATCTCCACCATCACTGAGCTTTGACCAACTACCACCCCAGCTATTGTTTATAATCCTTACCCCCTGTGCCATCAGCCCTTGATACCCGGGCACCTCAGCGGGCAACTGAATAAATTCACCCTTACCAAACATGTAATCAATTACCCGGGAAGTGCCGTACCCCCTGTCCCTCCCGCGAGATAATGTGATGCACTGAAGATATCGGCCCCCCAAGCCACGCCGTGGGTACCTTGGTC
>NZ_JBWKOO010000026.1:0-32521 GCF_059416125.1 Stenotrophomonas sp. GW821-FHT09E08
ACCTAGAGCCGAACGGTCGCCCGCGCCGGGCTCTCGGCACCTAAGGTGCCAGAGTCGCAAGAGATAAGAGCCGAGCCTGTGCTCGGCTCCGCTTGCTCATCAGCCGAGCATCGGCCCGGCTCTACCTCTGGTCAGGGCGCGCAGTGGGCGTTGCCCGCGGTCGCCTCGCGCTGGTAGTACGCGAAGCGATTGCCGCTGTCGACGCCCACCAGGTTGCCGTTCTGCAGCAGCTGCAGCACGAAGTCGCTGCCGACATCGCGGTGCAGGACGATCCGGCCGTCGCGCAGGCTCGCGCGTAGGCGCACGTCGTCACCACCGACTTTCACGACGCCGCCGTCGAGGAAACGCAGCTGCGACAGTACGCTGCGTTCGGCGACAAAGCTGCCGCAGGGCAGGGTGACGGCGGCAATCGGCGTGAGTGCCGATGCGGTCGCCCCGGCAAGCGCAGCGAGGCCCTTGGCCGGTGCGCAGGACGGGGCATCGGTGCGCTGTGCACAGGCCAGTTGCAATGCATCGCGCGCCTGCTGCAGGCGCCCACTGCTCCACAGGGACTCGGCCGCCTCCTCACAGAACGTCTCGCCGTGCTGCTCGCGGCAAAGGCCAGCCAGCTCATCCAGCTGCGCCGGCGGCAAGGGTGCATCGACCGAATGCCGCAGGCCCAGCAGTGTCTCTCCCATCATCTGCGAGGCGACCTTCCTGGCCGTCGCCATGCAACCTTCGGCATCGAAGGACGGTGATTCCTCCTTGCATATCTCAGGCATCGGCGGGTCCGCCACCTTCGGCGCCGCTGCATTGGCCTGTTCCTGGTAAGTCTCCAGCAGCTGCGTGCAGGCGGCGCCTACGCCTTCGGCACACCAGGCGTGCAGCTTCACCGGTGCGGCCTCCGGCAGCGCCTCCAGGCACTCGGAGGTGTTCATCACGCAACCATCTTCGATGGGCTCGGGCATCGTCCTGCAGGCGGCGGCGTGCTCACGGGTGAACTCGCGATAGGGCGTGTTGATCGTGCGGTCGTTGTCCGAAAAGAACCAGTTTTCCAGGCGTCCCGTGGACAGGTTGCCGGTGCCGAGCACGTCTTCCTGGCGGGCGATGCGCAGTTCCTCGGTGGCCTGGTAGGGGCCGGACAGGAAGGCGTGGCCTTCGCTCTCGATGGTCAGCGTGATATTGCCGCCGCTGTCCTTGTAGGTGCCGCAGGCCATCGATTGCGCGGCCGCCGGCAGGCTGGCCGAGGCCAGCGCGAGCAACAGCAGGGAGCGCCAGCCCGCAGCGCGGGGACGAAGGGGAACAGCAGCAGGCATGACGTCATCCTTGAAGAAGAAAAAACACGATCCGCCGATACAGGATGGACCAGGCAGGGGAAAGCACCACGCCTCAGGCGTGGCGCCGGAAGATCAGAGCCAGTCGCGCGGCACCAGGTAATCGGCCAGGCGTGCCTCGGCGCTGCCCGCTTCGGGGGCAAAGCCGTACTCCCAGCGCACCCGCGGCGGCAGGCTCATGAGGATGCTTTCGCTGCGGCCACCGCTCTGCAGCCCGAACAGGGTGCCACGGTCGTAGACCAGGTTGAACTCCACGTAGCGGCCGCGACGGTACAGCTGGAACTCGCGTTCGCGCTCGCCGTAGGCGGTGTCCTTGCGCTGCTGCACGATCGGCAGGTAGGCATCAAGGAAGCCATCGCCGACCGCGCGCAGGTAGTCGAAATCGCGCTCGAAATCGCCGTGCAGGTCGTCGAAGAACAGGCCGCCGACGCCGCGCGTTTCATTGCGGTGGCGCAGGAAGAAGTACTCGTCGCACCAGCGCTTGTGCGCGGCATAGCGCTCGTCACCGAATGGCGCACACAGATCGCGCGCGACCCGGTGCCAGTGCTGCACGTCCTCGTCGAACGGATAGAACGGGGTCAGGTCGAAACCGCCGCCGAACCAGCTGGCCACCACCTCGCCGTCGCGCTGCGCCTGGAAGAAGCGCACGTTGGCATGGGTGGTCGGCACGTAAGGATTGAGCGGGTGGAACACCAGCGACACGCCGGTGGCGCGCCAGGAGGCACCTGCCAGTTCCGGACGGTTGGCCGAGGCCGACGGCGGCAGGCGGCTGCCAGCCACGTCGGAGAAACCGATGCCGGCCTGTTCGAACACCGCACCGTCGCGCAGCACGCGGGTGCGCCCACCACCGCCCTCGGCACGCTGCCACAGGTCTTCCTGGAAGCGGGCCTGGCCATCGGCGGCCTCGATCGCCGCACAGATGCGGTCCTGCAGGTCGGTGAGGTAGGCGCGCACGCGCTCGAATTCGTTCATGGCGCGTACTTTACCGCAGGGCCCGCCCGAAGCTGCGGACAGGCCCTGGCGGGCTCAGCGCTTGCGGTTGGAGTTGCGCGGCGTCGGAGCGTTGTCCACAGCCGCCTCTTCAACCGCCTTCTGCAAGGCACCGCCCAGCGTGATCAGCTCCCAGTTCTGGGTGCCGAGCACGTCGCAGGCCACGTGCAGGCCGCTGCGGTCGGCCTTGCACAGTTGCTCCAGGGTTGCCCGTGCATCCACCTCCGCACCGTTGCCTTGCGCGGTGACCAGGTTCTCGCACCCTTCGCGGACGCCAGCCCGGCAGACCGTGGTGTAGTGCCCGGCGGCCTGCAGCCAGTTCCCGGACAGCGCAAGGCGGTTGCCGAGAATGTTGCAGCCCTGCAGCTTGCCCTGCGTGCAGCAGGCTTCGGCCCCGTCCTCGTTGGCCAGCGCCAGCGGGCAATCCTGTGGCAGTGGCAGCACCTTGAATTGCTTCGGCGAACTGCACCTGGTCGGGCCTTCACCGGTGGGGGTGAACACCTGGAAGCGGGTCCAGGTATCCAGGCCCAGCAGCTGGCCGCCCGGCAGCGGGCGCAGCACGAAGTCGCCGCCCCGGTCGTGGTGGATGCGGATGTCACCCTCTTCGACACGCGCACGAAGATGGCTGCCCCAGCCGACACCGACCAGGCCGGCATCACCGAAATCGAGCGTGTCCATCAGGCCGCCGTCGGCCCGGTAGTTGCCGCAGGGCAGGGCCGTTGCCGGTTGCGGCTGCAACGATGCACCCACCGCCTGCAATGCCGGCAGGCGCTCGCAGGTGGCGGTGTCATTGCCGGGGGTGCAGGCCGCAGCCAGGGCCTGCACTGCCTGCAGGGGATCTCCTGCCTCCCAGGACAGCTCAGCTACGCGGGTGCAGAAGCCGCCATGCGGTACCTCGCGGCATAGCCGCAACAACTGTTGCCGCCGCTCAGCCGGAATGATCACCGGCACGGTCGGCGCCGTCATCGTCACCATGGCTTCGGTCATGGCGGCCGTCATCGCGGCCTTGACCAGCTGCTCCTGCACTGCAGGGTCGGCCTCGAGTGCGGCGGCACACGCCGGGGTTTCCTGTTCGAAGCCACCATCGTCACAGGCGGCGGGGAGTTTGATGCCAGACAGAGCGGCGTCGAGCGCTGCCTTTGCCAGGTCGGGATCGGCCTCGACCGTGGGTTTGGCCTCCTCCTGCCAACGATCAGCCAGTTGCAGGCACATGCCGGGCACACCTTCCCGGCACCCTGCTTCCAGCGCGGTCGGGGTCGCTTCGCGACGGTTGTCCAGGCACGCGGCCGCATCAGCCAGGCAGCTGCCTTCGGCCGGCGTGGCCGCTGCGGCGCACTGTGCGGGGGCCTGCAGGAGGTAGACCGTGCCATCCACCTCGACCGTGCGGCCACGATCGCGAACCTGCAGTGCGCTGGGCAGACCGTACTCCAGACTCACCAGTTGCAGCTTTCCGTCGATCTGCTGGAACACGACCGGAGACGGCGCACTGCCGAAGTGCTTCTGCTCGCCACGGTTGGGTGCGCTGATGCGCAGCGTGCTGCTGCCTTCATCGGCCTTGAACAGGCCGCATTGCGGTGACTGTGCGGCGGCCATCGGCGCGGCCAGCAGCAACGCCCAGGCCAGCCAGCGGCGGCGCGGTGCGGGTGAATGCATGTCGTCTCCTTGACGATCGAACGGGAAACTCCAGACGCTACGGCGAACCACGGCCCTCGCGCGGGGGCGTGCATTGTGCCGTGCCGGGCACGGGCTGGTAACGCTGGTAGGCCGTCTGGTTGTCCATGCCGAGCAGGTCGCCGTTGCCGAGCTGGCGCAGTACGAACGTTTCGCCGTTCTGTTGCAGCTGGACGGCGCCTTCGTGCAGGCGGGCCTGCGTGCCATCGCCGAAGTCGAGCATGTCGATCACGCCACCGTCGGCCCGGTAGCGGCCACACGGCACATGTTGGAGCGTTACCAGGCGCAGGTCGGTGCCGAGTTCACGCAGCGGTGCGGTACGTTCGCAGGCACTGATGCGTCCAGCATCGCAGACCACCTGCAGGGCCTGCACCGCCAATGCAGGTTGCAGCGCGTCCAACTGTTGCGCGGCCACTTCCACGCAGAAGCGCCCACCACGGTGTTGCAGGCACAACTGCTGCAGGCGATCGCGTGCAGCAACGGGAAGAGGCGAAGCCAGTGTGTCCTCGTCTTCCTGTTGAAGGCGCTGGTCCACCCGCCACATCGCGGCGGCCAGTGCATCGTCGGTCATGACTTCACAGGCCTGCGGATCGTGCCCGGCCGTGTGTTCGCGGCACGGCGGCGGGCGCTCGAAGACCGCGGGGCCGGCGTCACCGGCTGCATCTGTTGCGCTGCCATCACGCATCAACCGCAGCAGCGTTGAACAGCCGGAGCCTACGCCCTCGTCGCAGGCGCGCCGGGCCTGGCCGGTGGAGGCCGTTGGCAGCTGCACCATGCAGTAGCTGCCGGCCGCGCGGCAGCTGCCAGCCACCGCGGTGGGCTCGGTGGCGCAGGCGCGGGACCGGCGCAGGGTGTAGGTCACCACCACGTTGTCTTCGATGCGCTGCCCATCGGCGCTGATCCGGATCGGCTCGGCCACGCCATCGTCGAGCATGACCAGGCGCGTCTGCGCCGCACTGCGATCGACCCACAGCGGCTCCGGCTCACCGATGCCGTTGTCGCGGTAACCGCTGTTGGGGGTGGTGAACACCAGTGCCATACCGTCATCGACGCTGCGGTACTCGCCGCAGCGCAGGGCATCGGCGCTGGCTGGCAGCGCGGCGAGCAACAGCAGCGCGGGGAGAAGGTTCAACAGGCGCATGCGACGGTCCTTGTCGTGCGGGAAAGGAGTGTGGCTCAGTGGAAGCGCGAGCGGATGTCCGGCCGCAGCAGGCGCCAGGCCAGCCAGCCCTGCAGACCCAGGAACAGCACCGAAGTGCCGAGCAGGGTGAAGGTCATCATCCAGCGACGCGGCTGCAGCGATTGCTGCATGTCCGGTTCGTCGGCGAGCAGCACGATCATGTCACGCATGAACACGTCCAACCACCAGGTGATCGCGAAATTGGCCAGTGCGCTCAACAGCAGCATCACCACGAAGCTCCACAGGCCCCAGCGGCGCTCGCGCAGCAGCCCCCAGCTGGCCACGGCCGAGACCAGGCAGAGCAGTGCGGCGGTCATCGAGGCACCCACCGGGTGCGCCAGCAGCCAGTTCAGGCTGTGCATCTGCCGATGCTGTGCTTCACCCGCCAGCAGCTGCCAGAGTGGAACGTCGTGCAGCGGCCACACCAGCAGCCCCTGCAGCACGAAATAGCCGGTCAGCAGCACGGACAGCCAGAAGGACGCCTGGACCAGTGGCCGAATCCACGCGTGGTAGGGCGAAGGCTGCAATGAGGGCGGCGGGAGCGGCACTGACATCCGGTGTCCTTGCAATCGGTGCCCGCGCAATCAGCGGGCCGTCACCCGGGTGGCGACGGCCGGCAGGATATGGTGTTCGCTCAACGGTGCCAAGGGCAGGCCATGCGGCGGCTGCAACGGTACCCAGGCCAGTTCGGCGATCTCGGCGCGTGCCCGTGGCGTGCCGTCTACCTGCACCCACCACGCCTGTGCCTGCACGCGGTGGCCGGGTTCGTTCACCGCCCAGCCCTCGAAGTGGCCCAGCGCGACGGCGGTCTCGGCGCATACCTGCACACCGAGTTCCTCGTCCAGTTCGCGGGCCAGCGCCTGCAGCGGCGCTTCGCCGGATTCGGGCTTGCCGCCCGGCTGGATGAAGCGGCTGGCGCCGTGCTTGCGCACCACCAGCGCCCGGCCGCGATCATCCAGGATGACCGCAGCCACGATATGGATCGTGGCCGCGGCGTTGCTCACTTCAGGTTCTGCTCGAACAGCTTGAGGATGCGCTTGTACTGGTCCAGCCAGGAATCGGCGCGCACGTAGCCGTGGCGCTCCAGCGGGTACGGTGCGATCGACCAGTTGTCCTTGTGCAGTTCGATCAGGCGCTGGGTGAGGTTCACCGAGTCCTGGAAGAACACGTTGTCATCCATCATGCCGTGGGCGATCAGCAAGTTGTCCTGCAGGTTCTGCGCGTACTCGATCGGCGACGACACGCGGTACGCCTCCGGATCGATGTCCGGGGTGTTGAGGATGTTGCTGGTATAGCCGTGGTTGTACTGGTGCCAGTCGACCACCGGGCGCAGCGCGGCGCCGGCCTTGAACGTGCCCGGCGAACGGAACAGGGCCATGAAGGTCATGAAACCGCCGTAGGAACCACCGTAGATGCCGGCATGGTCACGGTCACCCTGCTGGGTGTCGACCAGCCAGTCCAGGCCGTCCTTGTAATCTTCCAGTTCCGGGTGGCCCATGTTGCGGTAGATCGCCGTACGCCAGTCGCGGCCGTAGCCCTCGCTGCCGCGGTAATCCATGTCCAGCACGATGTAGCCCTTCTGCACCAGCAGGTTGTGGAACATCTGCTCGCGGAAGTAGGCCGGGTAGCGCTGGTGCACGTTCTGCAGGTAGCCGGCGCCGTGCACGAACATGACGATCGGATACTTCCTGCCGGGTTCCTTGTTCTCGGGCTCGTAGTACTTGGCCCAGACCACGCCGGCACCGTGCTTGGACGGCACCGCCACCAGCTTCGGCTGGATCCACTGGCGTGCCTTGTAGTCGGCAGTGCGGGTGTCGGTCAGCACGCGGGCTTGGCCACCGGTGCTCGGCAGCACGGCCAGCTGCGGCGGCAGGTAGGCGCCGGAGTAGCGCACCAGCAGCTGCTGGCCGTCCGGCGACAGCGAGAAGTCTTCCACGCCGTTGAGGCTGGTCAGCTCGCGCACCTGGCGGCTGCCGGTGTCGACCGCGCAGACTTCGTAGTCATGCGGTGCCTGCTGGTTGCACAGGAAATAGAAGCCCTTGCCATCGGCCGACGGCACCGGCGCCGAGGTTTCCCACTTGCCGCTGGTCAGCGCCTGCGGCTTGGCCGCGCCGGCCTGGGTGTACAGGTGCGAGAAGCCCGATTCCTCCGACAGCAGCCAAAGCGTGCGGCCATCGGCCATCCAGCCGAAATCGTTGAATCCCCAGTTGATCCAGCCGTTGTCGGTCAGGCGATGACGGTTCTGCACGCGGCCATCGGCGGCGTTGATGCTGACGATCCAGCGGTCCTTGTTGTCGTTGGCGCGCAGCATCACCGCGGCCTGTTGGCCATCGGGGCTCCAGCGGATGCCACCGCCCATGAAGTCGCTCATCACCTGCACGCTGCGGTCGCCCTTCAGCGCATCCTTGCCGGCCTTGCGGCGCAGCTCGGCCAGCGGGTCGGTGGCGATGCCGGGCAGGCTGGACAGCGAGACCTTCTCGGCCTTGCCGGTGCGCACGTCCACATACCACAGGGTGTGCGGTTCGAAGCCGTTGCGACCGACGCGGGTGCGGGTGTCCTCGGTTTCCTCGTAGCCTGATTCGGTCACGTACAGCGGCATCTTGCCGCCACGGCCGTCGTCGAAGTCCTTCGGCTTGGTCACCACGATCAGGTGGGTCAGGTCCGGCGACAGCACGCTGTCACCGATCTCCACGTCGGCACCCAGGTACACCGGACCCGGCGCGCGGGTCGGGTCGGCCTGGCGCCAGCGCTGGTCCTGGTCCTTCAGCGCTTCGCGCTGGTCACGGTCGCGGCGCAGGGTTTCCAGCGTGCGCAGCTGCTGGTCGCGCAGCACATCGGCCTTCGGCGCCGTACGCGGATCCTTCTCGGCCTTCAGGCTGGCCACCTGCTGCACGCCGCTGGCGGCGGTCCAGTGGAACCAGTTCTGGCCCACCCGCCAGATCACGCCATTGTCGGCGGCGAAGTTCACGTTGCCCGCGCGCTCGTTGCTGCGGGTCAGCTGGGTCAGCGCGCCGCTGCGCAGGTCGCGCACGAACACGTCGCCATTGCGCACGAAGGCGCTGCGGCTGCGGCTGCGGTCGTAGACCGGCTCGGCCACGTCGAGGGTGCCGCGCTGGTCATCGGCCACCTGCGCGGCCACGCCACCGGCCACCGGCTGGCGGAAGGTGTCGCGCACCGGGCTGCCGTTGCGCTTGAGCTGGTATTCCACCTGCTGGCTGTTCCACGACCACCAGGCCTTCTCGACCGGCGGACCGATCCAGTCCGGGTCGGCCATGGCCTGTTCGATGGTGATCGGCGTCGGCGCGGCATGCGCAGCCGGTGCGGCCAGCACGGCCGACAGCAGGAGGGACAGGGGCAGCACTCGGGACATGGGCGGACGGCACCAGTAGAGGAAACCGGGCAAGGGTAGCAGCCGCCCGGGCCGGGGGAGGGGGCCACAGGTCATGGCAGCGGGATTGGCAAAGTGGTGCAACCGGTTGCCAGGGTTGCGCATCCATCCTTCTGAACCCGCATCATCCACCGAACAGGAGCCCGACCATGCAGGAACTGATCCCGATCACCCTCTTCATCTGCATCGCCTATGCGATCCACGCCATTGCCGATGCCCGCGCCCGCAGCAAGCTGGTCGCTCCCCATGTGCCCGAGGAAGTGATCCGCTCGCTGGCCATGCTGGAGGAAGAACGCCGCCGCCAGGGTGCGCTGCGCTGGGGCATCAGCCTGGTCTGCCTGGCGCTGGCCATGGCCCTGCTGGAAGTCATCGGTGCCCGTGACCTGACCTTCGGCGCCGCTGCCGCGATGGTGGGCAGTGCCGGCCTCGGCCAGCTGCTGGCCTGGCACTTCACCCGTCCCGCCGCGCGTAAGGGCTGAGGCAGGCATGCCAAGGGCACAGGGGGCGCCCCGCGCATGAGCCTACTGGGTGAAGCGCTGTCGGCACTGCGGGGCCGTCGCCGCCACGATGCAGCGGCGACGGCGACACCCGCCGCACCGCTGGACGCGGACCAGGCCCTGGTGCGGGCGATCATCGATGGTTCGCAGGCGGCGTTTTCGCAACTGGTCGAGACCCATCAGCGCACCTGCGCACATGTGATCGGGCGCATGGTGGGCGACCGCGATCAGGTGGCCGACCTGCTGCAGGAGACCTTCCTGGCCGTGTTCCGACAGCTGCACCGGTTTCGTTTTGAATCTTCATTGCGCACCTGGGTCTCGCGGATCGCCTACACCACCGCGTTGCAGCACCTGCGCCGGCGCCGGCTGGAGGCGCAATGGATGGTGGCAGTGGAAGTACCCGAGGAGCTGGGCATTGGCGATGAAGGGCCGGGGCCGTGTGATTTGAGCGAGGCGCTGCAGGCCGGTCGTCATCTTGGCGTGGCGCTGGAGCGGCTGAGTGCACCGCAACGATTGATTGTCGGCCTGCACTACCTGGAGGACTTCGACCTGGCCGAAATCGAGCAGGTGACCGGGCTGGCACGCGGTACCATCAAGAGCCACCTGCACCGCGCGCGCCAGGTCCTGAAGCAGGAACTGACGCGGCATGCCGCCGCCGGAGAACTGCTGTGACCCAATCGACCGACCCTCGTGACGCGGAAGAACGCGCACTGGCACAGGCGTTGCGTGAGCAGGCGCGGCAGGAAAAGGCGCCGGATGTGAGCGAGGCGTTGCAGAAGCGGATTGCCGTTGAGTCGCGCGACAGTGGCGTGGGTTATGTGGTGGTGCAGGTGCTGTTGCTGGGGGCGTTGGTGGCGGCGGCTGTCTGGTATTTCTGGCATTAAGCGATTGATAGGCCGACGTCAGTCGCATACGGCGTCAATCTTCCTACGCCATTCCCGAGGTCGCTGACTCGGACAATCCCCCGCACCCGACGGATTGCGTCAGCTCCAGACGCTACGTGACGGTCCTCGCACTGAGGATAGTTGCAAAGAGATCTGCTGCTATTGATGTCGATGACCCTGCTGGAAAAATCTAAATCGTCAGCAACCGCTGACGCTGGCCAGCAGCCGCGCAAGCTCACGGCCATATCCCGCAGTATCAACTTCAAAGGAGCTGAACAATGTCGAAGATCTGCAAATCCGTGCTTCTCCCTCCGGCACTCATTGCAATGCTTGGTCTATCCGGAATCGCATCCGCTGCGCAGGAAAGTGCGACCAATGGTCTCACGCAGATCCAGAACGTCTCTGTGCTGGACATCAACTTCGTCAGCGGGACGGAGCTGCAAGAGGTAATCAGCGATAGCGAGATCGCTGGTGTGCAATGTACCAACTACTCAAGCGGTGGAACCCACTGCGGTCACTACTCATCGGGTGACGCAGAAGAGCTCCAGTTCGCGCATGTTGTTCCTGAAGCACAGAAGTTCAACGTCTAAGAACGCGGACGGCCGCCCTTGGGGCGGCCGTCCGCCACCAAGGAGAGGTTGATGAGAACTTCCATAGAGGAAATCAGGAGAGCGATTGAAGATCCGCGTAGAACGGTTGACGTTTGCTCGGTGCTTCTGGATGCATGGTTTGAAGTTACTCCGCGTCGTTTGGGTGAAGCTCTTTCGAAATTCAGAGCGGAGAAGCTCGAGAACCACGAATGTGTGGAGAAATTTGAAAGAACGTTCAAGAGCCTGGATCCCGCGGCAAGAAGAAGATTGCTTGGCTCCCCGTGGGTTTCTGGATTCATGGATGATCCAGATGGAGTTTCTCATGAAGATCCAGATGGAAGGCCCGTCTCGACCATCGAAGCACTTCATCTCGCTGCAAGGGCGGAGTGTCCAATTTCTCCAAACCATGAAGAAACGGGAGGGTTGCACCATAGGAAGGGAGTCGAAAGCCCACTAGGGGAGTGGGTAGTCAGGCAGCGTGATATCGGATTTGAAAAGGTTGAGCGCGCAAAAGTGGGGGGCGTGATCGCTCTGGACGTGGATAGTGGACTGGCACGCCGGAACGAACCTGAGAGCGGAACGTTCTGCAATCCATTCATGAGTATTTCACCAGAAGAGCATTTGGTAATCCAGGAGAAGCTGGAAGCCGCCATGGAGCTCGTGGATAAAGCCACTCCACATCTGGGTCTGCTGATTCGAATATTCACAAGGCGTGTGTTTGTGAGGAAGTCGATCCAGCTGGGTGATCAGGTTTCACCACTCAATCTTGGATCCGAGTATCGGCCGATTCATGTTGGTTGCATCCGAATTCTCAATGTTCACAGGCCAGAAATGACCGTGGATCTTTGCGCAGAGGCAATTCTGCATGAGTCCGTCCACTCGTATCTCTCCGCCTATGAAGAGGTGCACGGGAAGTTCATGTCAGGTGCAATCAGGGTGCGCCCGGTTTCACCATGGTCAGGAAATTTCATTCCCAACCATTCGCTGGCACACGCGGTTTTTGTTTACTACGCCATCCATCAGCTTCTCGGGAGATTGGCTGGTTTCGGCGGTGAGATTGGAGAAGAAGCCGGGAGGAGAATGAAGCGACGACTGATGCACGTAGCGGGCGGATTCTTCATCGAACGGAAGATCTCGACGCTATTTGTTCTGGAGTCACCCGCCTCATTGCAGCTGATGGCGGTCGTGAATGAAATTCAGGAGGAGATCAGGGCCCAGTACAGCCCAAAAGTGCCAAGGGAAATGCTGGAGAGCGTGGCATGAAGATTCCAACCATTGTCATCCACTCCGATCCGGAAGACGTTGTCGCAACCGAGCTGAGAGATGTCGAGGGTGTGAGTGTGATCCATCTGGACGAGCTGACTCAAAGCTGGTGCGTTCAGGAGGCTGAGATCATTGAACCCGTAGTGGAAACGTCGATTCCTAACATGTGGTCCGCCTACATCATCAACAGAGTCTTCGATCTCTCTTGCACCGAGATTGGCAAACGTCTTCGCGCATTCGGATTGCATGAGAACTGGGCACACACAGCTTTGGGTTCGGTTCTATCGCGAGCGCACGCACTGGCGCACGGAATTGGTCCTCGCGGAGTGAGTAGATCGCTTCTACCCTTGAATGTGCAGTGGAAGCTTCTTTCTGAGCGTGTTCCAGGCATTAAAACGCCACGTTTTGCTTTTGGGTTCGGTCATCGAATGCCTGATATGTCGCATCTGGACAAATTCGTACAGAAGTCTGTCTGGTCCTACTTCCGGTGGGATGGTGATTCTGATGTCGCAGAAGGGGAGCAGCAGTGGCATCCATTCTTCGTCGAACAGCCGCAAGGCATCCCAATCATTTGTAGCTACCATGGAGACGTGTTTGCACTGAGTTTCCCAAGGGGGCGACCCAAGGCAGATCTTGGGACCTTTCCCGCTCTCATACACGCATGCCGGGAACTTTTCGACAGCAGGATGGGCGAGATTCTGGTGTACCAAGAGGACGAAATCCTAACCTTCTGCGCTTGCAGCCCATACATGGCTGGAATAGGTGAGCTGGGGGAAAGGGAGCAACTTCTTCTACAGGGAGTTCCTTCGAGTTGAAGTTGAGGGCTCTGCAAAGGCCAAGGAGGGTACGTGCACGGTTACTACATCAAGATGTCGTTGATTCGATTCAAGCAGAGAGTCGGCACTCATCTGGCAATCGCTCTTATGTTGGGTGCAGGGGTAGGGATCACCACCGTGATGCTTTCCATTGTTCTCCAGGCATCGTCCGATCCCGCACCAGGCCGGAGCTCGGCATTGTTCCGCCCGTACCTTGACGCGCGTCCAGATGCACTGCGCAGTGGCTCTCCGGATCCTGGTCAGGCACTGACCTGGCCGGACGCGAAGGCGCTTCTGAATCAAGGCCGGACGTGGAAACAGGCAGCAATGGCAGGGGGGGCGGTGACGCTCTCCCGGCCGGGAGAGTCCAGCGCAAGACTGCGCGCCAGGTTCGCCACGTCCGAAGTCTTCAGTGTCCTTGGCATTGCCGTTGTTCAAGGGCGGGCATGGACTACCGAGGAGGGACATGCTGCGAGTCGAATGGTGGTCCTGTCGCGTGCGCTCGCCCAGCGTGAATGTGCACAGGATTGCATTGGTCATCCGTTGGAACTGGGCAGACGCACCTATACCGTTGTGGGTGTCGCAGAGGATTGGCATCCGGTGCCGATGTTTCAGGGAGATCTCACGCGCCGGCCGTTTGTGGAGCCTGACGAGATCTACCTGCCAGTTGAAACCGCAATCGCGGACAAGTTGACTGTTGTGGACGGGACGGCGATCTGGGGGGGTGACCAGGACACGGATCTTGCAGGGGGCAACGTTTCATGGCTTCAACTGTGGGCGTGGCTGCCTACCGCAGATGATGTCGCCGCCTACCGCGCGAGTCTGAACGCCTATGCGCAGGCAAAGGGCCTTCGGATCGAACCAGACACGCAGCAGGTGGCACTCTGGCCGTTGATGGATTGGCTGGACAGGCTGGGATTGGTTCCGGAGCGGGCCAGGATGCAGCTTCGGCTGTCACTGATCCTTCTCGGTGTGTGCGTCGTCAACGCGGCGGCACTGCTGAGCTTCAGTCTGGGGCGCCGTAGGCGGGAGCTTGCGATACGACGTGCGCTGGGAGCGCGACGCCGAGACGTGTTCGTCCAGCTCATGTGGGAATCCATCGCGGCGGGAGTCGCAAGCAGTGCACTCGCTGTCGTCACCTATGCGCTGGGAATCCGGGTGGTTGCTGCGGGAGACGTTCTGCCCAGCGCGATAACAGCGATGCATGCTGGGGCAATGCTGATGGCGGCTGCCCTGGGAGTCGTCACGACGTTGCTCTGCTCATTGGTCCCATCGTTTGAAATCTGCAGGGTCAGCTCACTGTCGAGTGCCTTCGCGAAGGGAGCTGCCTGAAATGTTCGAATCGATGAGGGAGACCCGACGGCACTTGGGAAGCGCTGCACTGCTTGCGGTGCAGGCAGCGCTTGCAAGCCTGGCATGTGCGTTCGCACTGCAATCTACGCTGGACAGCTTCGCCAGATTGAACACCGGGAGCATCCGGGAGGCAGTATCGATTGGTGCGGTCAGGGTCTCGGATGTCGAAGAAGGCGCGGATGCGGCAGTGCTGCGTGCAGACCTGTCCGCGATCCGGCTGCCCGGTGTTCAGGACACGGTTGTGAGCGACTCCGTTCCGTTCGGGGGAAGAGCCCATCGATACGGCGTGTGCACCAGCGAGTCGGCCATGGCGTACTCGATGAACGCGGGTACGACAGACGTTGCTGGATGTGATCGCATTCCCGTGGCAACTGCCAGCTCTGGCTTGCTGGCGATGCTGGGAGCGGGAATCGTCCTGGGACGGGATGCCACAGAGGACGACATGGCTGAAGGTGCTCCGGTAATGCTGATCAGTGAAGCGCTGGCTGCCCGTCTGTTCGGAACGGAGAGTGCTGTTGGTCGCCACCTGTATTTCGGCCCCGGCAGCAGCCGGATCATCGTGGGTGTATTTGCGTCTGTTGCTGGACCGGCACCAGGAGGCAATGAGCGGGACTCGCAGTGGGCGCTGCTTCCGGGCCTTCCCATGGGCGCCAGTCGCTATTATCTGGCGAAGTGGAAGTCGGAGGTTGATCGTTCATCGCTTGATCGCGCTGTCGATGCGCTGCAGCGGCCTTATCGGATCGTGAATCCGACCGGTGTCGAGACGCTGGCGGGATATCGCGACGCCTACGTCAAAGCTGATCGCTTCGCTACGACCGTGCTCGCGGTCATGACGGCCGTTGTTCTCGGTGTGCTGATGGCCGGAGTTTCCGGTGTCGTAGGCGCCTGGCTTGATCGGCGCCGGCACTCCATTGGGGTTCGACGGACACTGGGTGCTCGCGGCTCCGTGATCTTTGCCGAAATCATGTTCGAATTTTCACTGTTCACCACACTGGGCGCCCTGCTCGGCGCGTCGTCGTTGCAGTGGATAGGGCCGCCACAGGATGGCATCACAGGTTCACTGTGGTTCTCGATATCGATCGCTGTCGTGCTGGTGATGGCGGCCTGCTTGATTGCACTGGTACCCAGGGCTCTGCGAATCGCCAAGGAGCCGCCCTTGACCTTGCTGAAGCCCCTGTAGCCCATTCATCCTGTCATCCAGCTTCCCTGCGACAAAGTGAAGCAGCGCGTCACCCGGTCGCATCCCGTTTTAACAATATCCACCTAAAGTGGTGCGGTATCCCACCGGCAGCTGGCAGGAGGCGTCCCTTGGACGCGTTGTTGTTGTCCCGGATCCAGTTCGGATTCGTCATCAGTTTCCACGTGCTGTTCCCCGCCTTCACCATCGGTACGGCCAGCTGGCTGGCCTTCATCGAATGGCGGTGGCTGCGCACGAAGCTGCCGGTCTGGCGCGAACTGTATTTCTTCTGGCAGAAGATCTTCGCGGTGTCGTTCGGCATGGGCGTGGTCAGCGGCATCGTCATGGCCTTCCAGTTCGGCACCAACTGGCCGAGGCTGAGCGAGGTGGCCGGCACGGTCATCGGCCCGCTGCTGACCTATGAAGTGCTGACCGCCTTCTTCCTGGAAGCCAGCTTCCTCGGCGTGATGATGTTCGGCTGGGGCCGGGTCTCGCCGCGCCTGCATTTCGTGTCCACCTGCATGGTGGCGCTGGGCACGCTGTTCTCTACTTTCTGGATCCTCTCGTCCAACAGCTGGCTGCATACGCCAGCCGGTTACGAGATGGTCAACGGCATCGTGCATCCCGTCGATTGGTGGCAGGTGGTGTTCAATCCGTCCTTCCCGTACCGGCTGGCGCACATGGCGCTGGGTTCGTTCATCACCACCTGTTTCGTGATCGGTGGTGTGGGCGCGTGGTACCTGCGCAAGGGCACGCACGTGGAAGCGGGTCGGCGCATGCTGATCGCGGCGGTGGCGTTCGCGGCGCTGACCGTACCGGTGCAGATTTTCGTCGGCGACATGCATGGCCTGAACACGCTCAAGCATCAGCCGATGAAGATCGCGGCGATGGAGGGGCACTGGCATGAAACCAAGGAAGGCGAGGGCGTGCCGCTGGTGGTGTTCGCGCTGCCGAACGAGAAGGAAGAGCGCAACGACTTCGAAGTGGCCATTCCGAAGCTGGGCAGCGTGATCCTCACCCACAGCCTGGACGGCACCTTCGATCCGCTCACCTCGGTGCCGGCCAGCGAGCGCCCGCCGGTGACGCCGGTGTTCTTGGCCTTCCGCATCATGGTCGGGCTGGGTACGTTGATGCTGTTGCTGGCCTGGGTCTCGGCCTTCCAGCTCTGGCGGAAGAAGCTGCTGGACTCGCCGTGGCTGCTGCGCGGCTGGAACTGGATGCTGCCGAGCGGCTTCATCGCGCTGCTGTCGGGCTGGTTCGTCACCGAAATGGGGCGCCAGCCGTGGGTGGTCTATGGTGTTCTGCGCACCGCTGATGCGGTCGGCCCACAGAGCGCGTGGATGACCGCGCTGTCGCTGGGTGTCTACGTGGTCGGCTACGCCTTCGTATTTGGTTGGGGTATCTGGTACCTGGTGAAGATCCTGCGCCATGGGCCGCAGCCGTATGCCGAGGGGCCATCGCTGGACCACGGCAGTCATACCCCGGCACGTCCGTTGTCGGCCGCCGACGAACCGCTGGAGGAGCGCTGACATGGACCTGATGACCTGGCTGCCGGTGGCGTGGTTCGCGGTGATCGGCTTCGGCGTGCTGATGTACGTGGTGCTGGACGGCTTCGTGCTCGGTATCGGCATCCTCGCACCGTTCGCCGAGGACGAGGAGCAGCTGGACCTGATGATGAACACTGCCGCGCCGATCTGGGACGGCAACGAGACTTGGCTGGTGCTGGGCGGTGCCGGCCTGCTGGCGGCCTTCCCCAAGGCGTATGCGGTGCTGCTGTCGGCGCTGTACCTGCCGGTGCTGCTGCTGGTGGTGGCGCTGGTGTTCCGTGGCGTGGCGTTTGAATTCCGTTTCAAGGCGCATCGTTCGCGCCGGCTGTGGAGTGTGGCGTTCGGCCTCGGTTCGCTGCTGGCGACCTTCGCTCAAGGCGTGATCCTGGGCACCCTGGTGCAGGGCATCCCGCTGGTGGATGGCGTCTACCAGGGCGGCGCGTTTGCCTGGTTCAGCCCGTTCGCGATGCTCACCGGTGCCGCGCTGGTGGCTGGTTACGCGCTGCTCGGCAGCACGTGGCTGATCCTGAAGACCGAAGGGCGTGTGCAGGCGCTTGCACGGCAGATGACCCGGCCGCTGGTGGTGGCGGTGATCGCGGCGATGGGCCTGGTCAGCAGCTGGCTGCCATTCCTTGATTCGCGGTTGATGGATCGTTGGTTCAGCGATGGCAACTTCTGGTGGTTGTCGCCGGTGCCGCTGCTGACCCTGGCGGTGGCGGCAGCGTTGTGGCGCAGCGCCACCCACCCGCGCCGCGACCTGCCGCCGTTCCTGCTCAGCCTGGCGCTGTTCGTGCTCGGCTTCCTTGGCCTGGTGCTGGGCATGTGGCCTTACCTGCTGCCGCCGTCGATGACGCTGTGGCAGGCCGCCGCGCCAGCATCTTCGCTCGGCTTCACCCTGGTCGGACTGGTGGTGTTGCTGCCGGTGATCCTCGGCTACACGGCTTGGTCCTATCGGGTGTTCCGCGGCAAGGTGCACGCCGACGCGGGTTATCACTGAGCACGTGGCCGGGGCTGAACGCCGCCGCCACATTGCTGAATCCCGTCGGGGAAACGCCGTCGATCACGCCGCCATCGTCGGCTGACGGCTTTCCCCGGTGTCGGCTTTCCGACACAATCATGGCTCTTCCCGGGTTATCGTCCCGCGGACATGCACGCCTACGTCTATAAAAGCCAACTCAAGCCAGACACCTATGTCTACGTCCCCCGACGCGATGATTTCAGCGCGCTGCCCGCGCCGCTGCTCACCTCGCTGGGGGCGCTCACCTTCGTCCTGGACGTGGCCCTGGAGGCCCGGCGCCGCCTGGCCCAGGCTGATCCGGACAAGGTCCGCAGCGAAATGAACGAACGTGGTTTCTACCTGCAGGTGCCGCCGTCGGTGTCCAGCCTGATGCCGCGACACTATGACTGACGCCTCCCGTCCACGCGTCCTGTCGATCGCCTTTGCCGTGGCTGCCGTGCTGGCGCTGGGTGCCGCTGTGGGCGGCATTCCGGGGGCCATCCTTGCCGCACTGGCGCAACCGGCGTTCGCGCTGGGCGTGTCCTGGTGGCGGCGCAGCCGCGCGCTGCTGCCACTGAAGGTGGTCGCGCGGCAGGACCTGCCCGCGCTGTTGGCGCTGTGGGCCGCCGCACCGCTGCTGCTGGCGCTGCTGCTGGCCTGGCCGCTGGCGGCGCTGCGCGACAGTGGCAGCCTGGCCGCAGTGCTGGGCCTGAGCGTGCTGGTCAGTGCCGGCCTGCTGGCGGCCTGGCGTACCTGGCCGTTGTGGAACGACGTTGAACGGCTTGATGGCAGCCTGGCCCAGCATTGGCAGGCACTGGCCGGGCGCGACCTGACCGCCTGGCGCGGCCTCGGTGTGGCTGCGCTGGTGATTGCCCTGGCGGCACTGGTGGTACTGCCGGCCTGGCCGGACCTGCTGCCGGAAAGCGCGCGTTGGCCCGCCGCACTGGCAGTGCTGGTGCTGTCGCCGCTGCTGCACCTGTTGTTGCAACGGGTGGCGCCGGCGCCGTTGGTGTCACTGCGTGCGAGCCCGTTGGCCACGACCAGCAGCGAGTACGAACCGATGTTCTCCGCCGCGGTCGAAACCGTGCCGCTTGAGGCGATGGCGCCGCAGGAGCTGACTCCGGCGCTGTATGAAGCCGCGCGCCACGGCCGCATCGACCGTGGCCTGCAGCTGCTGCAGGCCGGCGCCGATCCCTATGCGCTGCCGGACCCGAACTGGCGCGACCAGCGCAGCCTGGCGGTGCTGGCCGCTGTGCTGCCGGACCTGCGCCTGCTGCGCGAACTGATCGCCCGAGGCGTCGACGTGAACGCGCCGCACCGGGGCATGACCCCGCTGCTGGCCGCCACCCGTGACAGCTGGCACGGCCGCCCGGAAGCGGTGATGACCCTGCTCGCCAACGGCGCCGACTCGCGTGCCATCGACAGCGATGGCAACACCCCGCTGCATCATGCCGCGCGCAGTTCCGACCCGGGCGTGGCCGCGCTGCTGCGCGATGCCGCCGCCGAAGTGGATGCGCTGAACAGTGACGGATGGTCGCCGCTTGCGGTGGCCTGCCAGGTCGGCAACTGGCGCCTGGCCCGCTTCCTGCTGGAGCGCGGTGCGCGCAGCGAACCGGCCGAGGGTACGCCGGTGCTGCTGGCCGCCGCCGCCACCGAAGACGATGATCCGGCCGGCGTGCAGCTGCTGCTGAAGCACAAGGCCCGGGCCGATGCCCGTGACCGCCAGCGCCGCAGTGCGCTGCATGAGGCGGCACTGGCCGGCCACGTCGAGATCATCGGTGTGCTGCTGGGCGCTGGCGCCAACCTGGAAGCGCGCGACGCGCTCGGTCGCACGCCGTGGCTGGAAGCGGCCCGCGCCGGCCGCGCCGGTGTGATGGAACATCTGCTGCCGCACAAGCCCGACCTGGTCGCGGTGGACGGCGAAGGCCGCAATGCGGTGCAGCTGGCCGTCATGGCCGAGGATGTCTCGCCGCTGCTGATCAAGCGCCTGGTCGATCTGGGCATTGCCGCCGATGCCACCGATCCGGTCGGCCGCCGTGCGGTGGACTACGCCGCCGAAGCCGGCCGCTGGGCGATCGTGGCGCTGCTGGATCCGTCCTATCCGTTGCCGGCGGCGGTCAGCGATGGTCTGGCCGAGCGCGGCGAAGCGGCCACGGCCAGCGGCCTGCTGCCGGACCGTCCGCCGTTGACCCTGCTGCGCGAGGCGCTGGGCTTCGGCAACACCGACGGCATGGCCGCGCTGGCCAAGCTGTGCCAGCCGGAAGAGCTGGGCGGGCTGCTGCTCGACCCCGAACTGGCGCTGGAGCCGGCCGCGGTCGATTGGCTGCTGGCCCACGGTGCGGATCCCTATGTGCGCGACGCCTGCTCCGATACGCCGATGTTCGCGCTGCTGTCGCGCGGCATCGATGCAGTGCCTGCGCTGCAGGTGATGCTGCAGCGTGGCCTGTCACCGGCCGGCCGCGGTGGCCTGGCGCGCTTCCTTGCCGCCTGCGCGCAGCACGACCAGGCCGCCCGTGGCCTGGAACAGCTGGCGCTGGAACTGCTGGAACGTGGCGCCGATCCGTTCGCGGCTTCGCCGGCGGGCGATCCGCCGTTGTCGCTGGCGGTGCGTCTGGGCTGGCTGCGCCTGCAGCAGGCCCTGCTCAAAGCCGGGGTCGACCGCGAAGCGCGCGACAGCCACGGCATGACCGCTTTGCACCTGGCCACCGCACTGGCCCGCGAAGGCGCACTGAAGCTGCTGGTGCAGCACGGTGCCTCGCCGGAAGCACGGGCGGCCGACGGACAGACGCCGCTGGGCGTGGCGCTGTCGATCGGTCGTCGTGATCTGGCCGACTGGCTGGACTGGCGGGTGTGGCCGTTGCCGCGCCGCACCCTGCGCGAGGCCGACCTTCCGGCCGCTGCGATGGCCGGTGACGTCGATGCGGTGCGCCGCCTGATCGATCTCGGGTTCGCCGTCGACGCGGTCGATGCACAGGGCTGCACCGCGCTGCTGCGTGCGGCCGGTGGTGGCCATCTGGCGGTGACCGACCTGCTGCTGGCACGTGGTGCCGATCCGCAGCACGCCGCTGCCAGTGGCGCGACGCCGCTGTCGGCTGCGGTCAGCATGCGCCAGGTGGACATCGTTTCGGCCCTGCTCGACGCCGGCGCCAAGCTGGAACACCGCCTGCCGGGCGGGGTGACCGTGCTGATGCTGGCCTCGGCGCTGGGCCTGCCGGACATCGTCGCGCGCCTGCTCACCGCTGGTGCCGACGTGCATGCCGGTGACGCGCAGCAGCTGGGCCCGCTGCATTGCGCGGCGCTGTACGGCTTCAGTGCCCGCGACCGCTCGCGCCTGCTGGCCCTGCTCGACACCCTGCTGCTGGCCGGTGCCGAACCGGACCAGGCTGCGGCGGGCTCGGTCACGCCGCTGCTGCTGCTGCTGGGCGCACGCGCCGAACCGGGTACCGCGTGCGACGAGCAGGTCGTGATGGCCGCGGTGGAGCGCCTGCTGGACGAGGAAGTGAGCCTGGAGGTGCGTGATCCGCGTGGCTTCGGCCCGCTGCACCTGGCCGCTCTGCATGGACTGCCGCTGCTGGTGCAGCGCCTGTTGCGTGCCGGTGCCGATCCGGAAGTACGCGACAGCCTCAACCGCAGCCCGCGCGAGATCGCGGTGATGCGTGGCTTCATCGACGTGGCCGGTGAGTTTGAACCGCGCGTGCCGGGCGTCTCGTCGATGGCGCGGTTCCTGCGCGACAACGGCTGATCAGGCCGGGGTCGGATCCCTTTCCAGCGGAAAGAGCTCTGACCCCAACACCGTGCTGCCGGAATCTGCAGTGGGTAGTGCCGGGCGCTGGCCGGCAACCCCATGAAACCTCCCGGGATCCAGAGGCTGCCGGCCAGCGGCCGGCACTACCGGGTCCGCCATCCATCGGGTGGGTGCCGACCGTTGGTCGGCACACCGGCTGGCTGTCACCGCTCCTTGTCGCCGTCGCTTTCCGCGTCGGCTTCAAACAGGTGCATCAGGTCGTTGCGTGCATCGCGCGAGGTCTGGATCACCGCGGCCTCGTCGTCGTAGACCAGGTACTGGTCGCGCAGCAGCTGCTCGTCGTGCTCGCGGAAGCGCTGCACGTGGCGTTCAGCCACGTCCGCCGCCACGCCCAGCGCGGTCAGCACGCGGCCACTCATTTCCAGGCTGGTGCCGAACACTTCGCGGAACGGCTCGGCCGACATGTCCATCAGGCGCCACGCGTGCTGGCGGTTACGTGCGCGCGCCAGCACCTTTGCGTCCGGATACAGCCGGCGCACCATGCGCACCGCACGCAGGTTGGTCTCCGGGTCATCCACGGTGATCACGAACACATCAATGTGTTCGCCGCCGGCTGCGCGCAGCATCTCCGGCCGGGTCGGGTCGCCGTAATACAGCTGGTTGCCGAAGCGGCGCAGGTCGGCCACGGTATCTGGGTTCGCTTCCAGTGCCACGAACGGCACCTTCTGCGCGGTCAACAGGCGCGCGATCACCTGGCCGAAGCGGCCCATGCCGGCAATCAGCACCTTCGGCCGGTTGTCCGGCGCCACCTTGTCGGCCTCGGCCGCCTCGCGCGGCGCCGCCTTCTCCTGGCCGAGCAGCTTGAGCAGCGCGATCATCAGCAGTGGCGTGATCGCCATCGACAGGCCGACGATCGCCACCAGACGGTCATGGTTGGCGTTGCCCAGCAGGTGCGCGCGCTGCGCTTCGTTGAACACCACGAAGGCGAACTCGCCGCCCAGCCACAGCACGCTGCCCAGCAGCAGCGAGTGCCGTGAACTGAGCTTTGCGATGCGCCCGATCACGTACAGCAGGCTGAACTTGACCACCAGCAGGATCGCCACGCCGGCGGCGATCAGCCACGGCTCGGCAACGATGCGGTCCAGGTCGATGCCCATACCAACTGCAATGAAGAACAGGCCCAGCAGCAGGCCCTTGAACGGCTCGATCTGCGCTTCCAGCTCATGCCGGAACTCCGAATCGGACAGCAGTACGCCAGCCAGGAACGCGCCCAGGCTGGGGCTGAGACCGGCCTCCTGCATGAACCAGGCGGTACCCAGCACCACCAGCAGGGCAGTGGCAGTGAATACTTCCGGGCTGCGGGTGCGCGCGATGATGCCGAACACCCTGCGCAGCACCGGCCGCCCGCACAGGATCACCACCGCCAGCGCACCCAGCGCCACGGCCGCATCTTCCCAGCGCAGGGTCTCGTTCTTCACCCCGCCCAGCAGCGGGATGGCCGCCAGCAGCGGAATCGCGATCAGGTCCTGGAACAGCAGGATGGCAAAGCCCAGGCGGCCGTGGTCGCTGTTGATCGCCTTGTGCTCTGACAGCAGCTGCAGGCCCACCGCAGTGGATGACAGCGCCAGCGCCACGCCCACCACCAGCGCGCTTTTCCACTGGAAGTGGTCGAGCAGCAGCAGGCCGCCCAGCACCAGCCCGGACAGCGCCACCTGCGCCGCACCGGCACCGAACACCGAGCGCCGCATCACCTTCAGGCGCGCGGGCGACAGCTCCAGCCCGATCACGAACAGCAGCATCACCACGCCGATCTCGGCGGCGCCGAGGATACGGTCGGCATCCTGCACGAAGCCCAGCCCGTCCGGGCCCAGTACCACGCCGGCCGCCAGGTAGCCCAGCACCGCGCCGAAGCCGAATTTCTTGAACACCGGCACGGCGATGACCGCCGCCAGCAGCAGCACCAGGGCCAGTTCCAGACCACCGCTATGCATGGGAATACCTGGTCATCGGGAAGCTGCTGCGCGTCCGTTCGGGTAGGAAAAGCGTGGCGAGCGCCACCCCTCCATTATGCGCGCCGCTCCGTACGGGCACGAGAACGACCTGCGGGGCCGGGCCACGCCGCGCGGCACGGGTTGACCTGCAATGCCACCGGGTCCAGACTGCCCGCCGCTGGCGGCGCGTCTGCCAGCACACGCATCCCGGAGTCCCCAACCCATGTCCAGCGACAGTAGAAGTCGACCTCGTTCGACGCCAGTGATGGCCACCGCCTGACATCGGGACGGTTTGCCTGCGTTGGCGTTGCGCGAGGTCGCACCCCCACAAGGCAATCCGATGAACCAGAAGCAATTGCTGCGCCCGGTGGCCGATGCCGCCGCACTGGCCGCACCCCTGGCGAACTACAACACCGCCGACGCGGTGGAATTCCTCAATACGCTGGAACTGACGCGCGCTGCGGAAACGCTGGCGGCGCTGTCCTTGCCGCGCGCGGTGAAGATGCTCGAAGCACCGGAGCTGCACCGCAGTGGCGAGCTGGTGGCGGCACTGCCGCCGGCCCGTGCCGCCGCCCTGCTGGGGCTGATGGCCGACGACCGCGCCACCGACATCGTCCACGAGCTGGATGAAGAAGAACGCGCGCGGCTGATCCCGCTGCTCGGCACCGATGCCCGCCAGGCCATCCAGAAGCTGCTCAGCTACCCACCGAACACCGCCGGCGCGCTGATGACCACCGAGTACGTGGCGGTACCCGCCAGCTGGACCGTGGCGCAGACACTGCAGCACATCCGCCAGGTCGAGCGCACCCGCGAGACGGTGTACGCGATATACGTGCTGGACCCGGCCAGCCAGCAGCTGCAACAGGTGGTGACCATGCGCCGGCTGATCACCGGCCTGCCCGAGGAGTCGATCCTGGACGTGGCCCAGGTCAATCCGCCGGTGACGGTGGATGCGCTGATGGACCAGGAGGAAGTGGCGCGGCTGATCCGCCGCCACGATCTGCTGGCGATTCCCGTGGTCGACGCGCAGCAGCAGATGCTTGGCATCGTCACCGTAGACGACGTGCTCGACGCGCTGATCGAAGAGTCCACCGAAGACGCGCACAAGTTCGGCGGCATGGAAGCACTGGACAAGCCGTACATGCAGATCGGCTTCTTCGAGATGCTGCGCAAGCGCGCCGGCTGGCTGAGCGTGCTGTTCCTGGGTGAGATGCTGACCGCCAGCGCGATGCAGCACTACGAGGATGAACTGGCGCGCGCGGTGGTGCTGACCCTGTTCATTCCGCTGATCATGAGTTCGGGCGGCAACTCCGGCTCGCAGGCCACCTCGCTGCTGATCCGCAGCCTGGCACTGCGCGAACTGCGCCTGCGCGACTGGTGGAAGGTGGCCCTGCGCGAAGTGCCCACCGGCATGGTGCTCGGCGCCATCCTCGGTTGCCTGGCCATCGTACGCATCGTCATCTGGCAGCTGGGTGGCCTGCACGACTACGGCGAGCACTGGATCCTGCTGGCGATCACCATCGGTGCCGCGCTGGTCGGCATCGTTACCTTCGGTTCGCTGTCCGGCTCGATGCTGCCCTTCATCCTCAAGCGGCTGGGCTTCGATCCCGCAAGCGCCTCGGCCCCGTTCGTGGCCACCCTGGTGGACGTGACCGGCCTGGTGATCTATTTCAGCATCGCCGCGATGATCCTGCACGGCACGCTGTTGTAACAAAAAGGGGACGGAGGGGATTAAGTCGTTTGTGGCACAAACGACTTAATCCCCTCCGTCCCCTTTTTTGGGTACCGTAGGCGCATGAGTACCTACCACCTGCAGTCTGTGTTCCGTCCGCAGTCGGTCGCGGTGATCGGCGGCAGCCCGCGTGAGCGCTCGGCCGGCCGCGCGGTGATGCGCAACCTGCGCGGCACCGGCTTCCCCGGCAAGGTGGCGTGGATCAACCCGCGGCACGCCGAGATCGATGGCATCCGCACGGTCAAGCGGTTGAAGGACCTGGACTGGGTGCCCGAGCTGGTGGTGATCACCGCCCCGGCGGCGATCGTGCCGCAGGTGATACGCACCGCCGCCGAGCGCGGCGTGCAGTCGGCGATCATCCTGACCGCGCACCTCGGCGAAGGCCCGGGCTCGTTGTCGGCGCAGGTTGAAGCGGTCGCGCGCAAGCATGGCCTGCGCATCCTTGGCCCGCACTGCCTGGGCGTGATCGCACCGCATGCACGGCTCAATGCCAGCATCGCCGCACATTTCCCGCAGGCCGGCGATCTCGCGCTGATCTCCGAATCCTCCGCCATTGCCGCCGCGCTGGTGGAGTGGGGCGTGGCGCGCTCGGTCGGCTTCTCCGCCGTTGTGTCGTTGGGCGACACATTGGACGTGGATTTCGGCGACCTGCTCGATTACTTCGCCACCGACTACCGTACCCGCGCCATCCTGCTCTACGTGGAGCAGATCAAGGACGCGCGCAAGTTCATGTCGGCTGCGCGTGCCGCCGCTCGTGCCAAGCCGGTGGTGGTGGTGAAGTCCGGCCGCGCCGAGCGTGTGCAGCCGGGCAGCCGCGATACCCATGTGCAGGCGCTGGCCCGTGCCGACGATGTCTACGGAGCGGCGTTCAACCGTGCCGGCCTGCTGCGCGTGAGCGCGCTGGATGAGCTGTTCACCGCCGCCGAGTCGCTGGGACGGCTGGGGACGTTCCCGGGCCGCCGCTTGGCCATCCTCAGCAACGGTGGCGGCGTTGGGCGCCTTGCCGTGGACCAGCTGATCGCATTGCGTGGCACGCTGGCCAACCTGTCTGACAGCACGGTGGAGAAACTCGACGCGGTGCTGCCGCAGGGCTGGTCGCGCAGCAATCCGGTCGACATCGTGGTTGACGCGGATGGTGATCGCTATGCCGCGGCCATCGAAGCGCTGCTGGCCGACAACGAGAACGACGCGGTGATGGTGGTCAATGTGCCGACCGCATTCACCTCGTCGGCCGACGCCGCACAAGCACTGACCCGCACGCTGGGCCTGCGCCCGCGCCAACACCGCGACAAGCCGGTGTTCGCTGTGTGGCTGGGCAACGATGACCAGGCAACCGCCACGCTCAACGCGGCGCGGGTGCCGACCTATCCGACCGAGGCGGAGGCAGTACGTGGCTTCCAGCATCTGGTGCGTTACCGCGAAGCGCAGAACGCGCTGATGGAAACACCGCCCAGCCTGCCGCAGGACTTCAGCGTGGATGCGGCGGCCGCACGCGCGCTGGTTGATGCCGCGCTGGCCAACGGCCAGCAGTGGCTGGACCCGCTGGCCACGCATGAACTGCTGAAGGCCTACGGCATTCCTTCCGCGCCGGTGATGCATGCACGCGATGCGCACGAGGCGATGGACCTGGCGCAGCCGCTGCTGGAACGCGGTGCCACGGTCGCACTGAAGATTCTGTCGCCGGATATTCCGCACAAGTCCGAAGTGGATGGTGTGCGCCTGAACCTGGCGACGCTGCCGGCGGTGCAGAGTGCGGCCCATACGATCCTGTCGCGCGCGCGCCAACTGCGTCCCGACGCCCGCATCGACGGCCTGCTGGTGCAGCCGACCATCGTTCGCCCGAAGGCGCGCGAGATCATCGTCGGTATCGCTGATGACGCGACGTTCGGCCCGGTAATCGTGGTCGGCCGTGGTGGTACCGCAGTCGAAGTGATCAACGACAAGGCACTGGCGCTGCCGCCATTGGACCTGCGCCTGGCCCATGAACTGATCGGCCAGACCCGCGCCTCGCGCATCCTCAAGGCCTATGGTGATGTGCCCGCCGCCGATGAGCGCGCACTGGCGCTGGCGCTGGTGAAGCTGGCGCAGCTGGCCGCCGACATCCCCGAAGTGCGTACGCTGGACATCAACCCGCTGCTGGTCGACAGCAAGGGCATCCTCGCCCTCGACGCACGCGTGGCGGTGGCGCCGTCGCGCATCCTGCACAAGGGCCGTGGCCATCCGCGCTTCTCGGTGTTCCCGTACCCGAAGGAGTGGGAGCGCACCATCGAGCTGTCAGACGGTGGCCGTGCCTTCGTGCGCCCAGTGCGGCCGGAAGACGATGCGCTGTTCCGTGCGTTCTTCGCCCGCGTCAGCGACGAGGACCTGCGCCTGCGTTTCTTCCAGTCGGTGAAGCACTTCAGCCACGAGTTCATCGCGCGCCTGACCCAGCTCGACTACGCACGCTCGATCGCGCTGGTGGCGATCGAACCGCGCAGCGGCGAAATGCTGGGCGCGGTGCGGCTGCATGCCGACGCCGACTACCACCGCGGCGAGTACGGCATCCTGATCCGCTCGGACCTGAAAGGCCACGGCATCGGCTGGCGCCTGATGGCGATCATGATCGAGTACGCCAAGTGGCTGGGCCTGGACGTGGTCGAAGGCCAGGTGCTGCGCGAGAACAGCACCATGCTGGCGATGTGCCAGAGCCTGGGCTTCAAGACCAAACTCGATCCGGACGACCCGACGGTGATGATGGTGACCCTGCCGGTGCAGCAGGTTGAGGTGCCCGAAGTGCCGCCGGCGGCGTGACCGTGACGGTAGCGCCGGGCCATGCCCGGCGGAACATCGGATTCAACGCACCGGTTCCACCATCACCGCAGTGCCATAGCACAGCACCTCGGTCAGCCCGGTCATCACATCGGTGGCGTCGTAGCGCATGCCGATGATCGCGTTGGCGCCCAGCTGCCGCGCGTGCTTGACCATGTCGCGGTAGGTTTCCTCGCGGGCCTGTTCGCACAGTTCGGTGTAGATGGTGATGTTGCCGCCGAAGATCGTCTGGATGCCGCCAAGGAAATTGCCGACGATCGAACGCGAGCGCACGGTGATGCCGCGCACCACGCCCAGATTGCGCACGACGCGATGGCCGGGCAGCTCGAAGGCGGTGGTGACCAGCGAGTCGTCGAAGCGCAGCGCGGGCGGGGAGGGGGTGCCGCTGTTGTAGGGGTCTGCCATGGTCGCGTCCGTATCGTGGGGCCGAGCTTGCCCGACTCTACAACGCAATCATCCGTTGCGGCATGGCTCCGTCACCGTGATGGCGCGACAATACCCCCATGACCGACCGTATCCCCCTGTTGCTGCTACCCGGCCTGCTCAACGATGCCGAACTGTGGCGCGCGCAGTTGGCCGACTTGGCCGACATCGCCGAATGCACGGTGGGCGACCAGACCCGTGGTGAAACCCTGCAGACAGTGGCCGAGGACGTGTTGGCGCAAGCGCCCGAGCGCTTTGCGCTGGCCGGTTTCTCGCTGGGCGGTTTCGTCGCCCAGCAGGTCCTGCGCATCGCTCCGGAACGTGTGCTGCAGCTGGCGCTGATCGACACCTCGATCCACGCCGATTCACCGGAACGTGCCGAGCAGCGCCGCAGCCAACGTGCCAGCGTGCGCCTGCCGGGGAAATTCCACGGCTTCGGTGACGCGCTGATGCGCAGCTACATCGACGCCTCGCGGCTGGACGACTACGTGCTGGTGCAGCGTGTGCGTGATATGACCGCCCGCCTGGGCGCGGAAGTCTTCCTGCGGCAGAGTGCGCTGGAACGCCGTGATGGCCACGATGTGCTGGCCGGGTACCGCGATCCGCTGCTGATCCTCTGCGGTGCGAATGACCGCATCACGCCGCTGGTAGTGAGCGAAGAGATGCATGCGATGGTGCCGCACTCGCAGCTGGTGGTGGTGCCCGATTGCGGGCACCTGGCACCGATGGAGAAACCAGATGAAGTGAGTGCAGCGATGCGCGAGTGGTTGCTGCAAGGCGAGGGATAGCTCTGCCTTTGGTAGGTGCCGACCAAGGTCGGCACCTACCGATTCCGATCCGTAACCGCGGATGGCCTCAATCCCAGGCCGGGGCAATCCCTTCCGGATTCGCCAGGCGATGGCCGCGATCCAGCTTGGCGATCTGCGCCATGTCCTCCTCGGTCAGGCGCACGGCCGCTGCTTCCAGATTGGCTGCCAGGTTTTCGCGCTTGGTCGACGACGGAATGACCGAGAAGCCCTGCTGCAGCGCCCACGCCAGCGCAACCTGCGCCGGCGTAGCCTGGTGACGGCCGGCAATGGCCTGGATCACCGGGTCCTTCAGCACTTCGCCATAGGCCAGGCTCATGTAGGCGGTGATGTGGATGCCGTTGTCCTGCAGGAACTTCACCAGCAGGCGGTTCTGCAGGTACGGGTGGATCTCGATCTGGTTGGTGGCGATGGCCTCGGCGCCGAGGATCTCGATCGCCTTGCGGGTCTGCGCGATGGTGAAATTGGAGATGCCGATCGCCTTGGTCAGCCCCTGCGCCTTGGCCTCGGCCAGTGCTGGCAGGTATTCCTCCATCGGCACATCGACCTTGTCATTCGGTGACGGCCAGTGGATCAGCGCCAGGTCGACGCGGTCAGTGCGCAGCTTCTCCAGGCTGATGCGCAGGCTGGCCAGCAGCGCATCGCGCTTGAACTCGGTGATCCACACCTTGGTGGTCAGGTACAGATCATCACGCGGCACGCCGGACTCGGCGATGGCCTGGCCGACTTCGGCTTCGTTGCCGTAGATCTGCGCGGTATCAATGGCGCGGTAACCGACCTCCAGCGCATTGCGCACCGAGTCGATCACGGTCTGGTCTTTGAGGCGGAAGGTGCCGAGACCGAAAGCGGGGACAGTCATGGGAAGCTCCAACGGGGGAAGGGAGTAGCAGAGGGAAGAGGGTAGGACAGGCACCGTATGCATGCCGGCAACGGTGCATTGCATGGATCAATGCGCGGTGGCGGCAATACCGTCGGCGCGGTGGTCGACGCCATCGCGGCGGTCGAGGCGGCCACTGAGCACGGTCAGCGCGTAGGCCAGTACGACCACCAGCGCGCCCAGCCAGGGCGTATGCATCAGGCCGATGTGCTCCACCACCAGGCCGCCCAGCGAGGCGCCCATCGCGATGCCGACGTTGAACGCGGCGATGTTCAGGCCCGAGGCCACGTCGGCCGCCTGCGGCGCATAGCGCTGCGCCTGCTTGACCACGTAGACCTGCAGGCCGGGCACGTTGCCGAACGCTACCGCGCCCAGCGCCAGCACCGTCAGCAGCATCAACCAGGTGTTGTAGGCAGTGAACGTGAGGACGAACAACACCAATGCCAGCAGTCCGAAGATGCGCTTCAGCGCGGGCACTGGACCCAAGCGGTCGGCCATGCGCCCGCCCCACAGGTTGCCGATCGCCACCGACACGCCGTACACCAGCAGCACCAGGCTCACGGCGTTGGCCGGAAGGCCGGTGACGTCCTGCAGGATCGGCGCCAGATAGGTGAAGGCCAGGAAGGTGCCACCGTAGCCCAGCGCGGTCATCGCATAGACCAGCAGCAGGCGTGGCTGGCCGAGCACGGCCAGCTGTTGGCGAAGGCTGGCCGGCGCACTCTGCGGCAGGTTGCGCGGAACGAACAACAGCGCGCCGATAAGGGCGACCACGCCGAGGCCGGCCACCGCCAGGAAGGTCGCGCGCCAGCCCAGATGCTGGCCGATGAAGGTGCCCAGCGGCACGCCGGTCACCAGTGCCACGGTCAGGCCGGTGAACATGATGGCGATCGCGCTGGCTGCCTTCTCCTTCGGTACCACGGCGGTGGCGATGATCGCGCCGATCGAGAAGAACACGCCGTGCGCCAGGCCGGTCAGGATGCGGGCGATGATCAGCGAGGTATAGCCGGGTGCCATCCAGGCGACGACATTGCCGAGCGTGAACAACACCATCAGTGCCACCAGCAGTTGCTTGCGCGGTACGCGTCCGGTCAGCGCAGTCAGCACCGGCGCACCGATGGCCACACCCAGCGCGTACAGCGAGACCAGCAGGCCGGCCGAGGGCAGGCTGACCTGCAGGTCGCCGGCGATGGTCGGGATCAGGCCGACGATGACGAATTCGGTGGTGCCGATGGCGAAGGCACCGAGGGTCAACGCCAGCAGGGCGAGGGGAATGCCACGGGTCATGACAGGGTCCAGCAGGAGGAAGAGGCTGCGCAGTCTGCGCCGCAGACCTTTGCCGAAAAACCGGTCTTCACGCCAATCACTATTGCCGTGCAGTCAATAATAGGGACATGAAGACCACTCTCGATGAAATGCAGGCGTTCCTTTCGGTGATCGACAGCGGCTCGATCAGTGCCGCCGCCGAGCAGCTGGGGCAGACGCCCTCGGGCGTGAGCCGCGCCCTGGGGCGGCTGGAGGACAAGTTGGGGATCACCCTGCTGACCCGTACCACCCGCCGCCTGCACCTGACCGCCGAGGGCGAGGCGTTCCTGCGCCATGCGCGCGCGATCATCGATGCGGTGGAATCGGCCGAGGAACAGATGGCGGCGCGCCGCGAGCGCCCGGCGGGGCGCCTGCGCGTGGATGCGGCGATGCCGTTCGTGCTGCACGTGATCGCGCCGCTGGTGGCCGGCTATCGCGCGCGTTACCCGGAAGTGCAGCTGGAGTTGAACAGTTCCGACCGCTACATCGACCTGCTCGAACGGCGCACCGATCTGGCGATCCGGATCGGCCCGCTGGCCGACTCCACCCTGCATGCGCGGCTGCTGGGCCGCTGCCAGC
The DNA here is from genome assembly GCF_059416125.1 of Stenotrophomonas sp. GW821-FHT09E08. Taxonomy (NCBI): domain Bacteria; kingdom Pseudomonadati; phylum Pseudomonadota; class Gammaproteobacteria; order Lysobacterales; family Lysobacteraceae; genus Stenotrophomonas; species Stenotrophomonas sp. GW821-FHT09E08. Next base: position 31,929 of record NZ_JBWKOO010000026.1, read on the forward strand.
TGCGGCTGGTGGCCAGCCCGGCCTACCTGGCCAGGCACGGCGAACCGGCCAGCGTCGCCGCGCTGGGCCAGCACACGCTGCTCAGCTTCAACGAGCCGGAATCACTCAACCGTTGGCCGCTGCCCGGAGAATCGGATGGGCTGCTGCTGGTGCGGCCGGATATCGCCGTGTCCAGTGGCGAGACGTTGCGCCGGCTGGCGGTGGAAGGTGTGGGCATCACCTGCCTGTCCGACTTCGTCACCGATCGTGACCGCAGCGCCGGCACCCTGGTGCAGGTGCTGGCGGCGCAGACGCTGGATGTGTACCAGCCGATCCATGCGGTGTACTACCGCAACACCGCCGTGTCGTCGCGGATCAGCTCGTTCGTGGATTACCTGGCCGACGCGATGGCGCAGAGCGACTACGTGCGCTGAGGTTGCCGGCCAGCGGCCGGCACTACCGCACGCGCCGGTGGGCGCGGCTGCTCTGGTGGGTGCGGACCGTTGGTCCGCACTGATCCTGCCGTCGCCCGACCAACGGTCGGGCGCTACCCATGTGGCGGCGGACGCTGCCGGCCAGCGGCCGGCACTACCGCTCATCGCACGGGTAGTGCC
>NZ_JBWKOO010000027.1:0-28698 GCF_059416125.1 Stenotrophomonas sp. GW821-FHT09E08
CAATCATCCTTCCTGCAGGCGCCTTCACAAGATACCTGCGCATACTTTCAAAGATCTTGGGAAGTGGCCTCAGCGCCATTCCCGTGTGCTGCGAAGTTTCCTTCGTAGCGAGCCGCCCATTATGCCAGACTTTTTCAGTCCGTCAACACCTTCGTTCGATCATCTCGTTCGGCGGTGGTGGGCGCCCTGTTGTCGCTGAAGCCCCTTGGTGGCGACCCCTGCGACGGGGGAGGAGAAGTATGTCCCCATTCCGGTCATTTGTGAAGGGGGTGTGGCAACTTTTTTTGCTGGATGTTGCGTTCATTCATCCATCGCACGCTGCGGGAGGATTCCGCGAAGAGCAGCCGAGCGCGGCTATGCCGGGCGTCCTTGCCCGCCCCCCCTGCGGGCCGTCGCAAGCGACGTTGGCAACGGCTCCTGCCGTTGCCTTCGGCTCTACAAGAGCACAAGGAAGGGCCGGCTGGCGCCGGCCCTTCCTTGTATCAGGCAGCGACCAGGCGTACGCGGGCGAAGGTGCGCTTGCCGACCTGCAGCAGACCCTCGAAGCCCGGCTGCAGCACCTGCTGGCCGTCTTCCACCACTTCACCGTCCACCTTGACCGCACGCTCCTTGAGCTTGCGGTTGGCCTCGGAGTTGCTCGGGGTCAGGCCCGCCGCGGTCAGCAGCGCGGCGATACGCAGGCCTTCGGCCGGGATCGCCACGTCCTGCAGCGGCAGCTGGGTGATGTCGCCCTGCCCGGTCACCGCCGCTTCCCAACCGGCAACCGCCTGTTCGGCCGCTGCGGCGTCATGGAAGCGGGTCGCCAGCTCACGGGCCAGGCGCAGCTTGACCACGCGCGGGTTCAGGCCGCCATTGGCCACCTGCTCGCGCAGCTGCACGGCTTCGGCCTGGCTGATGTCGAAGGACAGCAGCTCGATCCAGCGCCACATCAGGGTGTCGTCCACCTTCATGGTCTTGGTGACGATGTCGATGGCCGGCTCGCTGATACCAATGTAGTTGCCCAGCGACTTGGACATCTTGTTGACGCCGTCCAGGCCTTCCAGCAGCGGCATGGTCAGCACCACCTGCGGCTTCTGGCCGTGGTGCTCCTGCAGGCCGCGGCCCATCAGCAGGTTGAACTTCTGGTCGGTGCCGCCGAGCTCGACGTCGGCTTCCAGGGCCACCGAGTCGTAGCCCTGCACCAGCGGGTACAGGAACTCGTGGATGGCGATGGACTGCTGGGCGGCGTAGCGCTTGGCGAAATCGTCGCGCTCGAGCATGCGCGCCACGGTGTGCTGGCCGGCCAGGCGGATCATGTCGGCCGCGCCCATCTTGCCGAACCACTCCGAGTTGAAGCGGACTTCGGTACGGCTGCGGTCCAGCACCTTGAACACCTGCTCTTCATAGGTACGGGCATTGGCCAGCACGTCGTCCTTGCTGAGCGGCTTGCGGGTCAGGCTCTTGCCGGACGGGTCACCGATCATGCCGGTGAAGTCGCCGATCAGGAAAATGACCTGATGGCCGAGGTCCTGGAACTGGCGCATCTTGTTCAGCAGCACCGTATGGCCCAGGTGCAGGTCGGGCGCGGTGGGGTCGAAGCCGGCCTTGATCCGTAGCGGGCGGCCTTCCTGCAGGCGCGCACGCAGATCCTCGAGCTTGAGGATCTCGTCGGCACCGCGGCCGATCAGGGCAAGGGCTTCTTCAATCGAGGACACGTGACTACTCCCGGCAACGCCGATTCTTGTGTGGGGTGTTAAAGCAAAGTTAACCCGATTGGCTTCACAAAAGCCAATGGGCACAAGGGTTTGACGCCGTTTTCTCAGGTGTCTATGGTAACCGGCGATCAGGCCCGCGCTCCCGGGCTGCCAGGAAAGAACCGCCGATGCACAATTCCGAACAAGGGCGCGCACGCAAGCAGCGCTTCCAGGAACGCCTCCACGTCCTGCACGACAACGCCCTGCATCGGAAGCTCAGGCAACATCTTCCCGCCGCCTTCAATGAGCGCTGGACCCGCCGCCATTGGATGCATGCCAGCCTGTTCGCGACCATCGGCGCCCTGGTGGCGACGATCGTTCCCGGCTTCTCGCACACCATCGATGCGCCCTTCGCCGACAGCCATACCAGCCTGGCGCTGCCGTTGCCGCCGCTGACCATGGCCCGACAGCAGCAGGTGCCCGGTGACAGCTGGCAGGTGCTGCGCGTGCAGCGCGGCCAGACCCTGAGCGACCTGTTCGACAAGGCCGGCATCCCGGCTACCACCCTGCACCGGGTGCTGGACCATCCGGGTGCGCGCGAGGCGCTGACCAAGCTGCGCCCGGGTGCCGAGATCGCCTTCGACATGCCGCTGTCCGGCGACCTGCGCAGCATCCGCTTCGACCGCGATGCCGACAACCGGGTCGAGCTGAGCCTGTCCGACGACGACATCAAGGAGAAGGTGACCAAACGCGAGACCTCCACCCGCACCGTGGTCACCAGCGGCGAGATCACCAGCTCGCTGTACGCTGCGGCCCGCCGGGCCGGGCTGTCGCCGTCGGCGATCGCGACGATGACCGACGACATCTTCAAGTACGACATCGACTTCTCGAAGGACCTGCAGCCGGGCGACCGCTTCAGCGTGGTGATGGATGAAACCTGGCGCGAAGGCGAGAAGGTGGACACCAGCAAGATCCTCGCGGCCACCTTCACCACCGGTGGCAAGACCTATTCCGGCTTCCGCTTCGACCGCAACGGCAAGTCCGAGTACTACGACATCAACGGCCGCTCGCTGAAGAAGAGCTTCATCCGCATGCCGATCCCGTTCGCGCGGCTGAGCTCGACCTTCGGTGCGCGCAAGCACCCGGTGCTGGGCAAGATGCGCATGCACAAGGGCGTGGACTACGCCGCGCGCACCGGCACCCCGATCATGGCCGCCGGCGACGCCCGTGTGCAGTTCGCCGGCGTGCAGCGCGGTTACGGCAACGTGGTGATCCTCGACCACGGCCGTGGCCACACCACCCTGTACGGCCACATGTCGCGCTTTGCGAGCATCCGGACCGGCCAGCGCGTGGCGCAGGGCACGGTGATCGGCTATGTCGGCTCGACCGGCCTGGCGACCGGCCCGCACCTGCACTACGAATTCCGCGTGAACGGCGAGCATCGCAATCCGCTGACCGTGACCATGCCGCCGCCGGAGCCGCTGAAGGGTGCCGAGCTGGTCGCCTTCCGTGCGCAGACCGCGCCGGCGATGGCCCGCATCCAGGGCATGGAGAAGCTGATCTACGCCGACGCCAGCCCGACGCCGACCGGCCGCGACGAGGCCGCCCCCGAGGTGGCCAGCGCCAAGGACAAGCAGACGACCGGCCGCAAGCGCGGCTGAGCCCATGCGTTGACGAAGAAGGACGCGGCAGCCCAAGCTTGCCGCGTCCTTTTTTTATGCCTGCCATGAACACGACTGCCGACAGCGACGCCCCCCTGTACCTTGGCCTGATGTCGGGCACCAGCGCCGACGGCATCGATGCCGCACTGGTGCAGTTCCCCGCCAGTGGTGGCTGCCGCTTCGTGCATGGGCTGACCGCCCGCTGGGAGCCGGTGCTGCGCGCGCGGCTGGTGGCGCTGGGCGAAGGCGGGCCGCTGGATTCGCTGGAAGAGCTCGGCGAACTGGACGCGCGGATTGCGATCCGTTTTGCCGAGGCGGCCAACCAGCTGCTGGCCGAGGCCGGCGTGGACCGCAGCCAGATGCGCGCGATCGGCTCGCATGGGCAGACCGTGCGCCACCGGCCACTGGCCGACCCGGCGTTCACCGTGCAGCTGGGCGACGGCAACCGCATCGCCGAGCTGACCGGGATCACCACGGTGTGTGATTTCCGCCGCCGCGACGTGGCAGCCGGAGGCCATGGTGCGCCGCTGATGCCGGCGTTCCATCTGGGCATGCTGGGCACTGCCGATGAAGACCGCGCGGTGCTGAACCTGGGCGGCATCGCCAATCTGACCCTGATACCGCGCGAGGGCGCGGTACGTGGCTTCGATACCGGCCCGGCCAACGCGCTGATGGATGCCTGGTGCCAGCGCCACACCGGCCGCACCTTCGACGCCGATGGCGCGTATGCGGCCAGTGGCGCGGTGGACGAGGGGCTGCTGGCGGGTTGGCGTTCGGACCCGTGGTTCGCACTGCCGCCGCCGAAGAGTACCGGCCGCGAGCAGTTCCACCTGGCCTGGGCCGAGGCGCACATGGGCGAAGGCCAGTACACCGCCGCCGACATACAGGCGACGTTGCTGGAGCTGACCGTGGCGACGGTGGTCGATGCACTGCTGGCACAGCAGCCGCAGACACGGCGCCTGCTGGTGTGTGGCGGCGGCGTGCGCAATACCCAGCTGATGAGGCGACTGGCGGCGCGGCTGCCGGGGGTGCAGGTGGAGTCCAGTGCGGTGCACGGTCTGGACCCGGAGTACGTGGAGGCGATGGGCTTTGCGTGGCTGGCACAGCGGACCATGGACGGGCTGGCCGGCAATCTGCCGAGCGTGACCGGGGCGAAGGGCCCGCGGATCCTGGGCGCGATCCACCTGGCCTGAGCGGGGCTACATCCGCCGGGCATGGCCCGGCGCTACCCCGTCGGCGGCATCCCGGCAGCGCCGGGCCATGCCCGGCGGGCAGGTATCGCGGCGACCAGGTGTCAGGTCAGTCGAAGCCCTGCCCTGCGGGCAACGCCTGCAGGGCGGCGATGGCATCGGAAAGAGCGTCCACTTCGGGATCACCGAAGCCGGAGCGGACTTCCAGTTCACTGCTGAACAAGCCCTGCTCCAGCAAGGCCTCGCAGGTCTGTTCATGGGTCCAGCCGCGAGCGACCGCGACCCGTCGGATGCGTTCCAGCAACAGCGGGTCCAGATCCCGCAGCACAACGTCGGCCATGCTCACTTCCCCGTTCGCAAGGCACCGCCCCCTCGGCGCGTCGGGGGCGATGATCCCGCAGACCGGGCGGGCAGGCAATCAGGTCGAGCTGGCGGCCTGGCGACGACGCTGCTGCAGGATCAGCAGGGCGCAGAGGATCACCACCGGGATCGCCACCAGCGCGGTACCGACGAAGAACAGCGCGTAGCCTTCCAGCAGCGTCCGACCCTGTGCGAGCGTCTGTACCGACCATCCGGAGAGCCCCTTGAGCGCCTTGCCGGGCATCGCGTAGAACGAACTCAGCAGCGCGTACTGGGTTGCGGTATATCCGATGCTGGTCAGGCTCGACATATAGGCGATCAGCGCCGTACCGGCGAAACCGCTGGCGAAGTTGTCGATTGCCATGGCCACGGCGAAATGGGTCGTGTCCGGGCCCGAATAGGCCAGCCAGGCAAACGCCAGGTTGGAGGCCGGACCCAGCACGGCACCCACCATCAGCGCCGCCAGCACCCCCCAGCGAACCGAGACCAGGCCCGCCGCAGCAATGCCGACGAAGGTCGCGACCAGGCCCACCGAGCCACGCACAGCGCCAACGGTGTCCTCGTCCAGGCCAAGATCGACGTAGAACGGATTGGCCATCGGCCCCATGACGAAGTCGGCCATGCGATAGACGCTGATGGCCACCAGGATCAGGATCGCGCCACTGCGATGCTCGCGGACGAAGGCGATGAACGGCCCCGCCACGGCGTCGAACAATCCGCGCGGCGTCCACAGGGAGGTCGCCTGTGCCTGCACGGCAGCCACTTCCCGCGCGGGTTCACGGGCCATGACCACGGCCACCACGCCAAGTGCCATCAGCACGGCCATGATCTCGTAGGAGACCTGCCAGCCAACACGGGCCGCGATGATCAGGATCAGCGCATCGGTGACCAGCAATGCAGTGCGGTAGCCCAGTGCGGAGGATGAGGTCAGCAGTCCAAGCTGCTCGCTGTTGTCAGCACTTTCAATGCGCCAGGCATCGATGACGATGTCCTGGGTGGCCGAGGCAAACGCCACGATCACAGCCATCACGCCGAACACGACGATGTGCTGCCAGGCGATACCCAGGAACTGGATCTGGCCACCCTTGGGCTGGACCAGCGCCATGCCGACCAGGCCCACCACCACGACCAGCTGCGACAGCAGCATCCAGCCCCGGCGGCGACCAAAACGACCGAACAGAGGCACATCGGTCTTGTCGACGATCGGCGCCCACAGGAACTTCATGGTGTAGGCCAGCCCGACCCATGACAGGAAACCGATCGTGCTCAGCTCGATGCCTTCCTTGCGCATCCAGAAGCCGAGCGTGTTGCCCACCAGATAGATCGGCAGGCCGGAACTGAAGCCGAGCAGCAGCATCGCCAGCACCTTGCGCTGGCTCAGGTTGGACACCACCTGCTGCCACGGCCGACGCGGCTTGGCAGCCTCGGTCACAGGTCGTAGTCCACGATGAACGGAGCGTGGTCGGAGAAGCGCTCATCGCGATAGATCGAGCAGCTGCGCAGGCGGTCACGCAGGCCCGGGCTGATGAACTGGTAGTCGATTCGCCAACCGACATTGTTGGCACGGGCGGCGCCACGGTTGCTCCACCAGGTGTAGTCCTCGCCGGTGGGATTGAGCAGGCGGTAGGCGTCGGCCCAGCCGCGGCCGGTGGCGACATCGGTGGTCTGGCCGTGGTCGGCGCACAGGGCGTTGAGCCAGTCGCGCTCTTCCGGCAGGCAGCCGGAGTTCTTCTGGTTGGACTTCCAGTTCTTGATGTCCAGCGCCGAACGCACGATGTTCCAGTCGCCACACAGCACGTAGTCGCGGCCGCTGCGCGCCCACTCCTCGAGGATCGGCCGCAGCCATTCCATCACTTCGAACTTGAAGCCCTGGCGCAGGTCGCCCGAGCTGCCGGACGGGATATAGAAGGAGACCACGCTGAGGTTGCCGTAGCGCGCCTCGATGTAGCGGCCTTCGTCGTCGAACGGGGCCCAGCCCAGCGAGGTGATGACCTGGTCCGGCTCGCGCTTGCTGTAGATCGCCACGCCGCTGTAGCCCTTCTTGGTGATGGCGTCGCGGTAGAAGCAGTGGTGGCCGTCCGGGCGGAACATCGGGTCGGTCAGCTGGTCTTCCTGGGCCTTGGTCTCCTGGATGCACAGGACGTCGGCGTCCTGGGCACGGAACCAGTCGAGGAAGCCCTTGGTCGCGGCGGAACGGATGCCATTGGCGTTGAAACTGATGATGCGCATGCGGGGGACCTGCGGCGGGAAACCGGGCAAGCATACCGGTTGCCTGCCGGGCTGCGCAGTCCGCCGGGCACCGCCCGGGCACCCTTCACAAGGCGCTGGACGAGCGCGGAACGCCCAGCTGGATTAGGATTTGTGCTCCAAATGAAGATGAATCGAGTTTTGATGAGCGACCACCGTCACCGTTTCCTGCAGCTGGCTTTGACCGCCGATGCCCTGCGCTTCGGCCAGTTCACCCTCAAGTCCGGCCGGCTGAGCCCCTATTTCTTCAACGCCGGTCGCTTCGACTCCGGCTCCCTGCTGTCGCAGCTGGGCGCGTGCTATTCCGACGCCATCGACGCCACCGGGATCAAGTACGACGTGGTGTTCGGCCCGGCCTACAAGGGCATTCCGCTGGCCACCGCGATGGCCTGCGAGCTGGCCCAGCGTGGCCGCGACCTGCCGCTGTCGTTCAACCGCAAGGAAGCCAAGGCCCATGGCGAAGGCGGCCAGCTGATCGGCGCCGACATGAATGGCAAGCGCGTGCTGATCGTCGATGACGTGATCACCGCCGGCACTGCGATCCGCGAAGCGCTGGGCATCATCCGCGACGCCGGTGGCATCCCGGCCGGCATCGTGGTCGCGCTGGACCGCCAGGAGATCGCCTCGGACACCGACCATCGCTCCGCCGCACAGGCCGTGGCCGAAGAGGCCGGCATTCCGGTGATCGCCGTGGCGACGCTGGCCGACCTGCTTGATTTCGCCTCCGGCAACCCGGAACTTGTCGGTTACCGGCAGCCGCTGGAAGCCTACCGGGCCCAGTACGGCGTCCGTTCGATCCGCTGACCGACCCAGGGGAAAGGTCATGTCCCGAGTTCCTGCTGTTCTCTTCGCCGGCCTGCTGCTGGCCCTGCCGTTCACCGTGCCGGCGCAGTCGCGCGACAGCGGCAACGCGGAAAAGAAGCTGTACTGCTGGAACGAGGGCAAGGAGCGGATCTGCAGTGATTCGCTGCCGGCCGATGCGGTCAACCATGCCCGCGAGGAGTTCAACGCGAAGAGTGGCCTGCGCAATGCGCAGGTCCAGCGCGCGTTGACCGACGAGGAGCGCGCTGCCGCCAGCACCGTGGCGCAGCAGCAACAGCTGGACTTGATGGCCACGCAGACCCGCCAGCGTACCGAGCAGGCGATGCTGTCCACCTATGGCAGCGAGGACGACCTGCGCCGGGTGTTCACCGAGCGCCAGGAAGTGCTGGACAACAACCTGAAGACTGCCGAGTACAACGTCACCAGCCTGCGCGAATCGCTGGTGGCGCTGCTGTCGGCCGCCGGTGACCGTGAGCTGGCCGGCGGCAAGGTGGCCGACAAGCAGGCCGAGGCGATCCGCCAACGGCATGTGCAGCTGCAGGCGCAGCAGCGCCTGCAGGCCGGATTCCTGCAGCAGCAGCAGGCATTGAAGGCCGAGATCGACAGCAGCCTGCAGCGCTATCGCGAGCTCAAGGGGCTGGTGCCAGCAGATCAGGCCCCCTGATTCCCCTGTAGCGCCCAGCCCATGCCCGGCTCCGCGTGACCTCGGCAAAGAGCAGCCGAGCATGGGCTCGGCTCTGCAGCAGGTGCGGCTGGTTACGGTTTGGCCGGCGGAATTTATGCACTCTTTACGCGTCGGCCCGGTCCGGCGCGTAGTGCGTTTATGGGGGGCAGGACGACGATGACGGCCTGAGGTGGAGGGGTTCCACCAGGACGCTAATGCAATGTCCCCCTGGCTGTCGTTGTTGTGTGGCGTCGTGGTGCTGGTCGCCGCCGCCTATCTTCTTTATGTCGTGCTGCGGCCCGAGTCGTTCTGAGCGGAGACTGCCATGACTGAGATTATTGTCATTCTTGCCGCCAGCCTGCTGCTGGCCTGGCCGTTGGGCCTTTATCTGGCGCGCGTGATGCGTGGCGCGCCGATGAAGGTCGACGTGTTGTTCCACTGGATCGAGAAACCGCTGTACAGGGTGTTCGGCGTCGACCCGTCGCGCTCGATGTCCTGGCGCGGCTACGTGCTGGCCTTCGTGCTGAGCAACGTGGTGGTGGCGGTGCTGACCCAGGCGGTGTTCATGACCCAGGCCTGGCTGCCGCTGAATCCGGACCAGATCCCGAACATGCGCTGGGACACCGCGCTGCACACGATGATCTCGTTCCTGACCAACACCAACCAGCAGCACTATTCGGGCCAGGCGCAGCTGTCCTACCTCTCGCAGATGACCGGCATCACCGGCCTGCAGGTGGTGACGCCGATGATGGGCCTGGCGCTGGCGGTGGCCACGCTGCGCGCGTTGTTCTCGCGTTCGCCGCAGGCCGCAGCGGCCAGTGGTACCGGTGATGACCGCCAGGTGGCGGTGGGCAACTACTACGTGGACGTGGTGCGCCTGTGCGTGCGCTTCCTGCTGCCGCTGTGCCTGGTGTGGACGCTGGTGCTGACCAGCCAGGGCGTGCCGTCGACGATGGCCGGTGGGCCACAGGCGACGCCTATCGATGCCAGCGCTGGCATGGCCGAACAGAAACTGCCGCTGGGCCCGGTGGCGGCGATGGTCGCAGCCAAGCAGCTCGGTGCCAACGGCGGCGGCTGGTACGGCCCGAACAGCAGCTTCCCGCTGGAGAACCCGACGCCGGTTTCGAATGCGCTGGAAATCGTTGGCATCCTGCTGGTGCCGATGGCAGTGATCTTCATGATCGGCGCGTTCACCGGCCGACGCCGCTTCGGCGTCCTGGTGTTCAGCTGCATGCTCGGCATGTCGCTGCTGTCCACCGGCGCCATGGTGTGGAGCGAGGGGCATAGTGCCAGCGCCGCCACGCCGCTGCTGATGGAAGGCAAGGAGGTACGCTTTGGCGCCGATGGCACCGCGCTGTGGGCGGCGGTGACCACCCAGGTCTCCAACGGTTCGGTGAACGGCATGCACGATTCGCTGGCACCACTGAGTGGCGGCATCGCGATGGTCAACATGCTGGTCAGCGCGATCTGGGGCGGTATCGGCTGCGGCCTGCAGCAGTTCATCGTGTACCTGCTGCTGGGCGTGTTCCTGGCCGGGTTGATGACCGGGCGTACGCCGGAACTGTTCGGCCGCAAGCTGGAGACGCCACAGGTACGCCTGCTGGCCCTGCTGGTGCTGCTGCAGCCGATCACCCTGCTGGTGTTCACCGCGATAACCCTGGCCGTGCCCGGCCTGGCCGGCACCTCCAACCCCGGTTTCCATGGCATCAGCCAGGTCTTCTACGAGTACGTATCGGCCTATGCCAACAACGGTTCGGGCTTCGAAGGACTGGGTGACGCCACGCTCTGGTGGAACCTCAGTTGCTCGCTGGTGCTGCTGCTGGGCCGCTTCCCGCTGCTGATCATCCCGCTGGTGGTGGCCGCACAGCTGGCCGCCAAGCGCCAGGCACCGGAATCGGCCGGCAGCCTGCAGATCGAAACCCCGACCTTCGCCCTGACCCTGGTCTCGGTGATCGTCATCCTGACCGTGCTGCAGTTCATGCCGGCGCTGGTACTCGGCCCGATCGCCGACCACCTGAGCCTGGGACTGCACTAAGGACACCCTGATGAGTACCCAAGCAAGTTCAACCCGTAGTACCCATGCACCGCGCCCTGCCCTGCTTGATGGCGCCGGCCTGCGCCGTGCGCTGATCGAAGCGGTTCTCAAGCTGTCGCCGATGCATCTGGTGCGCAGCCCGGTGATGGCGGTGGTGATGGCCGGCACGATCGTCGCCGCAATCGTCACCCTGACCGGCAACGCGCCGCTCGGCTTTGGCCTGGCAGTGACCGCGATCCTGCTGGTGACCGTGCTGTTCGGCAACTTCGCCGAAGCCGTGGCCGAAGCACGTGGCCGTGGCCAGGCCGCGTCGCTGCGGCGTGCCCGCCAGGACCTGGTGGCACGCCGGCTGGCCGCGCCGCAACCGGGTGCCGCCGAAACTCAGGTGCCGGCCGCCGAACTGCGCCCGGGCGACCACGTGATCGTCAGCGCCGGTGAGCTGGTGCCGGCCGATGGCGAGATCGTGCAGGGCCTGGCCACCATCAACGAAGCCGCGGTGACCGGCGAATCGGCGCCGGTGCTGCGCGAGGCCGGTACCGACCGCTCCGGCGTGATCGGCGGCACCAAGGTGCTGTCCGACCAGATCATCGTGCGGGTGACCGCCGAACCGGGCCACAGCTTCCTGGACCGGATGATCGCGCTGGTGGAAGGCGCCAACCGCCAGAAGACCCCGAACGAGATCGCGCTGACCCTGTTGCTGGCGGCGATGACGCTGACCTTCCTGGTGGTGGTGGCAACGCTGCCGGCCATTGGTGCCTCGGTCGGCGTCAAGGTCGACCCGCTGCTGCTGATCGCGCTGCTGGTGTGCCTGATCCCGACCACCATCGGCGGCCTGCTGCCGGCCATCGGCATCGCCGGCATGAACCGTGCGCTGGCCGCCAATGTGCTGGCCAAGTCGGGCAAGGCGGTGGAAGTGGCCGGCGACGTCGACGTGTTGCTGCTGGACAAGACCGGCACCATCACCTACGGCGACCGCCAGGCCAGCCATTTCCATCCGCTGGCCGGCATCGACGCCAGCCAGCTGCGCGAAGCAGCACTGCTCTCTTCGCTGGCCGACCCGACCCCGGAAGGCAAGTCGATCGTGCGCCTGGCGCGCGAACAGGGCTGCGCCACCGCCGAACCGGAGCAGGCCGAGTACCTGGCGTTCAGTGCGCAGACCCGCATGTCCGGCGTGGATCTGGAACATGGGCGGCAGATCCGCAAGGGCGCCGCCGATGCGATCCGTGCCCACGTACAGGCGCTGGGCGGCAACGTGCCGGCTGAACTGGCCGGTCGCGTCGAGCAGGTCGCACGCAATGGTGCCACCCCGCTGGTGGTGGCCGAAGGTCGCCACGTGCTGGGCGTGATCGAGCTGTCGGACGTGGTCAAGCACGGCATGCGCGAGAAGTTCGCGCAGCTGCGGGCGATGGGCATCCGCACGGTGATGATCACCGGCGACAATCCGCTGACCGCCGCCGCCATCGCCGCCGAAGCCGGCGTCGACGACTACATCGCCGAAGCGCGCCCGGAAGACAAGCTGGCACGCATCCGCCAGGAACAGGCCGGTGGCCGCCTGGTGGCGATGGTCGGCGACGGCACCAACGACGCACCGGCGCTCGCCCAGGCCGACATCGGCCTGGCAATGAACTCCGGCACGCAGGCGGCAAAGGAGGCCGGCAACATGGTCGACCTCGATTCGGATCCGGCCAAGCTGCTGGCAGTGGTGGAAGTGGGCAAGCAACAGCTGATCACCCGCGGTGCGCTGACCACCTTCTCGCTGGCCAACGACGTCTCCAAGTACTTCGCGATCCTGCCGGCCCTGTTCGCCGCCGCCGTGCCGACCATGGCCGCATTGAACGTGATGCAGCTGTCGAGCCCGCGCAATGCGGTGCTGGCGGCGCTGATCTTCAACGCCCTGGTGATTCCCGCCCTGATCCCGCTCGCCCTGCGTGGCGTGCGCTTCCGCCCGGCCACTGCAACCGCGCTGCTGCGCCGGAACATGCTGGTGTACGGCCTCGGCGGCGTGCTGCTGCCGTTCGCAGCGATCAAGGCGATCGACCTCCTTCTTGTCCTGGTATTCGGCGCATGAACCGTACTGCTTCCACTTCATCTTCCCTTCCGCGCGAACAGAAGGCCGAGGCCCGCGTGGCCAGCCTGCAGGATGGTGCCAGCTGGCGCCCGGCGATCGGCCTGGGCCTGGCCACACTGCTGCTGGCGGGTGCGGTCTACGCCGGCATCGCCACCGGTTTTGCCGGCCTGGCGTACCCGACCCAGGCCGAGGGCAGCCTGCTGCGCGATGGCAACGGCCAGGTTCGCGGCTCGGCGTGGCTGTCGCAGCCGTTCACGGGTGACGGCTATTTCCAGGCGCGTCCGTCGGCGGCCAACTATGACCCGATGGCCGCTGCCGGTTCCAACATGGCCCGCAGCAACCCGGCCCTGGCCGAACGTGTTGCCGCCAGCACTGCTGCGGTCGCCGCGCGCGAAGGCGTCACCCCGGCGCAGGTACCGGCGGACCTGGTCACACAGTCCGCGGGTGGCCTGGATCCGCAGCTGTCGCCGGCCGCGGCGCAGCTGCAGGTGGCACGCGTGGCGCGCGCCCGTGGCCTGCCGGTGGAGCGCGTGCAGGCCCTGGTGCAGGCGCATACCGAAGGACGCCAGTGGGGCCTGTTCGGGCAGCCACGGGTGAACGTGGTGACGCTGAACTTCGCACTGGACCACGCGGCCAAGGCACCGTGATGCCGGCCTGCACCGGCTGCGCGCACAATGGCGGCCATGACAGCGGCACCCATGACTGATGCGCGTACCCGCCAGGCCGATGCCCTGGTCGAAGGCCTGCAACGCGAAGCCGGCGGCAAGCTGACCGTGTTCCTCGGTGCGGCGCCGGGCGTGGGCAAGACCTACACGATGCTGACCCGCGCGCAGGAACAGCTGCGCCGCGGTGTCGACCTGGTGGTGGGCCTGGTGGAAACCCATGGCCGTGCCGATACCCAGGCACTGCTGGAAGGCCTGCCGCAGCTGCCGCTGAAGGACGTGGATTACCACGGCCACACCCTGCAGGAGATGGATCTGGATGCCGTGCTCGCACGGCATCCGGCGCTGGTGCTGGTGGACGAACTGGCCCACCGCAATGCGCCGGGCAGCCGCCACGAGCGGCGCTGGCAGGATGTGATGGAGCTGCTGGACGCCGGCATCGACGTCTGGACCACGGTCAACATCCAGCATCTGGAAAGCCTCAACGATGTGGTGATGCGCATCACCGGCGTCCGGGTCAGCGAGACTGTGCCGGACGGTGTGCTCGACCGCCTGCATGACATCGTGCTGGTCGACCTGCCGCCACGCGAACTGATCGCGCGCCTGCAGCAGGGCAAGGTCTATGTGCCCGAACAGGCCGCGCAGGCCCTGCAGGCATTCTTCTCGCCAGCCAACCTGACCGCGTTGCGCGAACTTGCGATGCAGGAGGCCGCCGACCGCGTCGACAGCAGCCTGCGCGAAGCACGGGCGGCACGCGGCGAGAGCAACCTGCCGCTGCGGCGTGGCGTGTTGGTGGCCATTGATGGCGGCGGCCAGAGCGAATACCTGGTGCGGGTGGCGCGGCGCATCGCCGAACGCCGCGACGCGCCGTGGACGGTGGTGACCGTGCAGGGCCGGCGCCAGGACGAGGCGACCCGGCGCGAAATCGATGCGGCCTTTGCACTGGCACGTCGGCTGGGCGGCGACGCCGAACTGCTGCATGGTTCGAGCATCGCCGATGCCCTGCTCGACCATGCCGCGCACAACGGCGTGTCGACCCTGGTGCTGGGCCGGACCCGCGAACGTCCGCTGGCGCGGATGTTCAACCGCACCCTGACCCAGCAGCTGATCCAGCGCGGCGCGCACTACGAGATCACCATCATCAGCACCCCGCAGGCGCGGGCGCGCTCGCGCCGCGAGGGCCTGCTGCCGCCGGTGCGCGGCATCAGCTACGAGCCAGCGCAGGCGCTGATCGCTACCGCACTGGCCTGCGCAGTGGCGTGGCTGGCCGAGCGCTGGGTCGGCATGGCCGACCTGTCGATGGTGTTCATCGTGGCGGTGGTAGTGGTGGCCGCGCGCACGCGCGCCAGCGTGGCGGTGATGGCGGCGATCCTGTGTTTCCTCGCTTACAACTTCCTGTTCATCGCGCCGCGCTTCACCTTCGCCATCGGTGCACGCCAGGGCGTGATCACCGTGTTCCTGTTCCTGGCCGCCGCCTTGGTGGCCGGACGGCTGGCCTCGCGCTTGCGCATGCAGGTGATCGCGCTGCGTGCAGCCAACCGCCATGCGCGTGCGCGCCAGCAGCTGGGCCGGCAGCTGGCCAGTGCGGCCGGCAATGGCGAGGTCGCACAGGCCGGCAGGCTGGCGCTGGAACAGGCGATGGACGTTCCGGCGTGGCTGCGCATTGGAACAGACACCGCGGCCGGTGGTCGCAGCCAGCCGGGGGACACCGATCTGGCCGCCGCCGACTGGGCGCTGCGCCATGGCCAGCCCAGCGGCCGCTTCACCGATACCCTGGCCGGTGCGCAGTGGTGGTTCCTGCCACTGCTGGATGGCGAGGACCGCGCCATTGGCGTGGCCGGCCTGTACCTGCCCGGCGCGCAGGCGCGCCTGCTGCCCGAGCAACGGCAGCTGGCCGAGGCAATGGTCGATGACATCGCCCAGGCCGCGCTTCGCACACGGCTGGTGGCCGAACTGGAACAGGCGCACGTCAGCAACGAGACCGAGCGGTTGCGCTCGGCCCTGCTCTCTTCGGTGTCGCACGACCTACGCTCGCCACTGGCGGCGATGATCGGTTCGGCAGACAGCCTGGCCAGCTACGGTGCGGCGATGGATACGGCTGATCGCCGCGCCCTGCTGGACACCATCCTGGTCGAGGGCGAACGGCTGGACCGCTACATCCAGAACCTGCTGGACATGACCCGCCTCGGCCATGAAGGGCTGAAGATCAACCGCGACTGGATCGGCGTGGACGAACTGATCGGCTCGGCAGCGCGACGCCTGCAGCGCTATCAGCCGAAGGTGCGGCTGGAGCTCGACATTCCTTCCACGCTGGCGCCGATCTGGGTGCATCCGGCGCTGGTCGAACAAGCCGTGTTCAACGTGATGGAGAACGCGGCCAAGTTCTCGCCGCCCGACGCCGCCGTACAGGTACAAGCGCGCGAGCTGGACGGCCAGCTGCGCATCGACGTGATCGATGCCGGCCCCGGCATTCCCGATGACGAGCGCGCGCGCATCTTCGACATGTTCTACAGCGTCGAACGCGGCGACCGCGGCCGCCACGGCACCGGTCTTGGCCTGACCATCTGCCAGGGCATGATCGGTGCGCATGGTGGCAGCGTGCAGGCGCTGCCCGGGCGCGACGGTCGCGGTACCCTGATCCGCATCACCCTGCCCCTGCTCAAGCCAGTCTCCCACGATGAGTCCGACCCCGATTGATGCCAGCGTCCCGGCCCCGCGCGTGCTGGTGATCGATGATGAAACCCAGATCCGCCGGTTCCTGGACATCAGCCTGCGTGCGCAGGGTTACCAGGTGCGGCAGGCCGCCACCGGCCAGGAAGGCCTGCAGCTGGCCGCCAGCGAGGACATGGATCTGGTGATCCTGGATATCGGCCTGCCGGACATGGAAGGCCACGAGGTACTGGAACAGCTGCGGCAGTGGAGCCAGGTGCCGGTGATCATGTTGACCGTGCGTGCCGGCGAAACCGAGAAGGTGCGCGCGCTGGATACAGGCGCGAACGACTACGTGACCAAGCCATTCGGCACGCAGGAACTGATGGCGCGGGTGCGGGCATTGCTGCGCACGCGCAGCGTACCCAGCGACGGCACGCCGCCGGTGTTCGACGACGGCCACCTGCACGTGGACCTGGTGCGCCGCGAAGTGGCACTCGATGGCGAGCCGGTGGCATTGACCCGCAAGGAATACGCGTTGCTGTCACTACTGCTGCGCAACGCCGGGCGGGTGGTGACCCAGCCGCAGATCCTGCAGGAGATCTGGGGGCCGACCCACCAGCACGACACCCACTACCTGCGCATCCTGGTCGGCAAGCTGCGGCACAAGCTGGGCGATTCAGCGCTGGATTCGCGCTACCTGTTCACCGAGCCAGGCGTAGGGTTGCGGTTCAAGGGGTAGTGCCGGCCGCTGGCCGGCAACCGCAGAGTGTGCCCGAGGTTCATGAGGTTGCCGGCCAGCGGCCGGCACTACCGGTTCATCTGCCGGGCGCAGCCCGGCTCCTCCTCAGAACCCCAGCGGGGTGTCGCCCAGCACCGGTTGCAGCTGGCTTCGGAACAGCGCCTGGATGCGTTCCAGTGCCGCCTCGTCGTTGCCCTCGAAGCGCAGCACCAGCACCGGCGTGGTGTTGGAGGCCCGCACCAGGCCCCAGCCATCGGGGAAGTCCACGCGCAGTCCGTCGATGGTCGACAGCCGACCGCCCACATACGGGTTGTCCGGCGACTGCGCCGCCGCCACCAGCATCGCTACCAGCGCATGCGGCGTGCCTTCGGCCACCGGCACCTTCAGTTCTGGCGTGGCTACCATCTCCGGCAGCTCGCCCAGTACCTCGCCCGGCGTTTCCTCGCGCTGGGCCAGGATCTCCAGCAGGCGCGCGGCCGCATACAGGCCGTCATCGAAACCGAACCAGCGCTCCTTGAAGAAGAAGTGGCCGCTCATCTCGCCAGCCAGTTCGGCATCGGTCTCGCGCATCTTCGCCTTCATCAGCGAATGCCCGGTCTTCCACATCAGCGGGCTGCCACCATTGCGCAGCACGTGGTCGGACAGCTTGCCGGTGCACTTCACGTCGTAGATCACCATCGCGCCCGGGTTGCGCATCAGCACATCGGCCGCGAACAACATCAGCAGGCGGTCGGCATAGATGATCTTGCCTTCGCCGGTGACCACGCCCAACCGGTCTCCGTCGCCATCGAAGGCGACGCCGAGGTCGGCGCCGAAACGCTTGACCGTCTGCACCAGGTCTTCCAGGTTGGCCGGTTCGCTCGGGTCCGGATGATGGTTGGGGAAGCTGCCGTCGACATCGCAGTACAGCGGAATGACCTCAGCGCCGATCGCTTCCAGCAGCTGGGGTGCGAGCGCGCCGGCGACGCCGTTGCCGGCATCGGCCACCACTTTCAGCGGGCGGTCCAGCTGCACGTCATCGGCGATGCGCTGGATGTAGTCGGCCGCAACGTCGCGCTGCTGGTAGTCACCCGGTTCGGCGGCCTGTACCAGGCGGCCCTCGACGATGCGCTGGTAGAGGTCGGTGATCGCATCGCCGGACAGCGTTTCACCGCCGATGACCACCTTGAAGCCGTTGTACTCCGGCGGATTGTGGCTGCCGGTCACGGCCACGCAGGTCCCCGTGCGCAGATGGAAGGCGGCGTAGTACACCAGCGGGGTCGGTGCCAGGCCGATGTCGATGACTGCACAGCCGGCACGGCGCAGGCCTTCGGCCAGGCCGGCGGCCAGTTCCGGGCCGGACAGGCGGCCATCACGGCCAATCACCACCTCGCGCAGGCCCTGCTCCAGTGCCACGGTGCCGATGGCTTGGCCGATCAATGCCGCGGTCTTCGGCGTCAGTTCGCTGCCGACCACGCCACGGATGTCGTAGGCACGGAAGATGCCGGCGGCCAGCGCCTCGGCCGGCACCGGTGGTGGCGGCGGTGGCGTGGCATCGCCACTGCTGGTCACGGCGGCCGCCGCTGGCGGAGCCTGCTGCAGGCTTTCACTCAGGGTAGGGCCATGGTCGGCAACCGCCGCAGCGGCGCGACGCGGCAGTGGCAGCGTCTTCGGCAGGCGGCCACGGCCGACCACCAGCAGCACGGCAATGAACGCCAGCAGCAGTGCGACGATGGCGCTGGCCAGCGCGCCCAGGCCCAGCGGCCCGGCTTCGACATTGGGGACCGCGGCCACCAGGCGCAGCGGAGTGCCGTTGACCGGCCGTGCCAGTGCCTCGGCGCTCTCGGCGAGGCTGGCATCGCCCTGGGTGACCAGATCATGCATACCCTGGCGCAGACCCAGGAAACCCGTAGTCGGTGCACTGACCTGATCCAGCGGCGCGGTCAGCCGCAGCAACGGCTGGCGCACATAGAGCACCGCCGGCCCCAGGCTGCCCAGCTGCACCGGCGCGGCCAGGCCCAGGCGGTTGCCACCGCCATCGCGGACCACGCGCAGGCTGGGCTTGCCTTCGGCCAATGCCGCTTCCAGCAGCGCCAATCGGGCATAGCCAAAAGCGGCCGGGGCAGCGTAGGCGTTGGCCAGATCGGCGGTCAGCACTTCCGCCTGTTCCACGCCGGTCCAGCTCTCGCGCACGGCCAGTGCCGCTGCCGCGGCATCACCGGCCTGCAGCGCCTGCTGCACGCGTTCGTTCTTCAGCTGCTGCTGCAGCTGCTTCAGCTGGCCGGCTGCAGCGTCCTGCAGGCCCTGCACGGCCTGGTCACGCGCTTCTTCCAGCGCCTGCCCATTGGCTTCCTGCCGCCATTGCTGCACCGCGCTCCATCCGAACCAACCGGCCAGCAGGACCAGCAGCACCCCCAGTAGTGGCGCGCTGCGTCCCAACGACCGTCCCCGCTGTCCTTCCCCGATGCCGCTCATCGATGTCCCCCGTCAACGCACCCCGGTATGGCCAAATCCACCCGTTCCCCGCACGCTGTCGGTGAAAGTATCCACCACCTGCAGGCTGACGCGGGCAATCGGCACCACCACCAGCTGCGCGATGCGATCGCCCGGCTCGATGGTGAAGGCTTCACGGCCACGGTTCCAGACGCTGATCAACAGCGGACCCTGGTAATCGGCGTCGATCAGGCCGGTACCGTTGCCGAGCACAATGCCATGGCGATGGCCCAGCCCCGAACGCGGCAGGATCACCGCGCACAGGTGCGGATCGGCGATATGGATGGCCAGGCCGCTGGGCACCAGCGCGGTATCGCCCGGCTGCAGGGTCAGCGCGGTATCCAGCGCCGCGCGCAGGTCCATGCCGGCGCTGGCTTCGGTGGCATAGGCCGGCAGCGGCCAGCTGTCGCCGAAGCGCGGATCGAGCAGCTTGACCTGCAGCGGTTGGGAGGTGGATGCCTGGGTCATGCTTGGAGTCTCCGCGCGATCAGCGCCAGCAGTTGTTCGGCCAGCTCGCGCTTGGAGGTGGCCGGGAATACCTGTTCACCATCCTGCCAGAAGGCAGTGGCGGCATTGTTGTCGCTCTCGAAACCGCCGCCGCTGATGCCGACCTGATTGGCGATCACCAGGTCCAGGCGCTTGTCGACCAGCTTGCCCCGCGCATATTTCTCCACGTCGTGGGTCTCGGCGGCAAAGCCGACCACCAGCTTCAGCGACTGCGTCTGCGCGGCCACCTCGGCCAGGATGTCCGGCGTGCGCACCAGCTCGATCACCAGCGACTGACTGTCCGCGGTCTTCTTCAGCTTCTGCGGCGCGACCTGGCGCGGCGTGTAGTCGGAAACGGCCGCCGCACCGATGTAGATGTCGGCCGGCAGCGACTTCAGCACGGCATCGCGCATCTGCGCGGCCGAGCGCACATCGATGCGCTGCACCCCCGGCGGCGTCGGCAGCTGCACCGGGCCACTGACCAGCACCACCTGGGCGCCAAGCGCAGTGGCTGCGGCGGCCAGGGCAAAGCCCATCTTGCCGCTGCTGCGGTTGCCGACGTAGCGCACCGGGTCAATGTCCTCATAGGTGGGGCCGGCGCTGATCAGCAGGCGCAGGCCCTGCAGCGCGCGGGTTTCCGGCGCGGCAGCCGGTGCCTCGGCACTGCCGTTGGCGGCCAGCGCGGCGACGATGTCACCCGGTTCGGCCAGACGGCCAGGACCGGATTCGCCTTCGGCCAGCGGACCGTCAACCGGGCCGATCACCTGCGCGCCACGCTGGCGCAGCAGGGCGATATTGGCCTGGGTGGCCGGGTGCAGCCACATGCGATGGTTCATCGCCGGGCAGATCGTCAGCGGCGCGGTGCTGGCCAGGCACAGGGTGCTGACCAGGTCATCGGCATGGCCCTGGGCCAGCCGCGCCAGCAGATCGGCGGTGCCGGGGGCGACCACGATGCGGTCGGCCCAGCGGGCCAGCTCGATGTGGCCCATGGCCTGTTCGGCGGCACTGTCCCACAGCGTGGTGCGGGTAGGCTGCCCGGACAGGGCCTGGAAACTGAGCGGAGTGACGAACTGCTGGGCACCGGCGGTCATCGCCACCTGCACCTGGGCACCGGCGTCGCGCAGGCGCCGCACCAGCTCCAAAGCCTTGTAGGCCGCGATCCCGCCTCCGACGCACAATAGCAGTTTCTGACCTTCCAGCGCGCGGGCCGGCGCGGGAGAAGCATTGGGGGAGTCAGCCACCTGGAATTCCTGTGCAAACGAGGGCGGTAGCTTACCCGATGGTCGGTAATGTCCCGGTACACGGCATACATAGCGGGCGGCTATCAGCAGATGGAGTCCGCCCGTATTGACCTGGCAGACGCCGGGCATCGGTTTCGGACCTTTCCTATACCGTTACGACCCCGCCCTTTTGCAGAATCAGACGTTGGCCGCTGTGTGCAGCGGTCCGTTCGATCTCCGAGGAAGCGCGTGCACCCACGCATCATCATCGCCGACGACCATCCTGTCGTCCTGCACGGCATCCGCGTCGTGCTGCAGACCCACCTGATGGACGTGGTCGGCAGTGCGTGCGATGGCGCCGAGCTGCTTCAGCTGGTGGACAACAACGACTGCGATGCAGTGCTGACCGATCTGTCGATGCCCGGCGCCGGGCCGGATGGTCCGGAACTGATCGATGCCCTGCGCGCGTACCATCCCCACCTGCCGGTGGTGGTGCTGACCGGCGCGCGGCATCCGGGCCTGCTTGATGGCCTCCTGCGCGAGGGCATCAATGGGCTGGTCGACAAATGCGCCGATTTCGCCGAGGTGCCACAGGCATTGAATGCAGCACTGGCGGGGCAGGTGTTCGTCTCCCGACAGCTTCGCCACCACCTGCAGGCCCGCGACCTTATGTTCCCGCGCGAACCGGCACCGCTGTCGGCACGCGAGCAGGAGGTGCTGGATCTGCTGGCGGCCGGGCTCAGCGTGAACGCCGTCGCCGAGCACTGCGGGCGCAGTCCGAAGACGATCAGCCGGCAGAAGGCTGAAGCCAAGCGCAAGCTGGGCCTGCAGAACAACCAGGAACTGTTCGACTACCTGCAGACCCGGCGCGACTGAGGTATCGCCCGACCCGGAGCCGCGGTGTGCGCTGATGGGCTGCGCCGACCGGGCTGGCGATGATGCAGGCATGCCCATCCACGACTGGCCCGAACAGGAACGTCCCCGCGAAAAGCTGATGGCACGCGGACCCACGGCACTTTCCGATGCCGAACTGCTGGCGCTGTTCCTGGGCTCGGGCTTCGGCGGCCGCGATGCCGTGCAGACCGCGCGCGACCTGCTGCAGGCCCATGGTCCGCTACGGGTGCTTCTGGACCGCCCCGCACGTGAACTTGCGCGGCTGCCCGGGCTGGGCCCGGCACGCAGCTGTACCCTGGCCGCCGGGCTGGAACTGGCCCATCGCTACCTGGCCGCCGAGCTGGAACATGGCGAGGCGGTCGGCAACAATCCGGCCGCGGTTGGCCGCTATCTGCAGCACCGCCTGCGCGGGCAGGCCCGGGAGATCTTCATGGCCCTGTTCCTGGACAACCGCCACCGGCTGATCGCCTGCGAGGAGTTGTTCCACGGCACCATCAACGCCGCCCCGGTCTACCCTCGCGAGGTGGTGCGGCGAGCCCTGCTGCACAATGCGGCGGCGGTGATCCTCAAGGGTTATGTGGCCCAACAGTTGTTGAATATCTAATTTCCATTTATAAATCAGTCACTTGGGATGGGCCAGCCGCCTCCAGCGTTACAAGTGAAATGTTTCATCACCAGTAGAAGTTAGCTAGTAGTTCAAGTGGTTGGCCCGCCACTTTTAAGGTCATCGCCAGGCTGGTCTTCAGCGCTCAGGTTTCAGAATCTCTTCGGCAATCTCCCCTTCTGGTGATTGCCTCGATCTCACTAGGCCTGCGACTCTATGATTTCTAAGTACTCCGATGGGGGACGCTCCAGCTGCGGCTAGCAGGGCGACCTCCGCAGCTGCGCCAATGGTGTTAATCCTGGGTCAATCCCTTCGACCAATGGCAGTGAACTGAAGCACAGTAGCTGACTACACGGCGACTGAGCCGATGCACGCCGGGCGATGTAGCGACTAGGTGTCCCAATCCGGTTCTTGTGCGAGAACCCTGTCAAACCCAAAAGCCCTTCTTACCCGTAGCCGATCGAAAATCGAGCTCAAGAGCCGCATGCTGTAATCTCATCGCTTGGACAGTCAGGTATGCAACGGATGGAAAACGCGAAGAAGTCCGTGGGAGTGACCGATACAGAACGATTGCTTGCAGATTTCTGCGACCGATCTTTCTTGAGGCTATGGTCCTACGCAAACCCCTACAAAGAAGATGGCAAGGAACTATGCGACGTTTTAGCCGTATTCGGTGATTACGTCTTCATCTTCTTCGATAGAGAAAAATCCTACACTGAAAATGAAGAGCTCGACCCGCATGTCGCATGGAACCGTTGGAAACGTCGAGCAATTGATCGCCAAGTTGTAACGGCACATGGAGCAGAACGATACATTCGCTCAGGCAGAGGAATCTTTTTAGATAAAAATCTTGAGATCCCATTCCCGCTGCCTATCGACCCAGCAAGAGCCAAGGTGCACAAGATCGTAGTCGCGCACGGCGCAAAGGACGCCTGTATACGTCACTCAGATCAGAACGTATATGGAAGCCTGGCAATCGCCTACTGCGACGCAGACTATACGGGGAATTTTTCGCCATTTCTCGTAGAGATAGACCGAAGTCATCCGATTCACATATTCGACAGCGAGAACCTTTCCATAATATTCGAGCAGCTCGATACGATCAGCGACTTCTCACGATACCTTGACGAAAAGATTAGAGCCATCAGCAAGCTAAATTACCTCTCCTACTGCGGCGAGGAAGATTTGCTGGCTAACTATTTATTGAATTATGACGACAAGACAAAGAAATACGTCATTGGAAGTGACGAATCGATTACCGGCTTGATGATTGGAGAAGGAGAATGGGAGCAATTCTCATCTTCACCGGTGTACATACGAACCAAGCAGGAAGATACTATTTCTTATCTCTGGGATGAGCTGATTCAACGAACATGCCAGAATGCCATCGACGGCACACTCTTGGGAAACTCGGACCTCTGGAAAGGACCAAGCGCAGTCATCGAAATGGTTAAGGAACCTAGAATGTTCCGCCGCGCACTATCAAGCACAATCCAAAAAAATATTCTCAACTTTCCCAGGGATTTGGGAGCTTCCCGCCACGTTTCGCTAATGCCATCTTTCAATGAGGGCACAGCATATGTTTTTCTTCAGGTTCACCCACCAGAGAAGGTGCGACAGCTTCCAAACTACCGTGAGATGAGGCAAGGCTGGCTAGAAATTGCATGTGGCGCTGCCAAGAACAGCAATCCCTCGCTCAAGAAAATTGTCGGAATAGGAATGAACGCTCCAATCCTGGAAGACAGACCGGATTCCGAGGACTTCCTCCTAATGCCCTGCGAAGAGTGGAGCAGCCAGACTTTCGAATACTATCGCGAGCTGAATTCTCAGTGGAATTTCTTCCAGTCAGACAGCCTGCAGAAATACGAAAAAACAATCACTCAGTTCGTGCAACCTGACCACTTCGAAATCACAGATAAGGACAGGAAATAATGGCCACCATCCAAACAAGATCTAACGCAAGCTGATTCAAAACCTAAATATGCGCGCGCAAACGCAACAAATTAATACTGGAAGCCTAAAATTTCAGCGCCCCAACCAACCCGGAAATTCAAACACAGTTCCAGGCAGCATCGCACCGACATGTCCACAAACAGAACAAGCACAATCTCTGGCACCTTAGAGACCAACATCGTAATCCTAATTAACACACTAAACGAAGACGAGCATGGCCCTGTACGGCGACTTATAGAAGATATTGAACCCCTCGCGCAGCAATCAGGCTGGCCATTCAAACATTACAAGGCATCATCTCCCGATAGTCTGCGATCTTTGCTCAGGGAAATCTCGACCCAGGCAATGACCGAAGGTTGGAAGCCAGTTATTCATATCGAGGGCCACGCCAGCAAGGACCTCGGCCTTGAGCTTGGCGCCGGGATGATCTCCTGGACAGACCTAAACGAAGCGCTACGAGCAATAAACGAAAATACGCACAACAATCTAATGGTAGTGATCGCAGCTTGCGAAGCCTACTTTGCCGTGAAAAACATAACGCTTCTCAAGAAGACCCCATTCTATGTGTTCCTAGCGCCAACGACCGAAGTCCGCACTGGCGAACTGGAGCAGCAGTTCAGGAACTTCTATAAGGAGCTGATAGAAAGCCACGACATAGTCAAAGCAAAAGCGAAACTTGGAGATAGCTTTCATTACTTCAACGCAGAGCGAATCCTCAGCCTCGCGATACTTGGATATCTGAGAGACCACGGCGGAGGAAAGGCGCGTCAGCGTCGACTCGAAGGAATTGTGTCACAGATTGTGGAGGTCGAAGGCCATGAAGCCTTGAAACATGCGAGGACTCATGTAAAGAATGTGCAGAAGCCTATAGAAGATGCACACTTAGTTCTCCTTGCCCGAAGGTTCCTGTTCAACCGAGAAATGGGGCTAGCGATCTCCGACCTGAAGGAAATGGCCAGAAGGGAGCGAACTCTCAGCTGCGGCAAGTAAGCCAACTGATCTCATCACCAACTTCGAATGAGAAGTCCGCTAGACATCAATGTTAGGTGCCATAGCATGCTCGCAATGGTGGCGGCAAAATTTAGATAAAGATCGACAGCTAATTCCTCCTCCCTGGATCGCCTTCAAACGTAAGCGCGAGGCGACTGGACAGAACTTTGGGGAGCCAGCGCGCCTTAGCCTCGCTCTCGTACTACTTGAAAAACCAGTAAAAGTAAGGCAATGTCGCAGGGTGTGACGCACCTCACCTGGTGTTTAACGTCTGTCTACTGATTGAGACGGAATTTCAATGTTAGCTACTACCGCTGTGCGATCTTAATGTTCCACTCGTGGCCGCACGTGTAAGGGTGAAAACGGTGAGGTGCGTCATACATGGATGTTGATGATCTTCGACAAGCACACGACTACGTCTCCCTCGGGGTACTTTTCGGAGTGCCCGCTGCGCTGCTGAAGAACAACCTGTACAAAGTCAGCGGATATAAGCACTTCACTATTCCAAAGAAGTCAGGAGGCGTTCGCTCTATATACGCCCCTGGGCGAGTGCGCAAAAGGCTTCAGCGATGCATTGTGCCGATATTGAATCAGGCGTACAAGCTCGGTCCCAACGTACACGGTTTCGCGGCTGGGCGAAGCGTGAGGACAAATGCAATTCCTCATGTAGCCGCAAGCGTTGTAGTGAATTTTGACCTTCAAGATTTTTTCTCAACAATCAGCTTTCAGCGCGTGAGGGGAGTTTTTCTCGCGCATCCAATGCGCATCCCTTGGAACGTTGCGAATATTCTGGCGCAGATTTGCACCATGGATGGGGTAATGCCTGCAGGGGCGGTAACCTCGCCCGTTCTATCCAATATCATTTGTGCGAAGTTGGATAAGCGACTGTCTGCCCTGGCTACGAGACTTGGAGGATCCTACACACGCTATGCTGATGATTTGACCTTTTCCTTCGACCGACCAATCGGTCAACTCCATGGCGTAGTCGTCGTCGACGAGGAAGGCAAGCCTATCGTGGGCGGATCGATCTCGGAAATAATCGCATCCGAGGGATTTTCGATCAACATGGAGAAATTTAGGTTCTCTACGAGGGGCAGCAGGAAAGTCGTAACCGGGCTCGTCGTAAACGAGAAAGTCAACGTCAGGCGTCCCTGGTATAAATCACTTGAATCTCAGGTCTATGCGATCGAGAAGTTTGGACTGGCTGAAATAGCTAAAGCTGAGTTTGGCGAAGAATCTGCTGCAGGCGTCGCAGAACGACGTCTCCTCAGACGCATCCATGGAAAGATCGCTTATTTGAACATGATCAGGGGACGGGGTGATTGGCTGGTCGCCGACATCGCCCATCGCTTCAACAAGCTTCATGATTCGAAAGAGCTGCGCGTTTCTAATGTAGAGCTTATTTCCCAGTTCAGCCGACTGCCGCGTGGCGTTCACATCGTGAATGCCAGCGACTGTCATTTGGACTTTTTTGACCTTGGTTACCCGCAAGGGACCGCATTCAATACTCCATCCGGCCTGTTGATTACGGCCGCACACGTTATTGAAGACGCCAACAGGTCCGCACTACCCTATATATATGTCATGAACGAGCGGAAGATGTTGCTCGTCCGATGCGAGCTATTAGTGGTTGACTGGGATCGAGATATAGCAATCCTGCGGGCTCAGGATAAAAATTTGGATGTCGAACGATCTCGGTACCGAATTGGACAAGATCCAGCACTTGGCGAGACTTTGATCGCAGTTGGCTACCCGAACTATCGCGAGAACTCCCACGCTACGGTGATGGAGATGCAGGTAACAAGGACGTTCCAAGCCGGGGCAATTAAGAAAGCTAGTGTCGGCGGATTTATAGAAGGAGG
This sequence comes from Stenotrophomonas sp. GW821-FHT09E08, assembly GCF_059416125.1. NCBI lineage: Bacteria > Pseudomonadati > Pseudomonadota > Gammaproteobacteria > Lysobacterales > Lysobacteraceae > Stenotrophomonas > Stenotrophomonas sp. GW821-FHT09E08. The sequence goes on from NZ_JBWKOO010000027.1 coordinate 27,255, forward strand.
TATGAGCGGCGGCCCAGCACTTAACTCAAGACTCGAAGTCTGCGGCATCATTCACAAGGGGGTCACTAATCAGGGCGGCCTGTCAGAGGTGGTGTCTGTTAGCGAGCTCATCCGTGTAGCGACTGGAGCCGGACTGAAGCTGTAGTCGACCTAGCCTTTTATGCCAGTCATCAGCATGCAAATGCCATCCAAGACTACGCAGGGATATACCTTCAGCAACCACATCTAAGGCAACATAAAGATTCGAGAAGACAGGCCGCTAGTAGGGTCACAGAGTCTATCGAGCGAGCTATGCACATAGTTCTAATGCTAACAGTGGTGGGATCGCTGCTTTGGGGGTTGATCGCTCTGACCCCGTATTTGCTTCAAAAGGGATGGCCGCTTGCACTAGCTGTGCCCTTCATCGGCCTCATCGACGTCTTCTGGGGCGTATCGATGATCTACGCGATTGATCTCCTCAATTCACATTACCGAAGGAACAATGAGTTCCTAAGGAAGTTCTACGCAGAGCTTCATTCCGACCTCCTATCCGTGCTGGCGCTCGCTGTTGTCCTGCTTGTGATCTTCTCTCTTGCCAGGACCAGCTACTCGCTCTCGAGCATCGATATCGCATGTTTGGGTCTCCCGATGTTCATCTGCGCACTAGATTCACTTGCACGAACCAAAGATCCGTCGGGCATACTAAGGATGGGCCTCGCTCGGAGGCTTGCTTTGATGGGGCTTCCTGCTGGACTACTCGTCGCATCTTGCTGGGTGCTGATCGAAATTCTTTCCAATGAGTTCTCTGCTTCTGCGTCCCTCTGGCTTCAGCTCTGCATTCTCTTTGCTGGCTTCGCGTCCTACGTGGGGTCCAAGCAGACGCGATACTTCATACTGCATCGTCGCCTTGGAATCTCTCCGACGATCATGGCTCTCCTCAAAAGAGTACGAGGAAGAGGAGCGCCGGCGTTCTACGAGCAGACTGCACAGATGGCAGAGAAGTTTCAACGCGAGCTCAACGTAGCTAATGCTAAGGCGGCTGCGGAGAAGCGAAAGTTGGCAAAAACCTCACGCAAGAAGCGATAGGCAGCTTTTGGGGACATGCATTTCGGGTGCCTACGTCGTCGGTGACACCACCTCGAAGGTGCAACGCCTAGCGGAAAGTCCGCACTCTCCGCTACCGCTTGCCCTGACGAGGGAGGCCAATCCCAGGTGGCGTTGGCTCCTTGAAGTACTGGATAGGGTCAATCCCATCGCCTTGAAGGCGTTCACATGCCGACACGATGGCTTCGATAAGGCGCTCCATGTAGGAGGGTAACTGTTCGACCTCCAAGGCGAGGGCTGCTGACTGCTCGGATAGTCCCCGACGCTTTACCCGCACCGGCCCTGACGGGTTCACCCCCGTTTTCACGGACACTTACAAGAAGGCCGATTCAGGCCATGAGGAGTGTTCATGTCAAAGCGT
>NZ_JBWKOO010000028.1:0-16495 GCF_059416125.1 Stenotrophomonas sp. GW821-FHT09E08
ACGAAGGCCTGCGCTTCGCCATCCGCGAAGGCGGCCGTACCGTCGGCGCCGGCGTGGTCTCGAAGATCATCGAGTAAGCCTGCAGTACCGGCGGTTGCATAGCGCCGCCGGTTACGCGAATGGCGGGCCGGGAACCTCGGTCCGCCTTCGCCGTCTAAGGGAAGGCAAGTTTTATCACGTACGCCAGTAGCTCAATTGGCAGAGCAGCGGTCTCCAAAACCGCAGGTTGGGGGTTCGAGTCCCTCCTGGCGTGCCATCTGCCCACCTTATCCAGCGGCCTGGGCCGCTAAAGCAGACACAGCCGGATGAATAGCAAGATCGAACATTCCAAGGACAACTCCGCCAACGGCGGGGATATCGTCAAGTACGTTGCCGCATCACTGCTGGTGCTGGCGGGTCTGTTCGTCTGGTTCTGGTTCTCTGCCGACTCCGGTCGCGCCGCCCAGCTGGGTGCGTGGGCGAGTCAGCTGCGTGCGTTGGCGGTTGTGGTCGGTCTGGTTGGCGGTATCGGCGTGTTCATGCTGACCGGCAAGGGGCGCGACACCCGCGAATTCCTCTCCGAGTCGCGCTTTGAACTGCGCAAGGTTGTCTGGCCGACGCGCCAGGAAGCCGTCCGCATGACCTGGGTCGTGATCGTCGTGGTCCTTATCCTCAGCCTGCTGCTGGGTGGCTTCGACTTCCTGATCCAGAAACTGACTCAGTGGTTCCTGAGCCGCTAAGGAGAATTGCATGAAGCGTTGGTACGTCGTTCACGCCTATTCGGGCTTCGAGAAGTCGGTGGCGCAGGCCCTGCGCGATCGCATCGTCCGTGACGGCATGGAAGAGCGCTTCGGCGACGTCCTGGTTCCGACCGAGGAAGTGATCGAGATGCGCGCCGGCCAGAAGCGCCGCTCCGAGCGCAAGTTCTTCCCGGGTTACGTGCTGGTCCAGATCGAGACCCACGAAGAGGCGGGCATTCCGCGCATCGACAACGAAAGCTGGCACCTGGTCAAGGAAACTCCGCGCGTCATGGGCTTCATCGGCGGTACCGCCGATCGTCCGCTGCCGATCGCCGATTCCGAGGCCGAAGCCATCCTGAATCGCGTTCAGGAAGGTGTCGAGAAGCCGCGTCCGAAGGTGCTGTTCGAGCCGGGCCAGATGGTCCGTGTCACCGACGGTCCGTTCAACGATTTCAATGGCGTGGTCGAAGAAGTCAATTACGAGAAGAGCCGTCTGCGCGTCTCGGTGCTGATCTTCGGTCGTGCCACTCCGGTCGAGCTCGAGTTCGGCCAGGTCGAAAAGGCCGTCTGATCCGGCTGTAGAGTCGAGCCATGCTCGACTGCGGGGTCTGGATGGCGGTGCAGTCGAGCATGGCTCGACTCTACAGAAGGAACCGGGCCTTGCCCGGTTTCCTTCGTTTATGTGCTGCTTCAGGCATGTGAAGAAAAAACCTGATATAGTGCGCGGCTCCCCGCTGGGAAGCCAGTAGGACGAGGCCGCCGCAAGGTGGCCTTCAGCATGATTTCAAAACGCGATGCCGGGACGCGTGATTCCCGGTCCGATGGGGAGCCTGTTGTCGCAAGGCGCTAGCACCCGGAGAGCATACTCATGGCAAAGAAAGTTGTCGGTTACATCAAGCTGCAGGTGAAGGCCGGTCAGGCCAACCCCTCGCCGCCGGTCGGTCCTGCGCTGGGTCAGCGCGGCCTGAACATCATGGAATTCTGCAAGGCGTTCAACGCTGCCACGCAGAAGCTCGAGCCGGGTCTGCCGGTTCCGGTGATCATCACGGCCTACTCGGACCGTACGTTCACCTTCATCACCAAGAGCACCCCGGCCACCACTCTGCTGAAGAAGGCCGCTGGCATCTCGTCGGGCTCCAAGCGCCCGAACACCGAGAAGGTCGGCAAGGTCACCCGTAAGCAGCTGGAAGAGATCGCCAAGGCGAAGGAACCGGATCTGACTGCCGCCGACCTGGACGCCGCCGTGCGTACCATCGCTGGCTCTGCCCGTTCCATGGGCCTCGTGGTGGAGGGTTAAGAAGATGGCACAGACCAAGCGTGAGAAGGCCATCAAGGCCGCTGTCGTTCCGGGCAAGGCATACGCCTTCGAGGACGCGATCAACATCCTGAAGACCGCCACCAAGGCCAAGTTCGTCGAGTCGATCGACGTGTCCGTGCGCCTGGGCGTCGATGCGAAGAAGTCCGACCAGCAGGTCCGTGGCTCCACCGTGCTGCCGGCTGGTACCGGCAAGTCGGTCCGCGTCGCCGTGTTCGCTCCGGCCGGTGCCAAGGCTGACGAAGCCCTGGCCGCTGGCGCCGAAGCCGTCGGTATGGACGATCTGGCCGAGAAGATGCAGGCCGGCGATCTGAACTACGACGTCGTCATCGCGACCCCGGATGCCATGCGCGTTGTCGGTAAGCTGGGCACCGTGCTGGGCCCGCGCGGCCTGATGCCGAACCCGAAGGTCGGCACCGTTTCCCCGAACCCGGGTGAAGCCGTGAAGAATGCCAAGTCGGGTCAGGTGCGCTACCGCACCGACAAGGCCGGCATCATCCATTGCACCATCGGCAAGGCCGACTTCGCCGAAGACGCGCTGAAGTCGAACCTGACCGCGCTGCTGCTGGACCTGATCAAGGCCAAGCCGGCCACCTCGAAGGGCACCTACCTGCAGAAGGTTTCGGTCAGCTCGACGATGGGCCCGGGCGTCACTGTCGACCAGTCGTCGCTGACCCTGAAGTAATTGTTTCAAGCGGTCACGGTGCCCTGGGTGCCGTGACCGTGACATTTGAAGGCATCGCCGGCGGCACATCGCCGGTGGTAGCCGTCAAAGACCGCAGGCGCGGTCATGGCAATACCGGCGACGGGCACGGAAGCTCGAACTGGCAGGGAGTCGCCGCCGGAGCAGTCATGAGCGCTTAATCGATTCCCCGGAATCACCCTGCGTAGATGGTGCCCTTCTGGAGTTTTTCTGGTTCACGCATGTCTGGGATTTCCCTGATTGCCTCCAGGTCTGGAACGGCCCACCCCCCGGAGCATCATTCCGATGTTCCCGGCGTCCAGGACGGATGCTGCACAGGACCGCACACGGCAGGAGCCGTAAGCGGAGTTCAATAGGAGGAGTGCAATGGCTCTCAATCTGTCCCAGAAGCAAGAAGTAGTCGCCGAGCTGGCAGACATCGCCGCCAAGGCCCACTCCTTGATCGCAGCCGAATACGCTGGCACCACGGTCGCCCAGATGACCGCGATGCGCAAGCAGGCTCGTGAAACCGGTGTTTTCTTGAAGGTTGTCAAGAACACCCTGGCTTCGCGCGCCGTTGAAGGCACCGAGTTCGCAGTCGCCCAGGACCAGATGGTTGGTCCGCTGCTGTACGCGTTCTCGCTTGAGGAGCCCGGCGCAGCCGGTCGCCTGATCAAGGAAGCTGCCAAGGGCAACGACAAGCTGAAGGCTAAGGTCGTCGCCATCGGTGGTGAAGTGTTCCCGGCAAGCCATGTCGACGTGCTGGCCTCGCTGCCGACCCGCGACCAGGCCCTGGCAATGCTGGCCCGCGTCCTGACCGAGCCGGTCACGATGTTCGCCCGCGCCATCAAGGCAATTGGCGACAAGCAGAATGGTGGCGACGTCGCCGCCGACGCTGCTGAGCCGGCCGCCGAGACCGCCTGAGTTTCGACTTACCGTGGTTCCTGACGGAACCTCAACCCAGAAAATCATCCAAAGGTATTAATCATGTCCCTTACCAACGAACAGATCGTCGACGCCATCGCCGAGAAGTCCCTGATGGAAGTGATGGAGCTGGTCAAGGCCATCGAAGAGAAGTTCGGCGTCTCCGCCGCTGCTCCGGTTGCCGTGGCTGCTGCCGCTGGCCCGGCCGCTGCTGTTGAAGAGCAGACCGAGTTCACCGTCACCCTGAAGTCGGCCGGCGACAAGAAGGTCGAAGTCATCAAGGCCGTCCGCGCCATCACCGGCCTGGGCCTGAAGGAAGCGAAGGACCTGGCCGAAGCCGGTGGCGTCCTGAAGGATGCCGCTTCGAAGGACGAAGCCGAGAAGATGAAGAAGGACCTGGAAGCTGCTGGCGCGACTGTCGAAGTCAAGTAAGCACTTCCTTTGCATCGTCATCGATTCACGGCGATGCAGCCAAGGCTGGGGGCGTAAGCCCCCGGCCTTTGGTCGTTGTTGCGGTGCGGGTAGAGTCGACTGTTAGTCGACTGCTGTGAAAAAGGTCGACTAACAGTCGACTCTACCGTTCCAGATGCAGAAAAAAGCCCAACACGGGCTGCAGTCAAACCCCGGCAGGCCAGCGCGGAGCGCGGCAGCAGGGGCGTGGTAGCAGACGAGTTGGCAGTTGGAAGTAGCGGGAGAAGGCGTGCTGGTGCCGGCAATACCAGCGACTTCCAACTGACAATTTCAAGTTCCCTTCGGATCGTGGGCGCACGATCCGCACAACAAGGTGGAAGACCTCATGACGTCCTATTCGTTCACCGAAAAAAAGCGTATCCGCAAGGATTTCGGCAAGCAGCGTTCGATTCTCGAAGTGCCGTTCCTGCTCGCCATCCAGGTGGATTCCTACCGTGAATTCCTGCAGGAAAACGTCGATCCGGCCAAGCGCACGGACCACGGCCTGCACGCTGCGCTGAAGTCGGTCTTCCCGATCGCCAGCTACAGCGGCAATGCTGCCCTGGAATACGTTGGCTACAAGCTGGGCGAACCGGTCTTCGACGAGCGTGAGTGCCGCCAGCGTGGCATGAGCTACGGCGCGCCGCTGCGCGTGACCGTGCGCCTGGTGATCTACGACCGTGAGTCGTCGACCAAGGCCATCAAGTACGTGAAGGAGCAGGAGGTCTATCTGGGCGAAATCCCGCTGATGACCGAAAACGGCACCTTCATCGTCAACGGCACCGAGCGCGTCATCGTTTCGCAGCTGCACCGTTCGCCGGGCGTGTTCTTCGACCACGACCGTGGCAAGACCCACAGCTCGGGCAAGCTGCTGTACAGCGCCCGCATCATTCCTTACCGCGGTTCCTGGCTGGACTTCGAGTTCGACCCGAAGGACGCGCTGTTCACCCGTATCGACCGCCGTCGCAAGCTGCCGGTGTCGATCCTGCTGCGCGCGCTTGGCTACAGCAACGAAGAGATGCTGGCCGAGTTCTTCGAGATCAACACCTTCCACATCAACCCGGATGAAGGCGTCCAGCTGGAGCTGGTGCCGGAGCGCCTGCGCGGCGAAACCCTGGGCTTCGACCTCGCCGACGGCGACAAGGTCATCGTGGAAGCCGGCAAGCGCATCACCGCGCGCCACATCAAGCAGCTGGAAGCCTCGGGCATCGCCGCCCTGGCCGTGCCGGACGACTACATCGTCGGCCGCATCCTGTCGCACGACGTGGTCGATGCTTCGACCGGCGAACTGCTGGCCCAGGCCAACGACGAGATCACCGACGAGCAGCTGCAGGCCTTCCGCAAGGCCGGCGTGGATGCCGTGGGCACCCTGTGGGTGAACGACCTGGATCGTGGCCCGTACCTGTCCAACACCCTGCGCATCGACCCGACCAAGACCCAGCTGGAAGCCCTGGTCGAGATCTACCGCATGATGCGTCCGGGCGAACCGCCGACCAAGGACGCCGCGCAGAACCTGTTCCACAACCTGTTCTTCACCTTCGAGCGCTACGACCTGTCCGCGGTCGGCCGCATGAAGTTCAACCGTCGCGTGGGCCGCAAGGAAACCACCGGCGAAGCCGTGCTGTACGACCGCAAGTACTACGGCGAGCGCAACGACGAAGAGTCCAAGCGCCTGGTTGCCGCCCATGGCGACAGCTCCGACATCCTGGACGTGATCAAGGTCCTGACCGAGATCCGCAACGGTCGTGGCGTGGTCGATGACATCGATCACCTGGGCAACCGTCGCGTGCGTTCGGTCGGCGAAATGGCCGAGAACGTGTTCCGCGTGGGCCTGGTCCGCGTCGAGCGCGCGGTCAAGGAGCGCCTGTCGATGGCCGAGTCCGAAGGCCTGACCCCGCAGGAGCTGATCAACGCCAAGCCGGTCGCCGCTGCCATCAAGGAGTTCTTCGGCTCCTCGCAGCTGTCGCAGTTCATGGACCAGAACAACCCGCTGTCGGAAGTGACCCACAAGCGTCGCGTCTCGGCCCTGGGCCCGGGCGGTCTGACCCGTGAGCGCGCCGGCTTCGAAGTGCGCGACGTGCACCCGACCCATTACGGCCGCGTCTGCACCATCGAAACGCCGGAAGGCCCGAACATTGGCCTGATCAACTCGCTGGCCGTGTACGCCCGCACCAACCAGTACGGTTTCCTCGAGACCCCGTACCGCAAGGTCGTGGACGGCAAGGTCTATGACGAAGTCGAGTTCCTGTCGGCGATCGAAGAAAACGAGTACGTCATTGCGCAGGCCAACGCGCTGACCAATGCTGACAGCGTGCTGACCGAACAGTTCGTTCCGTGCCGCTTCCAGGGCGAATCGCTGCTGAAGCCGCCGGCGGAAGTCCACTTCATGGACGTCTCGCCGATGCAGACCGTGTCGATCGCGGCCGCGCTGGTTCCGTTCCTGGAGCACGATGACGCCAACCGTGCACTGATGGGCGCCAACATGCAGCGTCAGGCCGTGCCGACCCTGCGTGCGCAGAAGCCGCTGGTCGGTACCGGCATCGAGCGCGCCGTGGCGCGTGACTCCGGTGTGACCGTGAACGCCCGTCGTGGTGGCGAGATCGTGCAGATCGATGCCGCCCGCATCGTGGTCAAGGTGGTCGAGGAAGAAATCGTCGGTGCCACCGACGCCGGCGTCGACATCTACAACCTGGTCAAGTACACCCGTTCGAACCAGAACACCTGCATCAACCAGCGTCCGCTGGTCCAGGTGGGTGACATCATCGCCCGCGGCGATGTGCTGGCCGACGGTCCGTCCACCGATATCGGCGAACTGGCTCTGGGCCAGAACATGCTGATCGCGTTCATGCCGTGGAACGGCTACAACTTCGAAGACTCCATCCTTCTTTCCGAGCGCGTGGTGGAAGAGGATCGCTACACCACGATCCACATCGAAGAGCTGACCTGCGTCGCGCGTGACACCAAGCTGGGGCCGGAGGAAATCTCCGCCGACATCCCGAACGTTTCCGAGCAGGCGCTGAACCGCCTGGACGAAAGCGGCGTGGTGTACATCGGTGCCGAAGTCCGCGCCGGCGACATCATGGTCGGCAAGGTCACCCCGAAGGGCGAAAGCCAGCTGACCCCGGAAGAGAAGCTGCTGCGCGCGATCTTCGGCGAGAAGGCGTCGGACGTGAAGGACAGCTCGCTGCGCGTGCCGCCGGGCATGGACGGCACCGTCATCGACGTGCAGGTCTTCACCCGCGACGGCATCGAGAAGGACAAGCGCGCCCGTCAGATCGAAGAGTCTGAAATCAAGCGCGTCAAGAAGGACTTCGACGACCAGTTCCGCATCCTGGAAGCGGCGATCTACATGCGTCTGCGTTCGCAGATCGTGGGCAAGGTGGTCAACGGTGGCGCCAGCCTGAAGAAGGGCGACGTCATCACCGACGCCTTCCTGGACGGCCTGAAGAAGGCTGACTGGTTCGCCCTTCGCATGAAGGACGAGGACGCCTCGGAAGCCATCGAGCGCGCCCAGAAGCAGATCCAGGCGCACGAGAAGGAATTCGAGCGTCGCTTCGCCGACAAGCGCGGCAAGATCACCGCCGGCGACGACCTCGCCCCGGGCGTGCTGAAGATGGTCAAGGTGTTCCTGGCCGTGAAGCGCCGCATCCAGCCGGGCGACAAGATGGCAGGCCGCCACGGCAACAAGGGTGTGGTGTCCAACGTGGTGCCGGTCGAGGACATGCCGTACATGGCTTCGGGCGAAACCGTGGACATCGTGCTGAACCCGCTGGGCGTGCCGTCGCGTATGAACATCGGCCAGATTCTGGAAGTGCACCTGGGCTGGGCAGCCAAGGGCCTGGGTCGCAAGATCCAGGCGATGATGGAAGCCCAGGCTGCGGTCGCCGACCTGCGCAAGTTCCTGGACGACATCTACAACCACGACGACACCAACGTGGCCAACCGTGTCGACCTGTCGCAGTTCAGCGACGAGGAGCTGCTGCGTCTGGCCCGTAACCTCACCGACGGCGTGCCGATGGCTACCCCGGTGTTCGACGGCGCCACCGAAGCGGAAATCAAGCGCATGCTGGAACTGGCCGACCTGCCGAGCAGTGGCCAGACCCAGCTGTACGACGGCCGCACCGGTGAAGCGTTCGATCGCCACACCACCGTCGGTTACATGCACTACCTGAAGCTGAACCACCTGGTCGACGACAAGATGCACGCGCGTTCGACCGGTCCGTACTCGCTCGTTACCCAGCAGCCGCTGGGCGGCAAGGCGCAGTTCGGCGGCCAGCGCTTCGGTGAAATGGAAGTCTGGGCGCTGGAAGCCTACGGCGCGGCCTACACCCTGCAGGAAATGCTGACGGTGAAGTCCGATGACGTGCAGGGCCGCAACCAGATGTACAAGAACATCGTCGACGGTGAGCACGAGATGGTCGCGGGCATGCCGGAATCCTTCAATGTGCTCGTGAAGGAAATCCGCTCGCTGGCCATCAACATGGAACTGGAAGACAACTGATCCATGCCGGCGCGGCGGTCCGCCGCCGCGCCGCTGGCAGTCAACTGAAAGCCCATCGACACAGCATTCCTCCTTCTGGAGAACACCATGAAAGACCTGCTCAACCTCTTCAACCAGCAGCGCCAGACGCTGGACTTCGACGCGATCAAGATCGCGCTGGCCTCGCCGGACCTGATCCGTTCGTGGTCCTTCGGCGAAGTGAAGAAGCCGGAAACCATCAACTACCGTACCTTCAAGCCGGAACGTGACGGCCTGTTCTGCGCCGCCATCTTCGGCCCGGTGAAGGACTACGAGTGCCTGTGCGGCAAGTACAAGCGCATGAAGCACCGTGGTGTCGTGTGCGAGAAGTGCGGCACCGAAGTGACCCTGGCCAAGGTGCGCCGCGAGCGCATGGGCCACATCGACCTGGCTTCGCCGGTCGCGCACATCTGGTTCCTGAAGTCGCTGCCGTCGCGCATCGGCCTGATGCTGGACATGACCCTGCGCGACATCGAGCGCGTGCTGTACTTCGAAGCGTACGTGGTGACCGAGCCGGGCCTGACCGCCCTGGAGCGCCGCCAGCTGCTGACCGAAGAACAGTACCTGCAGGCCCGCCAGGAGCACGGTGACGACTTCGACGCCGCCATGGGCGCAGAGGCCGTGTACGAGCTGCTGCGCACCATCGACCTGCAGTCGGAAATGACCCGCCTGCGCGAAGAAATCGCCAGCACCGGTTCGGAAACCAAGCTCAAGCGCCTCACCAAGCGCATCAAGCTGATCGAAGCCTTCCTGGAATCGGGCAACCGTCCGGAATGGATGGTCATGACCGTGCTGCCGGTGCTGCCGCCGGACCTGCGTCCGCTGGTTCCGCTGGATGGCGGCCGCTTCGCGACCTCCGACCTGAACGACCTGTACCGCCGCGTCATCAACCGCAACAACCGCCTGCGCCGCCTGCTCGAACTGAGCGCGCCGGACATCATCGTGCGCAATGAAAAGCGCATGCTGCAGGAATCGGTCGATGCGCTGCTGGACAACGGCCGTCGCGGCCGTGCCATCACCGGCACCAACAAGCGCCCGCTGAAGTCGCTGGCCGACATGATCAAGGGCAAGCAGGGCCGCTTCCGCCAGAACCTGCTCGGCAAGCGCGTCGACTACTCGGGCCGTTCGGTCATCGTGGTCGGTCCGTACCTGCGCCTGCACCAGTGCGGCCTGCCGAAGAAGATGGCACTCGAACTGTTCAAGCCGTTCGTGTTCGCCAAGCTGCAGCGTCGTGGCCTGGCCACCACCATCAAGGCCGCCAAGAAGCTGGTCGAGCGCGAAGAAGCCGAAGTCTGGGACATCCTGGAAGAGGTCATCCGCGAACATCCGGTGATGCTGAACCGTGCGCCGACCCTGCACCGTCTGGGCATCCAGGCGTTCGAGCCGGTGCTGATCGAAGGCAAGGCCATCCAGCTGCACCCGCTGGTCTGCACCGCGTTCAACGCCGACTTCGACGGTGACCAGATGGCCGTCCACGTGCCGCTCTCGCTGGAAGCCCAGCTGGAAGCGCGCGCGCTGATGATGTCGACCAACAACATCCTGTCGCCGGCCAACGGCGAGCCGATCATCGTGCCGTCGCAGGACGTCGTGCTGGGTCTGTACTACATGACCCGCTCGCTGGAAAACAAGAAGGGCGAGGGCATGGCCTTCGCCAACATCGCCGAAGTCAAGCGCGCCTACGACAACCGCGTGGTGGAACTGCACGCACGCGTCAAGGTCCGCATCACCGAGGTGGTGACCGACGAAGACGGCATCAAGCAGAACAAGACCTCGATCGTGGACACCACGATCGGTCGCGCCCTGCTGGCTGAAATCCTCCCGGAAGGCCTGCCGTTCGCGCTGGCCAACACCGAGCTGACCAAGAAGAACATCAGCCGCCTGATCAACTCCAGCTACCGCCAGCTGGGCTTGAAGGACACGGTCGTGTTCGCCGACAAGCTGATGTACACCGGCTTCGCCTACGCGACCCGCGCCGGCGTCTCGATCGGCATCGACGACATGCTGATCCCGGACGAGAAGAAGGGCATCCTCACCGAGGCCGAAGCCGAAGTGCTGGAAATCCAGGAGCAGTACCAGTCGGGCCTGGTCACCGCTGGCGAGCGCTACAACAAGGTGGTCGACATCTGGTCGCGCACCAACGAGCGCATCGCCAAGGCGATGATGGACACCATCGGTACCGAGAAGGTCGTCAATGCCAAGGGCGAGACCATCGACCAGAAGTCGATGAACTCGCTGTACATCATGGCCGACTCCGGTGCCCGTGGTAGCCAGGCGCAGATTCGTCAGCTGGCCGGTATGCGCGGCCTGATGGCGCGTCCGGATGGCTCGATCATCGAGACGCCCATCAAGGCGAACTTCCGCGAAGGCCTGAACGTGCAGGAGTACTTCAACTCCACCCACGGTGCCCGTAAGGGTCTGGCCGATACCGCGCTGAAGACCGCGAACTCGGGTTACCTGACCCGTCGTCTGGTCGACGTGGCGCAGGACGTGGTGATCACCGAGGTGGATTGCGGTACCACCGAAGGCCTGATCATGACCCCGATCGTGGAAGGCGGCGACGTGGTCGAGCCGTTGAAGGATCGTGTGCTGGGTCGCGTGGTTGCCGAGGACGTGTTCCTGCCGGGCAACGACGAAGATCCCATCGTCACCCGCAACACCCTGCTCGACGAAGCCTGGGTGGCCAAGCTGGAAGATGCCGGCGTGCAGACCATCAAGGTCCGCTCGACCATCTCCTGCGAATCCGCCTTCGGCGTCTGCGGCCGCTGCTACGGCCGCGATCTGGCCCGTGGCCACATCGTCAACATCGGTGAAGCGGTCGGCGTCATCGCCGCACAGTCCATCGGTGAGCCGGGTACCCAGCTGACCATGCGTACGTTCCACATCGGTGGTGCGGCGTCGCGTGCGGCTGCGGTCGACAACATCACCGTCAAGACCACCGGCTCGGTCAAGTTCAGCAACCTCAAGTCGGTCGAGCATGCCAATGGCTCGCTGGTGGCAGTGTCGCGTTCGGGCGAAATCTCGGTGCTCGATGCTCACGGCCGTGAGCGTGAGCGCTACAAGCTGCCGTACGGCTCGATGATCGCCTCCAAGGATGGCGATGCAGTGAAGGCTGGCCAGACCGTGGCCAACTGGGATCCGCATAACCACCCGATCGTTTCGGAAGTGGCCGGTTTCATCCGCTTCATCGACTTCATCGACGGCGTCACCGTCATCGAGAAGACCGACGAGCTGACTGGCCTGGCCTCGCGCGAGATCACCGATCCGAAGCGCCGCGGCGCCCAGGCCAAGGATCTGCGCCCGATCGTCCGCATCGTCGACGCCAAGGGCAACGACCTGACCATTCCGGGTACCGATCTGCCGGCGCAGTACCTGCTGCCGCCGCGCTCGATCGTCAACCTGCAGGACGGCGCCGCTGTCGGCGTGGGCGACGTGGTTGCCAAGATCCCGCAGGAAGCCTCCAAGACCCGTGACATCACCGGTGGTCTGCCGCGCGTGGCCGATCTGTTCGAAGCGCGCAAGCCGAAGGATCCGGCGGTGCTGGCCGAGCGTTCGGGCATCATCAGCTTCGGCAAGGACACCAAGGGCAAGCAGCGCCTGATCATCAAGGACACCGATGGTTCGGAGCACGAAGAGCTGATTCCGAAGTACCGCCAGGTGATCGTGTTCGAAGGTGAACACGTGACCAAGGGCGAAACCATCGTGGACGGCGAGCCGAGCCCGCAGGACATCCTGCGCCTGCTGGGTGTCGAGCCGCTGGCTGCCTACCTGGTCAAGGAAATCCAGGACGTGTACCGCCTGCAGGGCGTGAAGATCAACGACAAGCACATCGAGGTGATCACCCGCCAGATGCTGCGCAAGGTCGAGATCACCGATCAGGGCAGCAGCAAGTTCCTGAACGGCGAACAGGTCGAACGCCAGCGCGTTATCGAGGAGAATGCACGCCTCGGTGCCCGCAACGAGCTGATCGCCCGCTTCGATCCGGTGCTGCTGGGTATCACCAAGGCCTCGCTGGCTACCGAGTCGTTCATCTCGGCGGCCTCCTTCCAGGAGACCACCCGCGTGCTGACCGAGGCTGCCGTCCGCGGCACCAAGGACAACCTGCGCGGCCTGAAGGAAAACGTGATCGTCGGCCGCCTGATCCCGGCCGGTACCGGTCTGTCGTACCACAGCAACCGCCGCCGCGGCGCTTCGGGTCTGACCGACTCGGAGATGCAGGCCCTGACCGGCACCCCGGCTGCAGTCGAGGCGCCGGCCGTTGAAGCCGAAGCTGAACAGGCGTCTGGCGAAGAATGAGGTATCAGGTCCGGCCGAGAGGCCGGACCACCCCATCGGTTCATCGATGGGATTGGGAAAGGGCAGGGGGGATCGTCTGCGATCCACCCTGCCAACCTGAACGGGGTACATGGAGGCCCCCCAGTAACGTTCCAGGATCAGGAACGGGCTTGACAGGAGGCGTTTGACTGCTTTCCTGGCAGGTTGCTACAATCGTCTGTCTCAGCAGGCCAGAATTTTGGCCTGCTTTAACATTTCCGCATCTCTGGCCGGATTTCCGGCCACCAATCAGAAGAACCTACTGATGGCGACGATCAACCAGCTGGTCCGCAAGCCGCGGCAAGCTACTACGTACAAGAGTGCCTCGCCGGCGCTCGACAAGTGCCCGCAGCGCCGTGGCGTCTGCACCCGCGTTTACACCACCACTCCGAAGAAGCCGAACTCGGCTCTGCGCAAGGTTGCCAAGGTTCGCCTGACCAACCAGGAAGAGGTGATCTCCTACATCGGTGGTGAAGGCCACAACCTGCAGGAGCACTCCGTGGTCCTGATCCGTGGCGGTCGCGTCAAGGATCTGCCGGGTGTGCGTTACCACACCGTTCGTGGCTCGCTCGACGCCGCCGGCGTCGCCAAGCGTCGCCAGGCCCGTTCCAAGTACGGCGCCAAGCGTCCGAAGGCCTAAGGAGAGAGCATATGTCGCGTAAGGGTAATACTCCGCAGCGTTCCGTCCTGCCCGATCCGAAGCACGGAAGCGAAACCATCGCCCGCTTCATCAACATGGTCATGCAGAGCGGCAAGAAGTCCGTCGCTGAAAAGATCGTGTACGGCGCCATGGACGTGATCACCGAGAAGAACAGCAGCGCCAACGCCATTGAACTGGTGCAGAAGGCGCTGGACAACGTTGCTCCGGCGGTCGAAGTGAAGTCGCGTCGCGTCGGCGGCGCCACCTACCAGGTGCCGGTCGAAGTGCGTTCGTCGCGCAAGATGGCCCTGGCCATGCGCTGGCTGATCGACTCCGCGCGCAAGCGTGGTGAGAACACCATGCCGAAGAAGCTGGCTGCTGAACTGATCGACGCCTCGGAAAACCGTGGCGGCGCCATCAAGAAGCGCGAAGAAACCCACCGCATGGCCGAAGCCAACAAGGCATTCGCCCACTACCGCTGGTGAGTTTGACGGCCTTGTAAAACAGGCAGGGCAGCACCATTACGGTGCTGCCTCGCGGTCCCGGAAGGACTGCGCCAATCCGAAGGCCGCCGCAAGGCGGCGTTCGGCCATCCGAAATCCAAGAAATCTGAGAGGCTCCCCGTGGCCCGTTCCACTCCCATCGAGCGTTACCGTAACTTCGGCATCATGGCCCACATCGATGCCGGCAAGACCACCACGTCCGAGCGCATCCTGTTCTACACCGGCAAGAGCCACAAGATCGGTGAAGTGCACGACGGCGCCGCCACCATGGACTGGATGGAGCAGGAGCAGGAGCGTGGCATCACGATCCAGTCCGCTGCGACCACCGCGTTCTGGAAGGGCATGGACAAGTCCCTGCCGGAGCACCGTTTCAACATCATCGACACCCCCGGGCACGTTGACTTCACCATCGAAGTCGAGCGTTCGCTGCGCGTGCTCGACGGTGCGGTGTTCGTGCTGTGTGCCGTCGGTGGCGTGCAGCCGCAGTCGGAAACCGTGTGGCGCCAGGCCAACCGTTACAAGGTGCCGCGCATCGCGTTCGTCAACAAGATGGACCGCACCGGTGCCAACTTCTACAAGGTCCGTGACCAGCTGAAGGCAAAGCTCGGCGCCGTCGCCGTGCCGATGCAGCTGCCGATCGGCGCTGAAGAAGGCTTCAAGGGCGTTGTCGACCTGCTGAAGATGAAGGCCATCCATTGGGATGAAGCCTCGCAGGGCATGAAGTTCGAATACGGCGACATCCCGGCCGACCTGCAGGAAAAGGCTGAAGAAGCCCGTACCTTCATGATCGAAGCCGCGGCTGAAGCCAACGAAGAGCTGATGGAAAAGTACCTGGGCGGCGAAGAGCTGGCCGAGGCTGAAATCATCAACGCGCTGCGTACCCGCACCCTGGCCACCGAGATCGTGCCGATGTACTGCGGCTCGGCGTTCAAGAACAAGGGCGTGCAGGCCATGCTCGACGGCGTGATCCAGCTGCTGCCGTCGCCGGTCGACGTGCCGGACGTGACCGGTACCGACGTGGACGACGAAAACGTCGCCATGAGCCGCAAGTCGGACGACAAGGCTCCGTTCTCGTCGCTGGCCTTCAAGATCATCACCGATCCGTTCGTCGGCGCGCTGACCTTCTTCCGCGTCTACTCGGGCACCCTGAACGGTGGCGACACCGTGCTGAACTCGGTGAAGGGCAAGAAGGAGCGCATCGGCCGCATCCTGCAGATGCATTCGAACAACCGCGAAGAGATCAAGGAAGTTTTGGCCGGTGACATCGCCGCTGCCGTGGGCCTGAAGGACACCACCACCGGTGACACCCTGTGCTCGATCGACCAGCCGATCATCCTGGAGCGCATGACGTTCCCGGAGCCGGTGATCTCGATGGCTGTCGAGCCGAAGACCAAGTCGGACCAGGAAAAGATGGGTCTGGCTCTGGGTCGCCTGGCGCAGGAAGATCCGTCGTTCCGCGTCAAGACCGACGAAGAATCCGGCCAGACCATCATCTCGGGCATGGGCGAGCTGCACCTGGACATCATCGTCGACCGCCTGAAGCGCGAGTTCAACGTTGAAGCCAACGTCGGCGCGCCGCAGGTGGCCTACCGCGAAACCATCACCCTGGCCGACGTCAAGTCGGACTACAAGCACGCCAAGCAGTCCGGTGGTAAGGGTCAGTACGGTCACGTCGTGATCGAGCTGTCGCCGCTGACCGCTGCAGACCGTGCTGATGCCAAGCTGGCCCCGGCGATCAAGGATGACTTCCTGTTCGTCAATGACATCACCGGCGGCGTGATCCCGAAGGAATTCATTCCTTCGATCGAAAAGGGCCTGCGCGAAACCATCACCAGCGGTCCGCTGGCTGGCTTCCCGGTGGTGGATGTCAAGGTCAAGCTGGTGTTCGGCTCGTACCACGACGTCGACTCCTCGGAAATGGCGTTCAAGCTCGCTTCTTCGATGGCCTTCAAGCAGGGCTTCGCCAAGGCCAAGCCGGTTCTGCTGGAGCCGATCATGAAGGTCGAGATCGTGACCCCGGAGGATTACCAGGGTGACGTGATGGGCGACGTCAGCCGTCGTCGCGGCGTGCTGCAGGGTTCCGACACCACCGGTGACGGTTCTGCCAGCATCATCAACGCGATGATCCCGCTGGGTGAAATGTTCGGCTACGCCACTGCGCTGCGTTCGCAGACCCAGGGCCGTGCCACCTTCACCATGGAATTCGATCACTACGAGCCGGCGCCGAACAACATCGCCGAAGCCGTCATGAAGAAGGGCTGAGCCTCGCTCAGCCTCTCCTGAAAACCACTTACAAAATCAAGGTATACAACAATGGCAAAGGGTAAGTTCGAGCGCACCAAGCCGCACGTCAACGTCGGCACCATCGGTCACGTCGACCACGGCAAGACCACGCTGACCGCCGCACTGACCAAGATCGGTGCCGAGCGCTT
>NZ_JBWKOO010000029.1:0-6998 GCF_059416125.1 Stenotrophomonas sp. GW821-FHT09E08
TACGCTTTGACATGAACACTCCTCATGGCCTGAATCGGCCTTCTTGTAAGTGTCCGTGAAAACGGGGGTGAACCCGTTGATGGCTGTAGTCGCCACGCGTCTGAGCGGCGTTGCTCTGGAGGTATTCGAGTTCTTCATCCGCCACATCTTTCCGATCGCCGCTGACAACAAAATCGCCCTGGACCCGAACTTCCAGGTACTCAGGGCACAAGCCCACAGGTTGGGACAGGTTGTCTTGCAATTGGAAGACGCGGACTGGAGCGGGAATCGGCCCGGAGGACCAACCTGTGAACTACGCAAGGTACTCTCGGTCAACTACGGCTTCGATCTACTGTTTGGCTTGAGCCCCAGAATGAAGCTGATCGTGACCCGTGACCAGGCCAGTGAAGACACTCGGCGCGGGGTTGCCTCCAACAACGTCGGCTGGGAATGGGGGCGTCGGTACTCCATGCAGGTAGACGACAGCGCATGATCCCCGACGAGGCGGCTGGTTGCATGGCAACTGCGCAGGTTGATGCGAATTTAGTGCGGTCACGTCGTTAATGGCTCCGGCATACCCGGTCTATCACCTATTCAGCTTTCAGTCAACACTCCATATCCTTAGCTTGTGCAAGCGTGTCGCACACATATGTTAGCGTTGAGACGTTCGACTGCTGGCCCGGATGGTGGAAGAGATTTGTTGACGAACGGATGATGGCGCAACGCCCCTATTGATCCTCCAATTCATGCCGTGCTATGACAAGCACATCAAAGCGTGGAGGAATTTCTTGAACAAGCGCGATCATCATCTCCAACGCCAACGCAGCTTGGTCATGCCGAACACGCCCCTAATTAGCAGTTGCGCGACAGCAGGGCAGGCTTGGACGCCGAACATGTCCGCAACCTCGATGCGCTCTGCGCACGACCAACCGCCAGGCTCGTGGTGCTAGCCAAGGACAATTATCTGGAACGAGTGGGCCATGTGGCCTTGGATAACGCCGCAACAAGTAAACTCGAAAGATACAACGGGGCTTGTAGTTGAGCGCAAACCAAGCATCTGATCGGGCTGGATACGTACCCGGCAGAGGCGCCGGCAATTCCTGCCTGCCAAATCGATACGATCATCGACTTCTACAATCTGCCAAGCACGTACCCGTAATCGGCAGGTAACGCGATGAATCCGTCGGGGCCTGCACATCATGAACCACCGAAATATCACCGTGCTCCCGGGGGAGCTACCGACCTATACAGGCGAACAAAAGAATCTTTCTCTCCCGTCCCTTCTATATATTGAATCCTCGACCAGTACCATTGCTCGCCCGAGCGTCACCAGGGACGTGATAACGGCCCAGCAAGTTCGTCTGAAACGTCCTTGCAATATGCCTTATCCCACTTTGTGAATTGTATTCCCTGGCCATCCCAGGGAATGTAGCAGGCTTTCATGAAGAGAAGTTCAAAGATAATATGCGTCAAGGTAGAATGCTCTCGGTCTATCTTCTATGGCTTGCATTTCCAACTTGGGCATCTGAGCCGGACATCGAAATTCCCGCCACTGCGCGTACCGCCTGCGACATGCCATTTCAGCGCCTGGTCGAAAAGAAGATCGAGCAGGGAGTTCCATCCAAGCACCTCCCTCGGCTGGACTTCCCAGAGCATGGGCCATCGGGTGTCACAGTGATCCTTGTCCACGGCCTATTCGAATCGCCCTACTTCTTGCGAGGCGCTGGGGAACGATTGCGTGCGCAGGGTTACAACACGCTATCGATTCTTCTGTCGGGCCAATGGGGGAAAGACACTGTTAGCGCGCGCGAAGTCACTTTCTTTCAGTGGCTGGACGAATTGGATCGGGCCATGTTGATAGCGTCATGCTTGGGGCCGCGCGTCGTTTTCGCTGGACACTCCTTGGGGGCCACCGTCGCGCTCGCGGGCGCACTGAAGTATCCAGACTATACTGCGGGCCTACTGCTTTGGGCGCCGGCCTTAAAACTCAAGCTGCTGCCGACTGTCGGTGGCGCTATTGGGGTAATGACTGGACTTAGTGGCAATGTATTTCTCGGAAGGCGCCCCGACCTTGACGAAACCCCTTACTACTCCGGCAATCAGGCCAACGAAGCAAGGCGCCTGGCAAAATTCATCTTTGCGCGTCACGCGAAAAATTCACGAATGGGAGAGGAAGACCATTCAGGAGGCGCAATATACGAAGAAATAACGGCACCAACTTTTTTGGTTGTACCCATGAAGGACCCGGCTGTGCGGCCAGAGGCCGCATTTAGTATGTATGACGGCTTAGCTGGAGAGAAAATGATGATTGTGTACCCGCAGAACTCGGACGTTTGGCACGCAAACGTGGCGAAATCCGAGCTTGATGCCTATAAGGTCTCTCCGAAAGACTTCAATAAGAACTTCGATGAAATGATGAACCAGATCGAGGGATTTTTTAATCAGAAAATCGATGTCTCCGGTCACCGGAACAATCCTCTGCGAGAACTCGATGAACCCTTGCCGGTCCGCTGAAATCAAACGCTGGAGCATCAAGGCAGGCGCACTGCTTAGCCTTTGCTTCGCAGCACCGCCGGTCGGCGCCGCCGACCCTTCGATAAGCTCCTTCAAGCCGACTGCGACATGCAGCGAAGAAATTCGTCGCGTAAATGGCGACAGGCGGGATTTGTGGACGTACATGGTTGACAAGGTCGAGCCGCCGCAGCAAATCCAGTTGATTGCCTACATCTTCGATACGGATGAGACTGGGCTGCGTCTGTTGAGACATCTTATCGACGCATCGGTTCGCGGCGTGAAGGTTCAGCTTTTGATAGATGGCGTTGGGCCGGGAGTGTCTATGCCTATCAATGGAGACCTCGTAGCGGCCATAAGGCAAATGGCTCCCGGCCTCGAGATCCGAGCTTTCAATCCAAAATCCAGGATTTTACGGATACGAAAGCGCGCTCACGACAAACTTTTCCTGGCAGGCGATTCCGCAATTGTAGGCAGCAGCTCGATATGGGACGCCAGCGCTAAAGGCTGGCTGATCGAAGAGGACGTGGCGCTTCGCGAGCTCACCCCTGGACACAGTGATGTTTTCGCACGAATGCGGTCGCATTTCCAACTGTTTTGGCAATCACCCTATAGCGTGGAGATTCAGCCAGGGAAAGCGCGACAGCAGCGAGCTGGTACGCAAGCGATCTTGCGCAAGCTGCAGGCTGTGCCGTTGCAGACGACAAATGGACTTGATGCCGCGGCGGTGCCCGTGAGCGCCGGCGACGCCTTCTGTCCCAGCTTGCGCTACTACCACGATCAGCCAGATAAAAGCAGGGATGATGGAACTCTGGGCGGTGTGCTTCAACTGATCGACGAGGCGCGTCGGGAGATCGTCATCGTTAACCCCTACATCCTTCTGGTTCCAGAAGTCCGTGGCGTGCTGAAGCGCAAGATTCGAGCCGGGGTTAGGGTGGTGATACTGACGGCCTCGATCGTCAATCTGTCTAACGAATTTCCGCCATTAGCAAAAGCGTATGCCAATGACCTCCCCGCGCTGGCTCGAGACGGATTCGAGGTGCGCGAGTACCTAGATCCCGTCGAGGGAAGGATGCTGCATGCGAAGATCATGCGAGTAGACAATCACTCGTACTTCGTCGGCAGCTTCAACTTCGACCCCCTGTCGGCGCGGCACAATACCGAGAATGGAATACGCGTTGACTATCCAGCCTCGCGAAAATCCAGGCTAGCGGATGAACTTGATCGAGAAATCTCGGCGCTCCTTGAGGGGGCAACCTTGGTAGCCGATGGTCATGGGCGCTTGGTCGTTGACGATCCCCAGCGCTGCACCCAGATCAACTGTAAGAACCCCCTTCGGTGGTTGGGGCCGCTGATCCGTGGTTCGCTGTGAGTAGTCTCCTCACTACTCAATCGTGATGCGCTGGTCAGGCAGGTTTTGGACCACGGAGCCGTGCGTCATCCCGGCATGTCATCGACCCTCGGTGCGCGCACGACTTGGAGGCAAGTTCAGCGATCCTGGTTAAATAGTCGATGCCGAATGATGTGGAAGGCCGTGTCATCAATCAACGCACGGACCGGACCGCTCTTGAGCAACGGACCATATCCCACAGGGCATCCGACGAGCAGGTATGAAGAGGTCGAAATGCAGCGGAGCACCGCATCCCTCGGGAATTGCAGCGCCCCGCCGCCGCACTACTTCTTGCTCTTACCTACAGTCGGGGCGAAGGCCTTCGTGTAAGTCTCGCAGACGTTTTTGACTGATGTTTTCCCAGCCTCCGCCAGCGCTTCGATGGTGACAACCGGAATCAGCGACTTCCTATCCTTCGCGGAGAAGTGGAACACCACACCACGCTCACCGACGCTACGGGCGTGAGCACCAGCTTCGGCAAGATGTCCCTCAACTTTCATCGCCGCCATCTCACCAGCGGCGGATGTTACCCCAGCATCCGCGAAGCCCTGCCCTGCGCAGTACTGCAATGCGCCGATCATGTTCTGTGTGCTGAGGTATGCCATGGCATCTGGAACCGGCGTGTTGGCAAGGGCGGTGCCACTTCCACTCAACGCGACGACAGACAGCGCGATTACTTTCAATGAGATTCGCATGAACACAGATCCTTACTTCGTTAGAAAAACGCCGTCCCATCGGAACAGCACAGACTCGTCGGCTTCCACAAAAGTAGATAGCTGACCTGGCGATGATCTGGGGTGGAATGTGAATATGCCCAGTACAGCCCGCGAAGGCTACTGGCATATAGGACTCGGCCGATCAACCACACGATTTATTTACATACAATAAAAGTTCACATTAATCCCGCGGCGAAGAAAGCCTCACGCACTACCGACGCCGGAGCCCAGAGAAGGCATCCGTTAAACACCTTCCGCCTGGCACGTAGAGGCCGAGTGCCGTTCCGCAGTTTCGCCGTGAGCGGCGCGCTGGCCCACCCAGCGGCAGTGACCCACCCCCTGAAAATCGGGCCAACGTAAAGTAGAGACGTCGTCCGGCATGGCCCCCGTGGATCACGAGGAATCCTGCGATGAAGAAGTGCCGTTTCACTGAGGAGCAGATTGCCTATGCGCTCAAGCAGGTCGACGCGGGGACGGCGGTCAAGGAGGTGCGCCGCAAGATGGGCATCGCGGAGACGACGTTCTACGTGTGGCCCAAGAAGTACGGCGAGCTGGGGCCTTCCGAGCTCAAGCGGCTGCGACTGCTGGAGGAGGAAAACCCCAAGCCCAAGCAGTCGGTGGCCGACCTGAGCCTTGACAAGGCGATGCTGCAGGAGGTGGTCAGAAAAAAGGCTCTGAGGCCTGCCCAAAAGTGCGCCTGGGTGGGGCGGCTACAGAAGCGATTTGGCAACAGTGAGCCGCTTAAATCCAGCATCTAAAGGTCTTTGCGGACGTCTCTGGACTTCATTGGACGTCAATGTGTCGTGAAGCAACCGAATAATAGTAATACACCATTGATTTTATTGCAATAAAATCTACATTCATCCAATTTTGACTCACCAATCGACTCACTTGGAGCACGGGTACTTCCAGGGCGCCATTCCGATCGATCTCCATCGTGCGGATCAAGTAGCGCCACTGACTTAGCAGGAATTTCTGAACTCGCCAGAAGTTGACCCATCACCGCGCGCCAACTGAAGGACCAGCGTGACCTTCAGTTACATTCGGCAGAGATCTTCCGCCATTCATCAGCAATCAGTCGCTTGAGTCGTCGGAGCCTAAGGGGTGCCCAGCACTTCCTCCAGGATGTTCTGGACATCGAGAATGAACCGCTCGAACGAGGCTATCTCCCCTCCTTTTTCCTCAACGCGTGGAAGCTGCCACCCGAGAAAGATTGGCATGTACCAAAGCAACGAAACCAAGCGTCGAGGAAGGTCCTGAGATTCATCTACATCTATCTCTCGCAGCAGTCCCAAGACATGGTGGGCTCGCGTGGCGTCAAAAACTCCATTGCGAACTTGATCAAAGAACCCTTCAATGTCCCACTCCACTTCCAACTCTTCGATAAATTTTCCAGCGTCCATTACTTAACTCTCATGATTGCTTCTGGGGGGATGAAATCCCGAATCAAGACCTCTTGGTCACGTCGAGCCCAATTCGACATGCGGCCGCCTTGGGGGATTCCTCCAGACACATCAAGTACCTCTGAACCAACCTTGTTGAGATCCACGCGCACGACACCATGCTGCCCGTACTTTTCAAGTGCCGTGTTGATGTCTTTCGTTGTCGAAATCCACTGCGTACTACGTTTCCCCGCGACATGGCTGACAACGCTGTTGCCAGCACCGGGAGCACGGGCTGAGAGTCCGGCTGCAATCGCCTCTCCTTTGGCAAGCCCCCTGTAGACAAATTTTCCTTCCTTTGCGGCAATTTTTCCAATGCTTGCTGCAGACCCTGACACTGGCACGATGCCGGCTACCGACAAGGCCGCATTTCCGTATTCAGCACGGCTCAGCTGCAATGCTGCGCCGAACAACTCGCGCAACGGGGCCATACCAGCAATATCCAGCCCGGTCTGGATGCCATCAATCAGGGAGGCATTCAAGCCAGCATAGTTGAGACGCGGTTGGTCTGGGGGAAGAGCCTTGACTGGAGGCAGGGTCGGCACCTGTCGGCCTGCAATGGGCTCACCGCTTAAGCCAAACGGATCGTAGCGGTTGACCGGATCGTTGTCGGCATAGGCGTAGAGGTTCATGCCGCCAGCAAAGCCGGCCGGATCAGGCTGGATGAAACGGCCTAGATTGGGGGAGTAGGCACGCGCTCCCATGTGATAGAGCTCTGGGCCGATAAGCCAGATGTGGCCTGCATATCCAAAGCGGCCGTGGACCGCATCAGGACGGCCCCAGATGTCATAGCGGGTGCTGTTGACCAACTGCCCCGTTGCATTGGCACCGGCCACGATGGAGCCACGTTCATCCGCGTACAGCCATGTCTGCACCCCCATGTCATAGACATGCAAGGGCTCGTTGACATTCGGCCCGTACACCGTCCGTCGAACGGTGCTGCCGTTGTTTACATCCATC
>NZ_JBWKOO010000030.1:0-2500 GCF_059416125.1 Stenotrophomonas sp. GW821-FHT09E08
CCATCGGCGCAGCTACGTTTCACTTCCGAGTTCGGGATGGGATCGGGTGGTTCCATAGCGCTAATTTCACCAGGGAGGCTTTTGGAGAGTCGCACTCGTCCCGGGGGACAAGGCGCCAGCCTCGCATAGTTCTTGTGACGTAGCGTGCACTTGGATGCTCTTACGACGTTGTCGTAAAGCCAAGGCAACTTGAGGTTATATGGTCAAGCCACACGGATCATTAGTATCAGTTAGCTCAATACATTGCTGTACTTACACACCTGACCTATCAACCACATAGTCTATATGGTTCCTTCAGGGGGCTTGTGCCCCGGGAGATCTCATCTTGAGGCGCGCTTCCCGCTTAGATGCTTTCAGCGGTTATCGCTTCCGAACATAGCTACCCGGCAATGCCACTGGCGTGACAACCGGAACACCAGAGGTTCGTCCACTCCGGTCCTCTCGTACTAGGAGCAGCCCCTCTCAAATCTCCAACGCCCATGGCAGATAGGGACCGAACTGTCTCACGACGTTCTGAACCCAGCTCGCGTACCACTTTAAATGGCGAACAGCCATACCCTTGGGACCGACTACAGCCCCAGGATGTGATGAGCCGACATCGAGGTGCCAAACACCGCCGTCGATATGAACTCTTGGGCGGTATCAGCCTGTTATCCCCGGAGTACCTTTTATCCGTTGAGCGATGGCCCTTCCATACAGAACCACCGGATCACTAAGTCCTAGTTTCCTACCTGCTTGATCCGTCGATCTTGCAGTCAAGCACGCTTATGCCTTTGCACACAGTGCGCGATGTCCGACCGCGCTGAGCGTACCTTCGAGCTCCTCCGTTACTCTTTAGGAGGAGACCGCCCCAGTCAAACTACCCACCATACACGGTCCCCGACCCAGATAATGGGCCCAGGTTAGAACGTCAAGCACGACAGGGTGGTATTTCAAGGATGGCTCCACTGCAGCTAGCGCCACAGTTTCATAGCCTCCCACCTATCCTACACAGACGAACTCAACGTTCAGTGTAAAGCTATAGTAAAGGTTCACGGGGTCTTTCCGTCTTGCCACGGGAACGCTGCATCTTCACAGCGATTTCAATTTCACTGAGTCTCGGGTGGAGACAGCGCCGCTGTCGTTACGCCATTCGTGCAGGTCGGAACTTACCCGACAAGGAATTTCGCTACCTTAGGACCGTTATAGTTACGGCCGCCGTTTACTGGGGCTTCGATCAAGAGCTTCGCCTTGCGGCTGACCCCATCAATTAACCTTCCAGCACCGGGCAGGCGTCACACCCTATACGTCCACTTTCGTGTTTGCAGAGTGCTGTGTTTTTGATAAACAGTCGCAGCGGCCTGGTTACTGCGACCCTCTTCAGCTATAGCTCGCACGAGCCACCAAAAAGGGTGCACCTTCTCCCGAAGTTACGGTGCCATGTTGCCTAGTTCCTTCACCCGAGTTCTCTCAAGCGCCTGAGAATTCTCATCCTACCCACCTGTGTCGGTTTACGGTACGGTCTGCGTAAGCTGAAGCTTAGGAGCTTTTCCTGGAAGCGTGGTATCAGTGACTTCGTCATAAAGACTCGTCTCGGTGCTCGGTCTTAAAGGATCCCGGATTTGCCAAAGATCCAAACCTACCGCCTTTCCCCAGGACAACCAACGCCTGGTACACCTAACCTTCTCCGTCCCTCCATCGCACTTACGCGAGGTGCAGGAATATTAACCTGCTTTCCATCGACTACGACTTTCGTCCTCGCCTTAGGGGCCGACTCACCCTGCGCCGATTAACGTTGCGCAAGGAAACCTTGGGCTTTCGGCGTGCGGGTTTTTCACCCGCATTATCGTTACTCATGTCAGCATTCGCACTTCCGATACCTCCAGCAGACTTCTCAATCCACCTTCAACGGCTTACGGAACGCTCCTCTACCGCGCATAACAAAGTTATGCACCCCAAGCTTCGGTTTTGTGCTTAGCCCCGTTAAATCTTCCCCGCAGACCGACTCGACCAGTGAGCTATTACGCTTTCTTTAAAGGGTGGCTGCTTCTAAGCCAACCTCCTGGCTGTCTGTGCCTTTCCACATGGTTTTCCACTTAGCACAAAATTTGGGACCTTAGCTGTGGGTCTGGGTTGTTTCCCTTTTCACGACGGACGTTAGCACCCGCCGTGTGTCTCCCATACAGTCCGTCTCGGTATTCGGAGTTTGCAATGGTTTGGTAAGTCGCGATGACCCCCTAGCCATAACAGTGCTCTACCCCCGAGAGGATACATATGAGGCGCTACCTAAATAGCTTTCGAGGAGAACCAGCTATCTCCGGGTTCGATTAGCTTTTCACTCCTAATCACAGCTCATCCCCGTCTTTTGCAACAGACGTGGGTTCGGGCCTCCAGTACCTGTTACGGCACCTTCACCCTGGCCATGACTAGATCACCCGGTTTCGGGTCTACTGCCCGCGACTATGCGCCCTTATCAGACTCGGTTTCCCTTCGCCTCCCCTATACGGTTAAGCTTGCCACG
>NZ_JBWKOO010000031.1:0-4477 GCF_059416125.1 Stenotrophomonas sp. GW821-FHT09E08
TGCTGGTGATCCTCAACGCCCGCAAAAGGGATGCGGAGGCCCAGATGGCCCCCGCCTGACAAGACAGTTGCTACAGAAAAGCCGCCATGCGCTGCAGTTCGTCTTCAAGCGCGGAACGAAACACGCGGTCGCGGACCAGCGACTTGCCGGCATAGCCCACGCTGGTCGCCAGCTCACCGTCGCGCACGCTGAGATTGGCCCAGCCCACCACCTGGTCGTGCCATAGCATCGGCAACGCGTAGTAGCCGTATTGGCGCTTCGGCGCAGGCGTGTAGGCCTCGAACTTGTAGACCCAGCCCCACAGCAGCTCGAAGCGGCGGCGGTCCCACACCACCGGGTCGAACGGCGCCAGCAGGCGCACCTGTTCGTCCGGCGCATGCCGGCGCGAGCGCGGGTTCTCGTCCGCCGGCCAGTACCAGATGGTGCCGTCCAGCGTGCAGCTGGCCAGCTGGTGCTTGGCCAGCATCAACGCCTGCCGGGTCTGCTCGGCCAGATGCGGTGCGCCATAGCCCAGTAGGCGCACCAGATAGGTCAGGCTGGCCGACGGCAGTGGCGCGTACTTGCGCACCACCAGATCAATCAGGGCCGCGGCGCGTTCAATCTGTGCCTGCTCGCTGGCATCGGCTTCCGTGTGGTTGGCCACGGCGTAGATGCGGGTGCCGCTGTCGCGCCGCTGCACGCGCAGCAGGCCACGGTAATGCATGCCATCCAGCAGGTGCGTGCTGGCATTGCTGGTGCCGCCCCAGTAGTTGGTCACCCGCCCATGCGCGAACGCCTGATCCACCTCCCGCGGGTGCACGCTGCCGCGCTCGCGCACGAAGGCCAGCACGTCGGCCGCGCGGCGATGGGTCTCGGCGTCCCACTCGCGCTTGGACACGCGCGGGTGCATCAGCGCCAAATGCTCGCGTGGCAGGAAGCCGTAGTTCACCAGGCAATCTTCTTCCACCGGCAGACGCGTATAACGCCGCTCCAGATCACCGGCGCGATAGTCCTTCACCCGGTGGCGCAGGGTCAGGTCCTGCGCACGTGCCGGCGCGCGGATCGGGTCGGCCTGCACGAAGCCCAGGCGCCGGATCGCGGTCATCAGCGTGGTGGGTTTGAACAGCGTGCGCGCCACCGCATGGCGGCGCAGATCATCGAGGGTGGGCGTGGCAGGCATGGCCGCATTGTAGATCCACGCCATGCCTGGATGCTGCCTTGGCCAACCGTGCGACGGCATCCACGCATGGAGTGGATCTACCGAAGCTCCAATACCTCCAGCGAACCTATCACCAGCGCACGCATGCCCTGCTTGAATTCGGCGATCACTTCCTCGTCCTGCACGCGGCGGCCGGTCAACACTTCGGTTTCGTCATCCACCAGCCCGTACACCGTATCCGCACCGGCAATGCAGTAGAACGCTATCGTGGCCAGCAACCAGCGCGCCTTGTCCAGCGGCAGGCCGAACACCTCGGCCACATGCGCCTGGTGCGAGGCGATCTTCTCCAGCATCGGCGTGGTCGCCACCGAACGGCGCAGCAGGTAAGGCGGCAACCCCGGGTGCGCTTTCACCACCTCGCACAGTGATTCCACGAACCCCAGCAGGTAGGCCTGCAACCCACCCGGCGCATCGGCAGACGCACGCGGAATCTGCCAGCGCTGGAACACCGTATCGGCAACCAGCCGCTTCAAGGCCTCCAGATTGGCCACGCGCTTGTAGAGCGCGGCCTGGGTCACCGCCAGCTCGGCGGCCACATTGGCCATGGTCAGGTTCGGCAGGCCCAGCGTGATGCCGATGTCGGCCAGCCGATCGGGGGTGATGGTAGGCGGGCGGCCACGGGCCGGCGCCGGGATCTCAGGTTGCATGCTCATACCGTAGCGAGGGTGCCAGCAAAGGGACCCTCTTGTCCGCATCATATAGTTTAGTTTAATTTACTCAACTAATTCGGAACGCGCGTGGTTCGCAACCCCGTCGCCGTCCGCAATCGAGCCCATGGCTCACTTCCCGCCAGGTTCCCACCCAGCCGACAACCCTGCGCTGCGCCCTCCCCCGTGCTTGCCGTCGGCAGCGCGCCAGGCGCGTTCGCACCTGCGATTCACAGGAATCTGGCATGACCGTGTACGACCTTTCCTCTCTGCTGCAGCGCGCAGCTGCTGATCCGACCCGCCTGGTGATGCTCCCGCCGGGCATGGCCCGGCGCTACCAGAGCACCCCCAATGCGCGTAGCGGCCAGACGCAGGCGCTGGGCATCCGGGTGTCGGTCCTGGCACTGGGCCTGCTGGCCTCGTTCGCCGCGCTGGCCGAGTCGACGCCGTCCACCCTGCCTTCGGTGCAGGTGCAGGAACAGCGCCGGGTGACCGGCGACTATGCCGGCGGACAGGTGGCCTCTGGCAGCCGCGTCGGCCTGCTCGGCGACAAGGACTTCATGGATACGCCGTTCAGTACGGTCAGCTACACCGAAGCCTTCATCCGCGACCGCCAGGCCAAGGATCTCACCGACGTCATCGCCGCCACCGACCCCACGGTGTTCAGTAACGGCGTCACCGGTTCCTGGAGCGAGAACTACGCCATCCGCGGCTTCGGCTCCAGCAGCAGCGACACCACCTTCAACGGCCTCAGCGGCATCGCGCCGTACTACCGCACCTCACCGGAAATGTTCGAGCGCATCGAGGTGTTGAAGGGCCCGTCCGCCCTGCTCAACGGCATGCCGCCGGGCGGCTCGGTCGGTGGCAGCGTCAACCTGGTGCCCAAGCGTGCGGATGACCAGCCATTGCTGCGGATCAGCGCCAACTTCGCCTCCGATGCGCAGTTCGGCACCCATGTGGATGTGGGCCGCCGTCTGGGCGCCGACAAGCAGTTCGGCATCCGCTTCAACGGCGCTTACCGTGATGGCGACGGTGCAGTGGGCAAGCAGAGCAAGAAGGTGCAGCTGGGCTCGCTGGCGCTGGATTGGCGCGGCGAGCGCGCCCGCCTGTCGGCCGATCTGTACAGCGCCGACGACCGCGTCGACGGCCCGGCCCGTGGTGTCGGCCTGGCACCGGGCGTCGCCATTCCCCGCCCGCCGCGAGGCGACACACTGATCAACCCGGACTGGGCCTACGTGGACAGCCAGGACAAGGGCGCGATGCTGCGTGGCGAGCTGGATATCATCGACAACCTGATGGCCTACCTGGCCTACGGCACCAGCAAGACCGACTACCGCTACAACGGATCGATCAGCGCGCAGATCCTCAACCCAGCCGGTGACTTCACTACCGTGATCGGCCAGCTGGCGTTCGACATCAAGAAGCAGTCCGGTGATGCTGGCCTGCGCGGCAGCTTCCGTACCGGCAGCGTCGGCCACCAGTGGGCTGCCAACGTGACCCATTACCAGCACACCCAGAACGACTACGGCCGCCGCAGCGTGCCGGGCTGGGACTGGACCACCAACCTGTACAACCCGGTGTGGGGCCCTGCCGCGCCCTTCATGGCCCCGCATATCTCGCACACCGAACTGCGGCTGGACAGCATCGGCTTCGCTGATACCTTGTCCTTCGCCGATGACCGCGTGCAGTTGACGCTGGGCGTGCGCCGTCAGCAGGTGGTCAGCGAGACCTTCAATGTCGCCAACGGTGCGCGCACCTCGCGCTATGACGAGAGCGCCACCACCCCGGCCGCCGCCCTGCTGGTGAAGGCCACCGATACACTTTCGGTCTACACCAACTACATCGAAGGCCTCAGCCAGGGCGCCACCGCGCCGATGACTGCTGCCAACGCCGGCGATGTGTTCGCGCCTTTCCGCACCAAGCAGAAGGAGCTCGGCCTGAAACTGGACCTTGGCAGCTTCACGCACACCTTCAGCGTGTACGAGATCAAGCGCCCGAGCAGCTACACCGACCCGGTCACGAATGTCTTCTCGTTCGGTGGTGAACAACGGAACCGCGGCGTGGAATGGGGTTTCTTCGGCTCACCGCTGGATGGCGTGCGCCTGCTGGGTGGCATGGCCTATGTGCAGCCCAAGCTGACCCGCACGGCCGGTGGCGTGAATGAAGGCCGCATGGCCACGGCGGTTGCGCAGCGGCAGGCCAAGCTGGGCGTGGAATGGGATGTGCCTGCACTGGAGGGCTTTACCCTGACCGGCAATGCCACCGCCATGTCGAAGCAGTACATCAGCGCAGACAATAGTCTGTCGGTACCTGGGCGCACTTTGTTCGATGTGGGTGCGCGCTACAGCACCACCGTGGCCGGACGACCGCTTGCCCTGAGAGCGAGCGTGAACAACGTGACCAACAAGGCGTATTGGGGCATGCCGTTGCTTTCCAGCCTGGCGCTGGGGGCACCGAGAACGGTGTTGTTGTCGGCCACGATGGATTTCTGAAAGGCATCCATGGGCGGCGTGGGCGTACTGTAGAGCCGAGCCATGCTCGGCTCCGTTTCCTTTGATGAGCCGAGCATGGGCTCGGCTCTTATCTCTTGCGACTCTGGCACCTTAGGTGCCGAGAGCCCGGCGCGGGCGAC
>NZ_JBWKOO010000032.1:0-4380 GCF_059416125.1 Stenotrophomonas sp. GW821-FHT09E08
TTGGTCCGCTCACCATGGCGGAGATCAACGCTCGCAGCTGGATCACTCGGCTGCTGGGCATGGATGGGAATACGTCTTTACCCATGAAGTACCGCCTCACGGTTGCACGCCTGTTACACAGGCCAAAATGCACAGCCGGCAGGCTTCAACATTGGCCTGTCAAACCTCAGAGTCCTGAGATAAACATCACAGAAGGTAGATAGAGGCCGTCATCTGTGTCGATCATCGACGATGTTCAGCCCGATGACGCCGTCCAGATCATTTGGCGTCGGTTTCCGGCGACGGCTGCTCCGGCTGCGGCGCGGCCGGCAATGCCGTAAAGACAGGCCTTCTTCCTTGTAGATGCGATGCACGCGCTTGGGGTTATCCCGCCAGCCGTCCCGGCGCAGCATCACCTGTACGCGCTCACAGCCCTAGTGAATCCGCGTCTGAACAATCTCATGCATCCGCCGGCGGATAGCACTACTGTCACGCGCCTTGGGCGTGTAGGGAAACGCCGAGCGCGACATCGACACGATCCGCAGCGCACACCGCTCACTACTTCCAAATCGCTCCTGCAGCCGCCCCACCCAGGCACGCTTCTGGGCAGGCCTCAGAGCTTTTTTTGACCACCTCCTGCAGCATCGCCTTGTCCAGGCTCAGGTCGGCCACCAACTGCTTGAGCTTGCGGTTTTCCTCCTCCAGCAAGCGCAGCCGTCTGAGCTCGGGCGGCCCCAGCCCGCCCTACTTCTTGCGCCACACATAGAACGTCGCCTCCGCAATGCCCATCTTGCGGCACACCTCACTGACCGCCATCCCCAGCTCGACCTGCTTGAGCGCACTGGCAATCTGCTCATCGGTAAATCGGGACTTCTTCATCGCCTGATTCCTCGTGATCCACGGGGCCCATGCGGGGTGAAGTCTCTACTTTACGCTGGCTCGGTTTTTCGGGGGTGGGTCAAGGCGCTGACAGGGTGATGCGTGCCTCTAGGCCACCAGCTTCTCGATTCAGTATCAGTAAAGAGCCGCCATTAAGTATCAGCAGCTGCTCAACAATGGTGAGCCCTAGTCCCAGCCCTCCCATTGACTCGGATTTTTCGTCAGGTTCGAAGCGTTCCGGTACGCGTGTATTGTCAGTGATGCCCGGCCCACGGTCCAACACGGCGATATGGACGCCATCACGATCACGCCATGATCGCACCTCTAAACCACTGCCGGCATACTTTGACGCGTTATCCATCAGATTCTGTAGTACACGCTGCATCGCCACCGGACGCACCGATATGTGTGGAAGCTCCTGCAATTGCAAGATGAATGGATGGTCGTCCGCCTCAAATTCAGCCGCGACTTGCCTAATCAGTAAGTTCAGATCGCACCTGCACTTCTGTTCACCGCCCTCGCCGCGGCCGAAATGCAGAAACTGATCGACGATAGAATCGATCTGCCGGATACAGTGCGACGCCATCACTTCGCACTCGCCTCCTTGCAGGGCTAAAGCGATACGCAGACGAGCCAGTGGTGTGCGGATATCATGCGAAATGCCAGCCAGCATCAGCGTATGCTGGGCTTCCGTCTCCGCAAGACTGTTCACCATGGAGTTGAACTGTCTGGCCACGTCGGCCAGCTCGCTGGTTGAATAGAGTGGAAGCTGCACCTCTCGACGACCATCAGCCAGTGCACGGGCGGCTGTTGTGATGTCGCGCAGCGGTCGTTGAACGCGGCGCTGTATCAGCACTGCGGTGATCGTGGCGAGAGCAGTTAAACCGAAAGCCAGTCCAAGCGACAGCATAAGCAACTTGAGGTTGTTCGGGGCCATGCTGGGCTTGCCGACAAACCAGGTGGGCACTCCCCCAACATTGAGCTGCATCCAGATGGCGATTACATTTCCAAGCTTGTCACAGCTCCACCGAAAAGGAATGTCAGGCGCTAGGGAGCGCCGCATTCTTTCTGCGGAGAACAACGCAAGCCGGAGACTGGATGATGATGCGCCACTTGGCAATGGCGGGGGTGCGTTGACAGCTTTCCATCCATGCCGTTCAACGTCCGCCAGGGCTTGTTCGCGCAAAGTCGGATCAACGTGCGACAATACGGTGTTCACCAACTTTGCCTGATCGACCAGTGTATTGGACGCATTGATCATACTCTCCCGAAAGATCAGCAAATGAACCGCTAATACACCCATGTAGATGATGGTTGCCATCCCGACCAGAATCAGCGTGTTCTGCAGCATGAGTGAGCGTGGCCGCATTTGTGATCGACGCACATGCGCTGAAGATTGATCAATCACGGCAGTCGTCCGGCACGAACACATACCCCAACCCCCACACTGTACGCAGGTAAACAGGTGCGCGTGAGTCTTTCTCCAGCTTTCGGCGCAAGCGAGATACTTGCACATCGATACTGCGATCGGACGCTTCGGTTCCCACACCCTTCAAACGATCCAATAGGTGGTCGCGACTCAAGGGCCGGCGTGGATGGGCAAGGAAGATTCTCAGTAATTGAAATTCGGTTCCGGTCAGTGGAACGACTTCTCCATTGTGCTGTAGCTCCATACGAGACAGGCTGACACTGAAGGGCCCGAAAACAAGACTCTCATCCACCGCCCATGCCGTATCCGTGTGAATCATCTGTTGGCGACGGCGTAGTGCGTTGATTCGTGCGATCAGCTCTCTCGGATCGAATGGTTTGCCCAAGTAGTCATCCGCGCCCATCTCAAAGCCGACGATCCGGTCGGCGGTATCATGATGGGCAGTCAGCATCATGATAGGAATCGTCTGCCCGGTCACTCTAAGTCGGCGGCAGATCGACAATCCATCTTCGCGAGGCAAGTTGATATCCAGCAGCAGCACGTCATACGGCTTACGGCGCAGCATATCGTCTAAATGGCTTGGATCAGCAATGGCCTGCACGCTATAGCCTCGATCGCTCAGATAGCGGCGGAGCATGTTGCGCATATCAGGGTCATCCTCGACCAGCAGTACACGGGGCATTACCGAAGCAGGCATCTGTATTCCTTTTTGCGATGCATGAAATCCCTCGACTATGTTCGTCACAGTGACGCAGCCCGATTAAGGCTTCACTTCCACGCATCAGATGCAATCCGAAGGCACTTGATACTCTGCCAGAGCGAGACCGAGGAGAGGGTGAAGATTGTGCCCAAAGCTAGCCTAGCAGCGCCCAGCTCTTTGAAGCAGATGTTTGTTCGTGCTCTTATCGAATCCGCCGCAGGCCGGCTGTCGACGTTCCGCAATCGCACGTGCTCGCAGTAGAGGCGATGGATCTCTTCACTCTCCGGCATGGCTGTGCATCACGATGCGAATCCTTTGACTGCGTGCAAGAGGCTGCAGGCGATGTAGTCA
Source organism: Stenotrophomonas sp. GW821-FHT09E08 (assembly GCF_059416125.1). NCBI lineage: Bacteria > Pseudomonadati > Pseudomonadota > Gammaproteobacteria > Lysobacterales > Lysobacteraceae > Stenotrophomonas > Stenotrophomonas sp. GW821-FHT09E08. The sequence goes on from NZ_JBWKOO010000032.1 coordinate 3,339, forward strand.
TCAACGGGGATACAGCTTCACCTGCCTCATTCCGGTTCGATATCAGCTCCAGTGCTCTCGCGGCATCGATGGCTTCAACACGGGGCTCATCGAAGCATTCATGAGCTGGGTTTCGTCGATCGTGCATTGCACTTTTATTATCCCCGCTCCCTCGTCCTACGCACCGATGCTCAAGGACGTCGGGTATACGGTCACTTTGGCCTTGACCTACACGACTGCAAACGCCGGCGCGCACTCTGCCTTTCTGCAGAGCGCCGTCATAGATGCATCGCTCGATGTTCATAATTTCAATTCTATGCCCCGTTGCTGACTTAGGACCAAGACTAGTTGTCATGGCCAGGAGGCGCATCAAATTTATTGTTAATAGATATGACAATTATTTCAGTTAGAAACACGGCCGCTCGATGAGAGTGTAGATCAAAGCCAGTCTGGAAATCTCTGCAGTGCAATGTAGGTTTTACGCAATAGAAGTCGCGAACGGCGCTTTGAGATCTATTGCGGAGTGATCGCATGACAGAACTGTAGCGTGATCGCTGTGAGGCCTTCTTTCTTGCAAGGCTGCGTGCGCAGTGTCGGTCACCAGTATCTGCTCCCGCAATTTTCTGAAATCAGCCGCAACATACGCACGTCTGCCCGAAATTGATTAGCAACGCTTCGGCTCGATACTAGTGTTCGAGCTGAGTGCTTTAGGTGGCCTGAGACTGGCCATACGGAAGGCCGCACTCCTTCCCTGCATCCTTTGCTCACTTAAGTCCACTTTCTCTTAGCAGGGTTTTACATAAATGCACAAGAACAACCTTATTGCCGTTCTGATGCTGGCCGCCGCTCCGCTGGCCGCCAATGCCGCCGATGGCACCATCACCTTCAATGGCAAGGTGACCGACAAGACCTGCACCATCTCGACCCCGGGCGGCAAGGACTTCGCCGTCAACCTGCCGACCGTGCCCAAGAACACCCTGGCCAACGCCGGTGCCGTTGCGGGTCGTACCCCGTTCGCGATCAACCTGACCAAGTGCAGCGCCGGCAACGTCGCGACCTACTT
>NZ_JBWKOO010000033.1:0-2553 GCF_059416125.1 Stenotrophomonas sp. GW821-FHT09E08
TATGGCCCCGTTGCGCGAGTTGTTCGGCGCAGCATTGCAGCTGAGCCGTGCTGAATACGGAAATGCGGCCTTGTCGGCTGTAGCGGTCGTTCCGCTGGCGGGGCCAGTCGCGACGATAGGGAAGCTATCGAAGAAAGCTGTCGGCGCGGCGGGTGAGAAATTTCTGTATCGAGGGGTGCATGCTCAACATCCAGCGCTATCGGCAGCCAAAGCGGGACGTGTTGAACCAGGGAACATCAAAGGTCTTGCAAACGCTGCAGATCACAATGCTGGGGGCGTATCGGCTAGTAGTCCCTTTACTTCTTGGACCGCCGATTATGCTGTAGCCGAAAAATATGCCGGCCGGGGCGGTGTGATACTTCAAGTTCCCAGAGGTGCTCCGCCGCCTGGTGCGACTTGGAGATGGGAGCCTTCGCCAGACATTTACGCAGAGAGCGAGATCCTCATGCGAGGGACGCGCGACGGATGTATCGTAGTTCAATGCGGAAGATGACGTATGGAACGAAAGAAAAATCTCATGATGGCCATCCCAACACTTAATAATCCCCTCCTGACTGAAGAAATCATTCGTTTACTGGAGAGGGAGGACGTGGTCTTTGCAGGATCTACTTCTGCGAAGGCGATAAGTTCAGCGCGTGATTTGATCAGGGTATACGAAGCCCGTAGTAGTTCTCAGGATCGGCACGGGATTCAGACCTTTGGTATTGAAGAATTGGTTTCTTCACTACGATCCCTTGACGGGGGCAGTGAAATCAGGGTTGAACCCTTCATTGGCTCCAACGCGGACGCAGTCACCGCATTTTGGGTAGCAACTGGGAAGTTGTTAGGTTGTGTTGCTGTAAAGAGGTAAGTTTCGATGATATGCGATTCGATCTCCGACTCAGAATACGCGCCAAAAATCTACCGTTACAAGCCCCGATGAAGATGCCAATTCGGTTAATTTCAGCAATAGGAGTGTTCCTCACTTTGGGCGCTTGTGCTTCGACTGAGCGACTGGCAGGGGGAAAAATGAGCCTAGCAAAGCCTGCCTTGATCACTGCGCCCTACTCAGAGTTGAACTATCAAGAGCTAAGTCAGCGCTTGATGCCACTGAAAAACGGGGCTTCTCCAAGGCCGCAATCGCCCGCTGAAGAGCTGATTCGAGTTCCGCCCAACGAGCGCGGAATCATAACTCTTCCGCGACCGGGAATACTCCCAACCCCACCAGTACTTATGTAGATGGATGGGTTCAATAACAATAAGAGGCGTCAGCCATCTCGCTTCATTTTGAAGACGTCCGAAGCCTGATCGGGCTGACTGAACTTCTATCAATGCTGATTGATTCAGTTGTAGTGATCGTTCTAAGCGGCGTCCACCTGCGTCCTCATCTGGCTCATCTACACCTTCACCACATCCTTGATATGCCACGGACAATATCGATTCCGGTTGTACGGAATTCTTGACCAGAAGAGCCGACTATTGGATAAGGCAAGGGACGTCGCATTGGTGTGCAGCCCCCTAAGCCGATGCCCGCTTGCGATCACGACTCTTCAGCCTGAGCCGCTTTTCCGCCTTGTTCAGCACCCACCTGACCGTGCACTGCCAATGCTCCGTGGTAGCGCGGTAGCGGGCCAGCAGCAGGCGCTCATCCTCGCACAGCTCCGACGGGAGCCCAGTCAACACATAGCCCATATCGACGCCCAACGCCGCCGCCGCATGCAGGTAGCGAGCGGTGGGTGAGTTCAGCCCGTTCTCATAACGCTGCTGTGCCTTTTGGTGATATCGGCGGCCATGCCCACGGCCTGCTGAGTCAATCCTCGCCGCTCACGCTTTGCTCGCAGCCGCGCGCCGACACCATGTTGTAGATGATGGATAGGCCGCATCGTGGACGCCTCAGCGCGTGCGTGTCGCACGCTGGATTCTGGCCAGCACCTTGATCGCCTCTGGGTGGCCGCGGCGGTAGGGTCTGGGGCCGCACACGTAGTGCGCCTACAGCACTTCAAAGACGGTGATGCCCAAGGCCAGCAGCTGGGCGACGGCAGTGTCCAGGAAAGCAAACACGCGCGGCTCACCGCGCTGGCCGGTCAGTTGCATTTCGGCCGCGCCGATGCGCACGATGACAGCGTAGCCGCCATGCTGGCCGATGAGCTGGAGTTTCGCAGGGCACTGGCGCTAGCCAGCGCGGCCAGGGTGGTCACGGACATGGCGGTTGTCACGATTGACCTATCAAACATGCTGTTTCAATCTTCAAGCCCTGGCGGAGCGAGGGCACATCCGTACATAACCGCTAATTCCACGCACTGCGGGTGCCGCCACGCGGCGGCTTGGGCCGGCCACAAAAGGCGGTCGATTCGTACCGGCCGCCTGACGGTGACGCTGCTTCATCGCCGCGTGGCGATGCCCTGTTTATTCCCGCTGGTGTGCGCTGGCGTCACGCACGGCGCGGAACGACTCGTCCTTGCTCCAGTTCGGCCAGCTGCGCGAGTTGGCCAGCTGGTTGCCCAGCGTGTACAGCACTTCCAGGTCGCGGGCGGCACCGGCGAACACCCAGTCCGGCTGCCATTCGTCGCCCTG
>NZ_JBWKOO010000034.1:0-1708 GCF_059416125.1 Stenotrophomonas sp. GW821-FHT09E08
ACCGCCGATACCAGCGATGCACCGTTCGTGCTGACGCCGCCGATCGCGCGCGTCGAGCCGGGCCGCAGCCAGGCGCTGCGCCTGATCTTCTCCGGCGCGCAGCTGCCGACCGACCGCGAGTCGGTGTTCTGGCTCAACGTGCTGGATGTGCCGCCGTCGCCGGACAACGCCGACAACAGTGGCGAACAGAATTACCTGCAGGTCGCGTTTCGTTCGCGCCTGAAGCTTTTCTACCGGCCGCAGGGCCTGAAGGGCGTCGCCAACGACGCGCCGGCTGCACTGCGCTGGACCCGCAATGGCGACCGCCTGCGGGTGGAAAACCCGAGCCCCTTCCACGTCACGCTGGCTGAAGTGCATGCCGTGACCGGCAGCAGTGAAAAGGCCGTCGAGGACAAGGGCGCGATGGTCGCGCCGAAGCAGAGCCTGGAGTTCGCCGCACCGGCGGGCACCGACCAGGTCCGCTTCATCACCATCAACGACTACGGCGGCCGGGTGGAACACACCATCCGCCTCGGCAGCACCGGGGGCTGAACGCGCCGCGCCGGCCCATGGCCTGCGCATCCCGCCACCGCCGCCGTGCGGCGAATTGAAGGAATGTCAGTGTGATCGGAAACAGATTGACATTGTCGATCCATCAGGCGCTTTGCCTGTTGGTTGCTGGCGTGGCCTGCCCAGGATGGGCGTTGGCTGCCCCGGCCAATCTCGGCGAACAGGCGCTGATGGCGCAGAGTGGTGCGGCCAATGCGCGTGCACCGGAATCGGCCCAGTTCAACTCCAGCTTCCTGTCCGGCCAGGCCAAGCAGGTCGACCTGGCGGCCTTCAGCAACGGCAACCCGATGGTGGCCGGCACCTACCGCGTCGACGTCTACGTCAACGGTGCGTGGCAGGGCCGTCGCGACCTGCAGTTCAAGGCCGATGCGCAGGGTCGCGTCGACGCCTGCCTGCCGCTGCCGATGCTGGAAGAAATGGGCGTGGACAGCGAGGCCGTGCTGCTGCAGCAGGACCCGTCCGTGCCGGCCGACAAGACCAGCTGCGTGCCGGTGCAGCAGCGCATGAGCAACGCCTACGGCATCTATGACAGCGGCAACCTGCGCTACGACCTCAGCATTCCGCAGGTGTTCCTGCGCCGCGAGGCGCGCGGCTACGTCAACCCGGCGCTGTGGGACCGCGGCATCAATGCCGGCTTCGTCGGCTACAGCTTCAATGCGATCAACAGCGACAGCCGCGTCGAAGGTGGCCAGCGCAACCGCAGTGCCTACCTTGGCCTCAATGCCGGCCTGAACCTGGGCGGCTGGCAGTTCCGCCACGACTCGAACCTGACCTGGTCCGAGGGTGACGGCCGCCATTGGCAGAGCATCGCCACCTACGCACAGCGCGGCATCCCGCAGGTGCGCGGCATGCTCACCATCGGTGAGGCCTACACCACCGGTGAACTGTTCGATTCGATCGGGTACCGCGGTGCCAGCCTGGCCAGCGACGACCGCATGCTGCCCGACTCGCTGCGCGGCTACGCGCCGGTCGTGCGTGGTATTGCTGAAACCAACGCGCGCATCGAAGTGCGCCAGAATGAGCAGTTGATCTACTCCTCGACGGTGTCGCCGGGCAGCTTCGTCATCGACGATCTGTACCCAACCGGCTATGGCGGCGACCTGGACGTGAGCGTGATCGAGGCCGATGGCCGCCGCCGCGAATTCAAGGTGCCGTTCGG
>NZ_JBWKOO010000035.1:0-1669 GCF_059416125.1 Stenotrophomonas sp. GW821-FHT09E08
CATAGACATGCAAGGGCTCGTTGACATTCGGCCCGTACACCGTCCGTCGAACGGTGCTGCCGTTGTTTACATCCATCTCCGCGATCAGCTCCTGACCGTCGTAGACAAGGCGCGAGGCCCAGCCTTCACGGACGATCGAAGCAAGTCGACCGATCGCGTCATAGGTGAACTGACTGCCCTTCGCGGAAAGCAGGCGCCCTTCCGCATCGAAGGTGTAGTCGGCTACGGCAGCGGCGCTGGCGTCCTTGACCAGGTTTCCCTGCCCGTCATAGGTCAGCGTGCGATCATCCGGACTGACGCGATCGTACTGGTTGAGCGCATTGGCACCCGCTGCGCCGGCTGCCGAGGCGTACTTCTTCTCGACGATTTCCGCATCGGCCAGCCCGAAGGCCGGATTGGATACCGAGCGCGTGCGGATTTGCCCCACCTGGTTGTAGGTGAATCCGTAACCGATATCCTGGTCGGTACCGGCCAGATCATGCTGGATCGAGGCTAGGCGCTGCTGGACATCGAAGGTGTAGGTGGAACGGGTGTTGCCGTTGCCGTAGGTAGCCGCCGATCGACGGGACAATTCGTCGTACTCGAAGTTGGCCAGCGCCGCGCCGCTGGCCTCGGCCACCGCCGAAATGCGCCCCCGCACATCGAAGTTGTATTGCGCTGTGAATCCGTCGGGCCAGCGCATCTGCGACCAAGCCAAAGCAGCATCATGGCTGTAGCTGACGGTGTGCCCATAAGCACCGGTAGAGCTGATGACGCGGCCGATCTTGTCGTAAGCCCAGGTCACCGACAGGGCTGCGTTGCCCCCGGGCAGATTGGCGGCCGTTCGTCGGCCCAGCAGATCGTAGGTGTAGCTGACGCTGCGCTCGGCACCGGGCACTTCCTTGTGGGTGAGCTGACCGGCCGGGTCAAAGGTGTAGCGCAGCGTGTTGCCGTCACGCAAGGTGGCGCTGGCCAGATCGCCATTGGCTGCATAGGTGTAGGTTTCACGGGTCACGCCCGCCGGCAGCGCCGCGCCGGCGGCGAGGGCCGAGCACGCAGGAGCCGGTGAGGATCCATCTGGCGCGGGATAGCGCTGCTCGATGAGACGATCAAAGCCGTCGTAGCAGCGGGTGATCGCCCGGCCACCCGCGTCGGTCTGCGAGGCGATCTGGCCATTGGGGGTGTACTGCACCGTGGCGTAAGCCTGCTCCACTGGCGAACCGGCGGCCAGGGTGTTCACCAAGGGGCGGCCAGCGGCGTCAAAGCTGGTGCGGGTAACGCGCGTGGTGCCATCCACATCTTGGCGCGACTCGATCTGCCGTCCAGCAGCGTCATAGGCGTAGTTGATCGGACTACCGTCAACCCCGGTGCTGCTGGCGATCAAGCCACGCGCATCGTAGGCCACGGTCTTGGAGACCCAGTTGGCCCCCTGGCTGTGGGCCTGGCTGATCTGCCGGCCATCAGCATCAAACGTGTTCTGGATCTTGGCGGTCACCCCGGCCACTGCCGGGAAGGTCGTGGACAGCAGGCGTCGTGCCTTGTCGTAGACGTGGACGATGAGATCGGCGGCCCCACGCGGGCCTTCCACGGCAGTGACATTACCAACCTGGTCGTAAAAGCTCTCGCTGGCCAGCGCGGCCCCGGTGGGGTCCTGCACCGTCCGGCGCAACTCGAAGCTGCTGCGGGCCTC
>NZ_JBWKOO010000036.1:0-1004 GCF_059416125.1 Stenotrophomonas sp. GW821-FHT09E08
CCTTCCGGCAGCTGGGCTGCACCGGTGATGTCGGTGGTGCGGAAGTAGAACTGCGGACGGTAGCCGTTGAAGAACGGGGTGTGACGGCCGCCCTCATCCTTCGACAGCACGTACACTTCGCCTTCGAACTTGGTGTGCGGCTTGATCGAACCCGGCTTGGCCAGAACCTGGCCACGCTCGACGTCGTCACGCTTGGTGCCGCGCAGCAGCAGGCCAGCGTTGTCGCCTGCCTGACCCTGGTCCAGCAGCTTGCGGAACATTTCAACGCCGGTCACGGTGGTCTTCTGCACCGGACGGATACCGACGATTTCGATTTCGTCGCCGACCTTGATGATGCCGCGCTCGATACGACCGGTCACCACGGTGCCGCGGCCCGAGATCGAGAACACGTCTTCCACCGGCATCAGGAACGGCTTGTCGATCGCACGCTCCGGCTCCGGAATCCAGCTGTCCAGGGCGTCGACCAGCTTCAGGATGGCCGGCACGCCGATGTCGCTCTGGTCGCCTTCCAGCGCCAGACGGGCCGAACCCGCGATGATCGGGGTGTCGTCGCCCGGGAAGTCGTACTTGCTCAGCAGCTCGCGCACTTCCATTTCGACCAGCTCGAGCAGCTCGGCGTCGTCGACCATGTCGGCCTTGTTCAGGAACACAACGATGTACGGCACGCCGACCTGACGCGACAGCAGGATGTGCTCGCGGGTCTGCGGCATCGGGCCGTCAGCGGCCGAGCAGACCAGGATCGCGCCGTCCATCTGGGCAGCACCGGTGATCATGTTCTTGACGTAGTCAGCGTGGCCCGGGCAATCGACGTGGGCGTAGTGACGCTTCTCGGATTCGTATTCGACGTGCGCGGTCGAGATCGTGATACCACGAGCCTTTTCTTCCGGCGCGGCGTCGATCGAGGAGTAGTCCTTGAACTCGCCACCGAAGCGCTCGGCACCGATCTTGGTCAGTGCGGCGGTCAGCGTGGTCTTGCCGTGGTCGACGTGACCGATGGTGCCGAC
>NZ_JBWKOO010000037.1:0-866 GCF_059416125.1 Stenotrophomonas sp. GW821-FHT09E08
ACCGGCTATGGCGGCGACCTGGACGTGAGCGTGATCGAGGCCGATGGCCGCCGCCGCGAATTCAAGGTGCCGTTCGGTTCGGTGCCGCAGATGCTGCGCGAAGGCGTGTCGCGTTACGCGCTGACCGCCGGCCAGGTGCGCAACAAGCTGCTGGCCGATGAGCCGTGGCTTGTGCAGGGCACCTATCAGCGCGGTATCGGCAACCAGCTGACCCTGTACGGCGGCACGGCGCTGAGCGATGGTTACCTGTCGCTGCTGTACGGCGTCGGCCTGTCCACGCCGGTCGGCGCGTTCGCCGCCGACGTCACCCATGCACGTACGACGTTCGACCACTACGGCAACCACACCGGTGCCAGCGTGCGCTTGAGCTACAGCAACATGATCGGCGAGACCGGGACCAACCTGACCCTGGCCGCCTACCGGTATTCGACTGAAGGCTTCTACAGCCTGCAGGACGCGCTGTATGGCCGTGATTCGGACAAGCGCGGCATCGACCCGACCACCCGCGGCCGTCAGCGCAGCCAGTTCCAGGTGACGCTGAACCAGCCGCTGGGCCGTCGCGGCGGTGCGCTGTACGTGACCGGTTCGGTGCGTGACTTCTACGATCGTCCGGGCACTTCCAAGCAGTACCAGGTGGGCTACAACAACGCCTGGCGCTCGGTGAACTACGGCTTCTCGGCACTGCGCACCGAAGAAGGCGTGCTCGGCCGTTCCGATACCCAGTACCTGCTGTCGATGAGCGTGCCGCTGGGCCGTGGCAGCCACCCGGTGTCGTTCAGCGCCGATGTCGGCGTGCGCGAGCGCGGTGGCTACGACAACAGCCGTGTCGGCATTACCGGTTCGACCGGCATCGACAACAACTTCAG
>NZ_JBWKOO010000038.1:0-840 GCF_059416125.1 Stenotrophomonas sp. GW821-FHT09E08
TGCCCAGCTCCGGGAGCTCGCAGGCCAGGGTTGCCATCAACACCGGGCCGGCACCTTTGAGCTTGGCAAAGTCACGCCATCCTTCCTGTTCGGCCAGCAGCGCTGCGATGGTGGCGTCGAGCTGCTTGATGCTTTTCTGGATCTCGCGCAGGTGCTGATTCAGCATGGAAATCAGGCTGGGTTCGCTGAACGCGCGCATGCGCTGATGCTCGCTCACCCGCATCTGGACCAGGTGGCGACGTCGCTGGCACAGCTCCCCCAGACGGCGCTGCCAAGCCGCTGGCGGTACGTAGCGGGTCAGCTTTAGGGCATCGGCCATGTGGGCCAGCACCATGGCATCAATACGATCGGTCTTGGCCTGCTTTCCCGTGGCTGAGGCAAAGCTGCGGCCACGGCCAGGATTGATTCGTACCATCGGCAGGCCTGCTTCATGCAGCGCATCCAGTGCCTTTTGCTCGTAGCCGCCACTGGCCTCGAGCACGACCTGCTTGGCTGGCCACTGCTGCAACCACCGGATCAGGCTATTCCAGCCACGCTTGCTGTTCTTGAACTGGCGAAAGGCCTGTTCATGGACGGCAACATCCAGATTCTCACCACTGACATCGATCCCGATCCCAAACATGAGGTAACTCCGCTAGGCTGACAGGGCCGAGAGCTCCCCCCGCTTGCCCAGTCTTATCAGTGCGAGCGCCAACTCGATCAACTGTTCGGGCGGATCAGGGAGAAACCGGCGCGGAGATCCTTGCTACAGAGCGATCGAGAAGACCTAGAGCCGAACGGTCGCCCGCGCCGGGCTCTCGGCACCTAAGGTGCCAGAGTCGCAAGAGATAAGAGCCGAGC
>NZ_JBWKOO010000039.1:0-749 GCF_059416125.1 Stenotrophomonas sp. GW821-FHT09E08
CGTGACTTCACGCCGGTGCCGCTGACCGGTGCCAGCCTGGATGCGAAGTACGCGGTGAAGACCGAAGTGATCACCTCGCACAACGTAGCCGCGCGCCTGGAAGGCAGCAGCCACCCGGACGAGACCGTCATCTACAGTGCGCACTGGGATCACATCGGCGTGGGCGAGCCCGACGCACGCGGCGACCGCATCTTCAACGGCGCTCTGGACAATGCCAGCGGCACCGCCTCGCTGATCGAGCTTGCCCGCGGTTTCGCCAAGCAGAAGCGCCCGCAGCGCTCGGTGCTGTTCCTGGCGGTGACCGCCGAAGAGAAGGGCCTGCTGGGTTCGGAGTACTACGCCACCCATCCGCTGTATCCGCTGGAAAAGACCGTGGCGATGATCAACATGGACGGCATGGCACCGTTCGGTCCGTCACGTGATTTCGGTATCTATGGCGCAGCGCGCTTCGAGTTGCTGGACCAGCTGAAGGACGTCGCGAAGGGCTGGGACATCCGCTACACGCCGGACCCGAAGCCGGAAGCCGGCCTGTTCTTCCGCTCCGATCACTTCCCGTTCGCCAAGCGCGGCGTGCCCGCGCTGTCGTGGTCGGCTGGCCAGGACTGGGTGGACGGCGGCGTGGCCGCAGGCAAGAAGGCCTCGGAGGACTACACCGCCAAGCGCTACCACCAGCAGGGCGACGAATGGCAGCCGGACTGGGTGTTCGCCGGTGCCGCCCGCGACCTGGAAGTGCTGTACACGCTGGGCAA
>NZ_JBWKOO010000040.1:0-720 GCF_059416125.1 Stenotrophomonas sp. GW821-FHT09E08
GCCGGTGCCGTTGCGGGTCGTACCCCGTTCGCGATCAACCTGACCAAGTGCAGCGCCGGCAACGTCGCGACCTACTTCGAGCCGGGTTCGACCGTTGACTTCAACACCGGCCGCCTGCTGAACCAGGCTTCGGCCAACGCTGCCACCAACGTGCAGCTGCAGCTGCTGGGTTCCAACAACCAGGTCCTGCCGATCAAGGCAGCCGGCGCTGGCCTGGCCCAGACCAACTCGCAGTGGGTCACCGTCGGCACCGACGGTTCGGCCGACCTGAGCTACTACGCTGAGTACTACGCCACTGCCGCCGCCACCCCGGGCGACGTCACCAGCAGCGTCAAGTACACGATCATCTACAACTGATCGTAGCCGTACCCGCATTGGCCGGCGTACGCGCCGGCCAATGCTCCGCGGCCTCTGGCCACACACCTCGAGCGTAGTACTTCCGATGAAAGCAATCTTTCCCCGGGCGCTGCTGCTGGCAGCGTTCACGCTGCCCTTCTGCCAGAACGCACTGGCCGGCGTGGTGGTCAACGGCACGCGAGTGATCTATCCGGCGCAGGCGCGCGAAGTCACCGTGCAGGTCGACAACGTGGGCGAATCGCCGGCGCTGGTGCAGGCCTGGATCGACAGCGGCGACGCCAACCAGACCGCCGATACCAGCGATGCACCGTTCGTGCTGACGCCGCCGATCGCGCGCGTCGAGCCGGGCCGCAGCCAGGCGCT
>NZ_JBWKOO010000041.1:0-718 GCF_059416125.1 Stenotrophomonas sp. GW821-FHT09E08
TACGGCGTGGCCCTTTCCGACTCCCGCGAAGGTGGCACCACCGCGGTCGGCAGCGCCGAATACCGCAGCCGCTACAGCGCATTGAACGCCACCTACAGCCACTCGCGCGATTTCCGCCAGGCCTCGGTCGGCGCCAACGGCAGCGTGGTCGTGCATCCGGGCGGCTTCACCTTCACCCCGCAGCGTGGCGACACCATGGTGCTGGTCGAAGCACCGGGCGCGCGCGATGCGATCGTCAGCAACGCCCCGGGCCTGCGCGTCGATGGCCGCGGTTACGCGGTGGTCCCGTACGTGTCGCCGTACCGCCTCAACACCGTTACCCTCGATCCGCAGGGCATGGCCCACGACGTCGAGCTGGAAAGCACCAGTCAGTCGATCGCGCCGTTCGCCGGTGCCATCAGCTACCTGCGCTTCGATACCCGCAAGGGCAACGCGCTGCTGATCCAGGTGCGCAACACCGATGGCCGCACCATGCCGTTCGGTGCACAGGTCAAGGACGAGCAGGGCCAGCCAGTGGGCATGGTCAGCCAGGGTGGCCGCCTGTACGTGCGCAGCGAGAAGAACCAGGGCCAGTTGCAGGTCGAGTGGGGCGCAGGTGCCGACCAGCGCTGCACCATTGATTACCAGGTACCGGCGGGCGCCGATGCGTCCAAGACCGGCTTCATCCCGCTGGAGGCAGCATGCCGATGATTTCTTCCCGTGGCCGCAAGGCATTGGC
>NZ_JBWKOO010000042.1:0-679 GCF_059416125.1 Stenotrophomonas sp. GW821-FHT09E08
TTGCCCTTCAGGTCCACGCCCTTGAAGTCGTCCCAGTTGCGTTCCGGCGCCTTCACGCCGTAGCCGAGGAACACCAGCGGCGCCTCGCTGATGTCCTGCTGCGCTCCGGCAACGGCCTGGTGTTCAGCAGCCGCGACTACACGCGCCTGGTGCGCAGCTACGGCCTGCAGCAGGAGCTCATCACGCCACACTGCCCGCAGCAGAACGGGATGGTGGAACGAGTCATTCGAAAGGAGCAATGTGTGCACCGGCATCGCTTCGAGAGCCAGGTCCACGGCACGCGGGTGATTGTCGACTGGATCGCCTTTTGCAACCAGCAGCGCCCTCACCAAGCACTGAAGATGATGACTCCAGACGTGGCTTACGCCGCTACCTTAATCGCATGACCTGAGCAGGAAACGGTGGGGCATACATCATCTTGCGACACACCTCGTCGACCGCCATCCCCAGCTCGACCTGCTTGAGCGCGTACGCGATCTACTTCTCGGTAGAACGGGACTTCTTCATCGCCTGATTGCTTGTGATCCGCAGGGCCATGCGGGGCGAAATCTCTACATTTTTACATTGGCCTGATTTTCAGAAGGTCGGTCACCCAGCGACTGCCCGTCTCCGCCGTGAAGGCCAGGTCATATCGGATGCTGTTCGATCATCATGAATGTGAACTCATTAATTAATCGAC
>NZ_JBWKOO010000043.1:0-666 GCF_059416125.1 Stenotrophomonas sp. GW821-FHT09E08
GAGGTATCAGGTGATCGAACGTTGCCGCGATGAGTTTCCGATCCGGCTGATGTGCCGGTGCCTGAAGGTATCGGCCAGCGGCTATTACAAGTGGAGCAAGCGTCCTGCAAGTGCCCGGCAGGTCGACAATGAGCGCCTGGTGGTAAGGATGCGCGAACTGCATGAAGACAGCCGCGGTACGTTGGGGGCTGGTCGCATGCGCGAAGACCTGGCTGAGGAAGGCGAGATCGCCAGCCTGAACCGGGTCGCGCGCCTGATGGCGGCCGACGGCCTGCAGGGCTGGCCCCGGCGGAAGCGTCGCGGGAAGCGTGGCAGGCCGGCCGTAACGCCGCCGGGCGTGGTCAACCTGCTTGAACGCGATTTTCTCGCGCTGGAGCCGGAAACCAAGTGGGTCACGGACATCACCGAGATCAAGACCCAGCAGGGCAAGCTGTATCTGTGCATCGTGCTGGATCTTTACGACCAGCGCATTGTGGGCTGGTCAATGCACGATCGACAGGATCGCCAGATGGTGATCCGGGCGGTGCAGATGGCGGTCTGGCAGCGTCAAGGCAGCGATGAGGTGATACTGCATTCGGATCGTGGCAGTCAGTTCCGCAGCGGTGACTACCAAGGATATCTCGCGGCTAACGGGCTGATCTGCTCAATGAGCGCCGTTGGACATTG